>JALFST010000025.1 GCA_022779285.1 Peptoniphilaceae bacterium
CCGTTCGTGAGTGCTGCCAGGACATTGACTTTTTCAAGTTGTTTTCTTGTCAAAGTAATCATAGCCTTTCTATTGTATCTCAGGGGGTGACAAAATCGCTGAAGTTTTCTACTATGACAATATCGCTGACGGTTAATAAAAAAACGAAAAACACATTGACAAATAAATTGCGCGCGGTTATACTTTTTTAGTAACTTTCATCCGGCCCTATGGTCAAGCGGTTAAGACATCGCCCTTTCACGGCGGTATCCCGGGTTCGAATCCCGGTAGGGTCATTTGATGGGCGCTTAGCTCAGTTGGGAGAGCATCTGCCTTACAAGCAGGGGGTCACAGGTTCGAGCCCTGTAGCGCCCATTTTTTTTCGGAGCAAGGCTCCGATTCGGCCCGGTAGTTCAGATGGTTAGAATGCCAGCCTGTCACGCTGGAGGTCGTGGGTTCGAAGCCCATCCGGGTCGTTTGCTGTTTTTACAGCGCCAAGCTGGTGTAGCTCAATCGGTAGAGCAACTGACTTGTAATCAGTAGGTTGAGGGTTCAAGTCCTTTCACCAGCTTTTATGCGCCTATAGCTCAGCTGGATAGAGCAACGGACTTCTAATCCGTGTGTCCGAGGTTCGAATCCCCGTAGGCGCGTTGATGGGGTATCGCCAAGCGGTAAGGCACCAGACTTTGACTCTGGCATTGCGCAGGTTCGAATCCTGCTACCCCAGGTCAATTGTTTGAGTTGCGATCGAAAGTGATGATGGGGTATAGCCAAGTCGGTAAGGCACTAGACTCTGACTCTAGCATTGCGCAGGTTCGAGTCCTGCTACCCCAGTAAGATCCATTAGCTCAGTCGGTAGAGCACCTGACTTTTAATCAGGGTGTCCGGGGTTCGAATCCCCGATGGGTCAGTATTGGAGAGATACCGAAGCGGTCATAACGGGGCGGTCTTGAAAACCGTTAGGGCGCAAGCTCACGGGGGTTCGAATCCCTCTCTCTCCGCCATTCGGAGAAATACCCAAGAGGCTCAAGGGGCTCCCCTGCTAAGGGAGTAGGCCGCGTGAGCGGTGCGAGGGTTCGAATCCCTCTTTCTCCGTTTTGCGGGCCATTAGCTCAGTTGGTTAGAGCAGCCGGCTCATAACCGGCCGGTCCCGGGTTCGAGTCCCTGATGGCCCATTTTATTGCCGGGAGGTGCTGAATCTGTTACAATAACCTTCGTCGGCCATGTTTCGTTCTCTGCGGCGGCATCTTCACTTGCAGTATGAATGCGAGATGTGCTAAAATACAAAAGCTGTTGACAATTTCCATGCCCAGATAGCTCAGTCGGTAGAGCAAAGGACTGAAAATCCTTGTGTCGCTGGTTCAATTCCTGCTCTGGGCACTCAAGCCTCATTCAGAGGCTTTTTTTATTGCTCAAATTAAACAAAGTCGTTTTTATTGCTTTATTTTTCAAACGGTTCCGATTCTTTGATATTCCTTATATATTAGAGTAAAATGAACATAAGTTTTCTTTATATGAAAAAAATTTTAATATTGGGAAGGGGAGACAACATGAAGCATAAAAAAGCACTGAGTTTATTACTTGTATTTGCTCTTACGCTTACAAGTATTCCTGCTTCGATTTTTGCCGATACGGCTCCATCGGATACCGTTCCGATCAAGCCGGCCGTCGAAAATGGTTCTGATATGACTTCAGATCCGGCGGCACCCGCGGTGCCATCGATGCAGGTACCAGCAACCGCAGAGGGCGGCGGAGCGAATCCTCCGGCGGCCCCGCAAGCGGAGCCGAGCGATCCGGGAAAGATTGCCGATGAATCCGTGCTGCACATCAAAAATGGCACGCTGTACGGCTTTGTGGAGGGATATCATCATGATGGATCCGCAATTGTCATTCCGGAGGGCGTAACGGAAATAGCGCCTCGAGCCTTTGAGGGAATTGCGATCTCCAAGGTGACATTGCCGCTCGGATTGAAAACCATCGGCAGACGTGCATTTTATGCTGCCGGCATTCACGAGATCAATCTGGATAATGTTGTTGAGCTGAAGGAAAACGCACTTTCGAGAAACAAGCTTTCGGGGACGATCAATCTTCCGAAGGTGAAGGTGATGGAGCCCTATGCGCTTTCCGATAACGAGATTGAAGTCGTGAATCTGGGTGCGGATCTGACCGTGCTCGGAGATTTCGCATTGGCGGATAATAAAATCACAGCCGTGAACACGCTGAACAGCATTACGGAGCTCGGTGCAGGCGCTTTGCAGAACAATAAGCTTTCCGGCGAGATTCAGCTGCCCAGGGCGGAAAAAATCGGAGCTTCCGCATTCGAGGGAAACACGATTGCTGCTGTCACGATCAATGATGCGCTCAAAGAAATGGGCAAGAATGTTTTTGCAAGAAACGGCCGTTATGTTGTTGTGACAACAAAGTCTCCGCTTCTCAAGAACGAAGAATCTTCCATGGGCTTCGGACATGTGCTTGCCGGGCAATATCTCGAAAAGGTGACGATTCACTTTATGGGATACAGCAAGAGCAACGAAGACAACGGAAAGCTTGTTCCCGATGAAACATCGGGGAAAACCATTGCCTCAAGCATTGTCATCAACAGCGATTTCACAAAACAGGGTGGTGTAATTTATTCCGGTGTGGAGAGAACTTACATTCCTCAATCCATTCCCGGTTATCAGCCGTACGAGGAGGTCATCAGATATACGCCGGTGAAGCAGCCGAACGACGGCGGCAACTATCAGTTGAATGCACAGTACATGGTTGCTGTCGATCAGCCGACGATTCGTGTCAACAGCAGCGTCAATTTCCAATTTGAGGAAACGTTCACACAGGAGGAGCTCTTATCTCGTATCAAGCGGATTATTGAGGCCAAGGATAAGGACAATCAGGACATCCTCGATTCCGTGAAAATCGAAAGCTTTTCGCTTCCCGCGGATCCGACAACAGGGCTTTATAAAGCAACCCCGAAAGGATTTTATGAGGCGGTCATCAGCGCTACGGACAAGAAGGGACTCGTCACTACGGCAAAGGTTTCCGTATCCGTAGGAGATGATTTCGGGGAAACGATCATCGGCGGGAAGAAAAAGGGAGATGAGTGGAAGGTCAAGCACTTTATTTATTCGGATGACGGCACCCGTGTGCTCGGCTTCTCCGATCTCGGAAAGACCAAGGTCACGACGGATCCGGACGTATATTTGCCGAATATTTCGATACAGGGAAAGATCATTACCGATATCGGAGAGGACTTCAAGTTTGATCCCGAGGCGGATCCGATGACCATGAGCGAGTCTGTCGAGATGGAGCCGACAGATCCCGATCATAATTTTGCGGGGATGGGAATCCGGTCCATCGTCATTCCGGATACCGTTCGCCGTATCGGGCAAGGAATGTTTCGCGAGAATGCCATCCGGTCTCTGGATATTCCGGACAGCGTCGAATGGATTGATAATTATGCGTTTGCCGGCAATCCGATTGCAGGAGATCTCGTCATCCCGGACTCGGTCAAGGTGATCGGCCATTACGCATTTTACGGCTTTATCGCCTCTACGCTTACCGTAGGATCCGGTGCGGAGCACATCGGAGTCTATGGCTTCGCACCTAACGAATTCCTGACCGATCTGCATTTGAAGAGCAACCTGAAGAAGGTGTTTCCCTATGCTTTTGCAAATATGGCAAATGCCCGCAACATCGACATCGACGGATACATTGAGCAAATCGGCACCGCCGCCTTTTACGGATTGAGCAGCGCAATTGCCGGAAACGGAGGCGCCGTATCCAATAACTTCGATTTTTGTGAGGGCATCAGAAAAATCGGCACATATGCCTTCTGCAGCTCGGGACTTCGCGAGATCGTTCTTCCTGACAATGTAGAGGATATTTATTCGTATGCATTTGAGAGCGTTCCGTTCACCAAAATCGAGCTCGGAAAAAATTTGCATCATATCGGGGAAAATGCATTTTATCAGCGCTTTTTTTCCGGCTCTCAGGATTTGGTGAAGACCATAGTCTTCCGCAATCCGGATCCCTCCGAGCTGACCCCGGAAAATGAGCTTGTCATCGACAGTATGGCATTTTGTTTCCCCGTACATCTCATGGATCAAATTGAATTTCCGGACAACCTCGTCTCTTTGGGCGAAAATGTGTTCTCCGTAACACCCGGTTCCGGCGGATACTATGACGATTTCGGCGTCAAAAGGCTGATTCTGCCTGCCGATATGCGCCAGGTGGGCTCCCATGCCTTTTCCAGTTTTCCCGTCACGGAAAGCGTGATCTTTAAAAAGCCGGTGCCGGGTCAGACGATCCGTAATGAGCTTACGATTGGGGATTTTGCTTTTACGGATCGGTATACCGAAAAGGCCTTTGTAAAAGAGGTGCAGCTTCCGGAGAATCTGGTCAGAATCGAGGCCTGTGCCTTTTTGAATGCGCAGCTCAACGAGCTGATTTTGCCGGAGAAGCTGAAGGAGATCGGCGACTACGCCTTCATCAGGAATGACGATATGGGAAGCATTGAGAAGCTTGTCATTCCGCCTTCCGTGACCGCAATCGGAGACAGTGCATTTCAAAATCAGGGCATCGGGGCTCTGACGCTGAATGAAGGTCTCGAGACAATCGGTTCTTCAGCCTTCCGGAAGAATGCCATCGAGTCCGTGACATTTCCGAGCACGCTGAAAATCATCGGCGGCAATGCTTTTGAGTCCAATCAGCTCACCGCGGTGAGCATTCCGGGTACGGTGAAATCCATTCAAAGCAAAGCATTTCAGAATAACCGGATCGAATCGCTGGAGCTCAAGGAAGGCGTTCAATCCATCAAACGCGATGCATTTAAAGACAATCAGCTGAAGACGGCAACCATACCGTCGACGGTACAAACGATTGAAGAAGCGGCATTTCAAAACAATCCGGGCAACGGCTACAAGCCGTATGTGAACGATGAACGGGATTATTCCTATGTTGAGCTGATGGTAACGGGCGACAAAGCCGATCAACTTCCCGGAGAACAGCGGAATTCCTATGTCATCCATCCGCGCCGCGTCATTCTCCACTACGTGGATACGGCGGGAAAGGCTCTTCGTGAAGACGAGGTCTTGGATTTTTCCGGCGTCAGCGAATACACTACGGATCCCCGCCTGTTTTTGAACCATACCCCGCCGAAGCCGGAAACCGTTCCGCTGACGAATGCGGTAACCGAAATCACACTGACCTACACTCCGTGGGACAATGCAAAGGAGCAGGAGGTACAGCGCGTTTCCAATGCGATCGGCTTGACACATACGGGCTTGATTACGAAAGAATCCATCGGACGTTCCTTGCGCACCAGGCTGCAATTCAATATGCAGGGATATGACGATATATCCAACTATAAGGATCTTCAGATTCATATCTTTTTGCCGGATTCCGTAGATCCGGACAAAATCGAGATCCCCCCCTCCAATCTGATTACCAAGCGGGAGGTTAAGAACGGAGCTTTGGTTTTTTCGCTGGCAAGCGTGGCGAGCGCCTCTCAGCTGGAATTGCCGATTGAATGGAAATTGAAGCGCTATGAAACTCCGGCGGATACACCGCAGCCCCTCAATACGGTTTTGGTGAGTGGCGGGGAGATTCTGGCACAGGCGGCGCCCGTATCCCTTGAAGGGTACTATCCGTTGCTGACGTTCGACAAGAGAGTGGTCAGTCCGTTCTATAAGCCCGGTTTAGGTATGATTGTCGAGAAAAAGCTCAATGAGCTGGTGCCTGTCGGAGACGGCTTTGCCAAAAAAGATGATAATACGATCACCTATTCCTTCTACTATCGAATCGAGAGAAATCTGTCGCATGTGAAGCTGACGGACAGGCTCCCGAGCTATATCGACAAGGAAGGCAAGACTGTCAAGATGGGCTTTGACGCCGCGAAGAATCCGGGATGGAGACTGGAGGGCGACCAGCTCATTTATGAGGCGGATATTCGAAATAGAAGGGACTCATCCATTCCCGATCTGATTCTGGAGGCTCCGGGCGCGTTATTGGATAAACCGATCAGCAATACGGCGTCCGTGGAGCTCACGCCGTATCATCAGGGCTCGGGAGAAAGCATTCAGAAGGCAACGTCCGGAACCAGCTTCCGCTACAGCCTTGAAAAGAGAGACTTTAACTACGGCAAGCACGTGACGAATGCGCGCGGATCTTCAGATCCTTACATCTATGACATCCAGGAGGATCGCGACAAGGAGCTCACCTGGGAGCTGTACGCCCACACGGATAAGCTGATCAAGGATATCCATATCGTAGACAGCAATCTGGATTCGCGCCTGTATTATTCCGGGGTGTCTTTTTCACCCCGATCGGACTCCGGCAACGCGATTTCTTTTTCCGCTAAGAATGCCGCAGGGGAGGTGCTTCAGGAGGGCGAGCTGAAATCTTCTAAACTCACTTTTGATGAAGCGATTGCGAAGGAAATCGCCTCGATTGAATTCACGGGCAAAAACCTGCATGCCGATACGATGGATTACGATCTGGCAGATAAGATTGAAATTACCCTGTACACAAAATTCCGGGATCCGAGCCGCTCCGCCAAGAACGGGAGAAAGCTTGCCAATTCGGCGGACATCAGCTTTGAGCTGTGGGAAAATTCCACGCTCAAAAAAGGCAAGAGCTTTTCAGACAAAAGCACGGTACAGGTAGCGGTAGAGGATGTGGAAAATCGGTTTTTCCCGACAAAATCCTCAAGCGTCCCGGCAGACACCACCATCTATGCCGGCAAGACTCTCACCTATACTCTGGGCTACAGCTCCGCAGGAGGAAAGCACGGCGATTCCGTTATCTTTATGGAGGATCTGAAAAATATTCAGCTGATCGATGTGCTCCCCAAGGGCATTGAGCTGAAGAACGTGCGATTGGATCCGGAATTTGTGAAGCTGGAGGACGCGGGCTACAAGGTGGAAGAGAACTATCAGGGAACGGGGCAGACAGCGGTGATCTTTACGGCAAAATCCTCGTCTCGCAAACAGATGGCCGTAGCCGGTCTCGATGTCTATATTGAGCCGATTTTTGATACCACGGTGATTCAGGATAATCTTATCAACAAGGCGTATCTGAAATTTGACGAATCCGCGACCAATAAGCTTCGCAATAAAGACAAGGACGGCTTCAGCACCGCTTCCACATCAAACACGGTGATGAAGGCCAAAGAGCTTTTTGTAAGAAAGTACATTGCGAAGGGCACGGAGAGATCCGACACCGGACTCTATACAAAGAACGGCGAGGATTTCCGCTATCAGATCAAGGTGTACAATGCGTTGGACAACGGCTTCGGATATCTGGAGGTCATCGATGTGCTTCCCATTGTGGGAGACAGCTCGTTTTATACGACGAAGGCGGATAAGGTGCCACGCGAATCCCAATTCTCCAATATCATCCGGAGTGTGGATACGCCTGCCGGATTTACCGCATACTATCTCAATCAGGACGAAGCGGTCGATTATTCTCATTCTCTCAAAGAGCTTTCCGCAAACGGAAACTGGGAGCCGATCATGAAGAGCAATGTGAAGGCAATCAAATTTGTCTCCACGGAAAAGAACTTCAGCTTCGATTCCAATGGCGTATACACCTTTACCATTCATGCAACGGCTCCGGAGGATTCGGCCTTGAATGCCAAGAGGGCCAACAACAGCTGTATGGTGCTTGCGGGCAGCGATGCGGCGAAGGCTGCGGCAGAGGGTAAGTATATGGAGTCCAACCGTGTTTATAACGAGATCACGCGCGATCCGTTCAACATTCTGTTCAAGAAATTCAGCGTGACACAGGAGGATGCGGCAAAGGGCGACTACAGCAGGAAAAAGCCGCTGGAAGGGGCAAGCTTCCGCCTGTTCCGCATCGATGAAGGACCCAACGGCAAGGAAAGCCTGACTCCGGTTGCATCTGCAAAGAGTGACGCAGAGGGAAATGTGAAATTCACCTCGATCCCTATGAGCTTCGACTATGAAGTCAGAGAGATCTCCGCAGACGGATATCAGGTCCCCGACAAGGGCATTCGAATCAGTAAGGATGCTGTCAAGGGAGCAAATTATCCCGATTACAATCTGGGTGAATTTGTCAATTTGCCGAATCCGAAGAATCAGACTCATCGCGCGGGCGTGCTGCAGTTCAAAAAGGTGGATGGAGACGGTAAGCCGCTTGCAGGCATCGGATTCCGTTTGACCAGGAAGAAACCGTATGTCAGCCTCAATGCCGACAGCGATGCGGATGGCATGGTGCGATTCAACATTTCGCCGGAAAAGGTCTATGAGGACACGCAAAATTATAACAATGTTGCGGGCAAGGTATATACGGAGTTTCAAACGCAAAAGGTGATCAATGAGCTCTCTCCGGATTCGAGTGCGGTTCAGAAAGCGCTGGAGGGCTCAATACTCATTTCAGACGCTGATTACCGGGCATTGCCGACAGGAGAATACACTCAGACAGTGTCCTCTCATTCGGGGACGCGGACAGCCGTCTATAAGAAGCAGATTATTCAGAAGCGCTACAAGATGGATTATGGCACATGGACTCTGACGGAAACGAAAAAGCCTTATCTTTTCAAGGGAATGGGGCCGGTCACGACCAAGGCCCTGACAGAAGAGGATTTCCAAAACGGTCCCTATGCGATGAAAGATGTGGTCAACGATAAGCTTCATCTTCAGATTTCCGAAATCCTTTTATCGGGAGCACAGGCAGAGGAGTTTATCGGAGCGCAGGATGATTCCGGTGCGATCACCGCACCGGCAACCAAGCCGCTGACACAGCTGGCAAAGACCAGCGGAACGCCCCTGCCGGCGGATCCGACGCCGGATCCGGTCACGGGGGAGGATGTCGACAATACGGCGAAATTCAACCTCTATAAGGAGGACGGAACCATAGTTCTGAAGAATATCGCCACGACTAATTTCGCTACCGCAGATATGGACATTCCGACCTCCCTTCTTGGTGAGAATTTGTATCTGAAGCAGGTACAGGCGCCGGGCTCCGCATTTTTGAATCCCGCACGTCTTGAATTCCGTATCAATGACCGCAATATTACGGACTGGGAGGGCAATGTATACTCCAATGTCTTTGATACACTGCTTTTCCCGAACGCAAGAAAATCGGTGAAGTCGGAAATTCTTGTCAAGAAGACGGGTCAGGACGCATCGGCGCCCTCTCCGGAGTCTGTTGCGCTTCCGGGAGCGGAGTTTACGCTATACAGGAAGGAAAACATTCGAAAGGATGAATCCGGCAACGAGATCGGCTTTGATTGGGTGCAGGTGGATTCCAAGGTCACAGACGATCAGGGGAAAGCGAAATTCGATGTATACAGCGGCGAATTCAAATTACAGGAAACGAAGGCTCCTGAGGGCTATTTATTGGATCCGAAGCCATACTACTTCACGAAATCGCGCTACAATCCGCTCAACAGAGCTGAGGTCAATTCCCTGAACTACAAGCTCCGTATCATGGGTATCGATGTGGAGTCATTCCTCGAAAATGATACGCGTGATCAGGAAGCGGCCGTACGTCTGACACATCCGGAGCTTAACATCGCGGAGACCGTGGAGGGTCGGATTCTGGGAAAGGTTCTTCCGAATGCGACAGTGGAGGTTACCGTTGACGGAAAATCGCAGGGACAATTCACCTCCGACAGCTACGGCCGGTACGATTTCTCGAAGCTGGATCTGAAGACGAATTCCAAGGTCACCATTCAGCAGCTGACAGCCCCCGAGGGATATCATCTCAACGATAAGAAAATTACGGTGGACCTCAGCCGGTATATGGAAACGGGGAGAAAAACAAGGGGTATTTTTACGATTCCTGTCCGCAATAACAAATCCTTCGGCAGTGTTACCATTGCAAAATATGATAACCCGTTCGGAAGGCGTTTGGCCGGAGCGGAATTTACGCTTTACAACAGCAAGGATCAGGTTGTCGGAGAAGCGCAAACCACAGATAAGATGGGCGTGGTCAGCTGGCTGAATCTTGATCTGAAGGACAGTTACTATGTGAAGGAAACAAAGACACCGGCAGGGTATCAAACGCATGCGGATAAAATCCCCGTTGTATTTGATGCCAACAACCATTTCCTTGCGACCGTCTATGACCGTGTATTCGATGTGGTTGTCAGTGTCAAAACGCCGGATACGAAGGATGAAAACGGCAACACTGTTCCCGGAACTCCTGTTCCGAATACGGTCGTAACCATCAAGGACAGTGACGGTAATGTGGTCGGAAAATTCCCGGTGGACAAAAACGGTCAGGTGCATATTGAGAATCTGGATCCCTTCGGAAAATACACGCTGGAGCAGACAACGCCGAATCCGGATTATGCACCCATAACAAGTCCCATTTCCTTCGTACCGACGAAATTAAAGACACTTGGGGATGGAAATTATGATTTGCCGGTAATCAACCGTCAGTATGTCAGTCTCATTGTCGTCGGAAAGGATCAGGATACGAACAAGCTGATCCCGGGCACCAAGGTTCGTCTGGTCGACGGTGACGGAAAGGTCGTGGAGGAGAAGACGGCCGATGAAAGCGGCAAGATCGTCTTCACGCGGCTGGATGACCGGAAGACCTACAAGACGGTTCTTGTGGAAACTCCGGAGGGATACTACCAGAGTCAGCCGCAGACCGAGCAGACGGTCGACCTCGGCACGATGCAAAAGGATGCGGACGGCAACTATTCGCAGGAATATCTCTTCCGCAGCTATGCGGATCTCAAGGTCAATGTCCTTGACAAGAACACGCAGAAAGCGGTTCAGGGATCGACGATCTCCCTTTTGGATGCTCAGGGCAATGTCATAGACACCAAGGTGATTGAGAAGGATGAAGATTCGGTCACCTTTACCGGTCTTGAAAGAGAGAAGACGTATCAGGTTCGTCACGATCAGGCGGCGGAGAGCTATATCAAGGAAGCGCCCGACACGGCCAAGATCGTGCCGGATCAATGCACACCGAACGAGAATGGCGAATACAGCCATACGTTCTTTGTCCGGACAACGGTCAGCCTCATTGTCGTCGGAAAGGATCAGGATACAAACAAGCTGATCCCGGGCACCAAGGTTCGTCTGATCGACGGTGACGGAAAGGTCGTAGAGGAGAAGACGGCCGATGCAAGCGGTCGGATCACCTTCTGCGGGCTTGATGGAGAAAAGGCTTATAAGCTCATTCTGGTGAAAAATCCTGCCGGATATTACCAGAGTCAGCCGCAGACCGAGCAGGACATAAGCTTTGCGGCAATGGAAGCGGATGAAAACGGAAACTTTACAAAAGAGCTCACATTCCGCTCGTATGGCAGCCTGAAGGTGGATGTGAAGGATAAGAGCAGCGGTAAGAATGTGAAGGGTTCTGTCATCGTTCTGACGGATGAAGAAGGCAATCTCATCGCAGAAAAGACCATTCAGGGAGAGAAAGCATTTGTCGTCTTTGAGGGTCTGGAGAGAGAAAAGACATATTTTGTCTATGAAAAATCCGTGCCGGCCGGATACTTTGAGGATCCGCAGGATGGACATGTCCGCATCGTGTTGGATAAAGCGAAGGCAGATGCCGAGGGCATCTTCGGCTATACCTTCTTTGTAACTCAGAAACACACTCCCGGTGCTCCCGCTTCACCGAAGACGGGAGACGTCAGAGGCATGATATCCATGACAGCGCTCTTCGTTGTGGCCATTGTATTCCTCGTTGGAAGCCTGAAGAAGAGAAAACAAAATCGCTAAGCGGGCTTGGAGAAAAGGGCTCGGCAATTTTTGCCGGGTCCTTTTCTATTCCCGCACGGAAACGTGTTATACTTATGCTTGCAATAAAGGAAAATGCCTGCGATCAATGGCGGGCTTTGCGATAAAAGAACGGAGAAAATGTATGATCGGTATTGTGGATGTGGGCGGCGGCCTGCGAGACAGTTTTGGATGCGGTATTTTAGAGGCCTGCTTTGAGAAAAACATTCATTTTCATTATGCAATTGGTGTGTCGGCGGGAGCGTCCAATCTTGTGCGTTTTGTGGCGGGGCAGCCGAAATCGACATTGCCCTTTTATACGGATTATCCATCGCGCCGTGAATATATGGGAGCCTTCCGCTATGTTCGCACACGAAACTTTGTGAATTATCGATATATTTACGAGGATATATCAGGAGAAACGGGAGAAAATCCCTTTGCATACAAGGCGTTTCAAGCTTCTCCGACAAAAGTTCATATTGTGGCTACCGATGCGGATTCGGGAGAACCTGCCTATTTTGATAAAGGTCAGATGCGGGAGAATGATTATCGGGTTCTCGCAGCATCCGCATGCCTGCCGGGCATGAATCGGCCCATCGTTTATGATCACCATCGATATTTTGACGGCGGTATCAGCGATCCCATTCCCTATAAAAAGGCTATGCAGGAAGGCTGTGAGCGCATGATCGTGATTTTAACGCGACCACGTGACGAATACAGAGAGGACAGGAAGGATCGCATACAGTCCCGTTTGATTCAGCGTCGTTATCCGAAGGCGGCCGAGGTTTTTCGAATGCGTGCTATGCGCTATAATCAGGCATTGGATGAGCTCAAGGAGCTGGAGAAGGAGGGAAGTGCGCTGATTCTTGCTCCGCAGAGCATTGAGGGAATGAAAACTCTCTCCTTTCATCAGGAAGCGATCCTTCATCTTTATCACGAGGGAAAAGAACAGATAGAAAAAATAGAGAATTTTTTAAATCGGTAGGTATTGAATCAATAGGAGGAGAGCGTGAACGCAGAAGAAAACCGGACGGCCGAAGCACAGCCTGATGAGGCGCGGGCAGCAAACGAGGATCCGGAAGGTAGAAAAGCAAGAAAAGGGAAAACGCCGCCAATCAAAAAGGAACGCTACAGCTGGTTTCATTTTTTCGCACCGTATCGCAAAACCGTTCAATCCGATGGAATTCGTCTTGGGAAAATCATTCTTTCCACATTTCTTTTTGCAATTTCCATGAATTTTTTTCTGGACGCCATGGGGCTTTTGCCTGCCGGATTTAACGGCCTGTCGTTTCTGATTCAACGTATCGGATCGCAGTATTTCGGTATCCATGTTCACTTCGCGGTTCTGAATATCGCCCTGAATGCAATTCCGGCGATCCTGGCATTTTTCCGAGTTGGCAAGCGTTTTGTGATCTATTCGGTCGTCCATATTGTGGTATACAGCTTTTTGATCGACTGGATTCCGCATTTTCAGCTCACAGACGACATCCTTTTAAACGTGATTTTCGGTGCGGTGATTCATGGAATCGGCCAGGGAATTGCCTTGAATGCAAACGCCAGCACCGGCGGAACAGACTTTATCGCCATGATGATCTCCAACAGATTCAACATCTCAACATGGAATTATATGATGATATTTAATATGGGGATACTCGTGGTTTCGGGATTTCTATTTGGCTGGAGAGCTGCGATGTACTCCGTCTGCTTCCAATTTCTATCCACGCAGGTTGTCAATCGCCTGCACTCCCGCTATCAGAAGAAAACGGTATTTCTTGTTTGCAGTGATACCCCCGAGCTGGAAAAAAAGCTGATGCAAGAGACGCATCATGGGATCACCAGATTCGAGGGTGTGGGAAGCTACAGCGGTAAAAAACGGACCATGCTTTACATGGTGGTCAGCAAAACGGATTTACCTGCAATTCGTAGGATATGCAAAGAATCCGAACAAGAAATTTTCATGAATATTACGACCTCGGATCAGCTTGCCGGAAGGTTTTACCTTCGGCCTCTGGATTAAATTGACGCCCGCAAACGGATTTCCGTTCGCGGGCGTTATTGGTATCTGCCAATGGAAAGCACTAACGAACCGCCCTTTGTATTTCGCAGAACCTGATAAAATCGTATTTTTCCGTGTCGTCTGTAGGAAATGCGCTGATCGTTCACAAGAGTTGCATGTACGCGCGTCTCCTCTGCTCCGTCAACCTGGACAAGTCCGGTACGGATGTCATTCTGTGCTTGGCTGCGAGACACACGAAAGGCAGTGGATAGAAAGCGATCCAAGCGTAACGAGCTGACCACGATCTCTTCTTTTTGAATGCGGATCAGATCCTGGATCGGGAGTTCGTCTACAAGGCGGGTACGAACTCCCGCTCGTCCGACCTGCTGCAGGGTATTCAAAACAAACTCCGCCATAGAGCTTTTGATTAAAAGAAAAGCGTGCGCATCCTGTACAAAGATATCTCCGATTACACGTCTTTCCAGCCCTAAGCCGAGCAATGCGCCCAAATAGTCACGATGCGAAAGATGCACGTAATCTCCCGCAAGAGAGTCCATCCGCAAAACGGAAAACTGTGCTTTTCCCGGTCCGAAATGGACGAGCTTTCGCTCCCATTCTTCCTCATAAACACAAGGGTCTGCATATTGCAGGGAAGGAGCAATCGCAAGATATTCACGATATTCCTCCGGTGTCAGAAAATCGGTATCGATGCCGATGCCGCGCTGCCGGCTTCGATCGGCAAGCTCACGAAAATGAATGGTCATAAATTCTCCCTTCCAATATTATTATATTTGTTTTTGAAATCATGTGTATAATTTGGTATGATATAGACCATTAGAAAGAGGAGAGAATTATGAATTATTTAGATCAGGTGATTCGCATCGTAGCGGAAACGATGAATGCAGATCCGGCAAAGCTCAGCCGAGATACGGATATTCAGGCGGATCTTCATGCGGATTCTTTGGATATGGTAGAGATGTCCATGGCCGTGGAGGATACCTTTGAAATTCAGATTGATGATGAGGCGATGGTTCAGATTCGCACTATTGGAGACATTGTGGATCAGCTTGAAAAAATTCTTCAGTAGGATGCCATGCTTTCGAAGGATATGCTTTGCTTCGGAAAGAGAATGCTTCAAAAGATGAAATTCGCTCTTGCAAAAGCATTTTGGGTTTGCTATAATTTTTTAGTCAGTTCGTTCGACCGGTGCGGTCGACGTTACTTACCTAGGGGCATAGTTCAGTTGGTAGAACGTCGGTCTCCAAAACCGAATGTCGAGGGTTCGAGTCCTTTTGCCCCTGTGTGGGCCTGTAGCTCAGGTGGTTAGAGCGCACGCCTGATAAGCGTGAGGTCGTTGGTTCAAGTCCATTCAGGCCCATACCGAAAACCGCTTGGAATTTATTCCAAGCGGTTTTTCTGTGTCTGTATTTTCCTGTCTATTTTCTAAAGGTGGAGGCTTTGATTTCGGATATGCGTCAGAGAATCCTGCGCAAGCTGCAGCAGATTGAGCGCATCCGCCTGTTTATTGATCTGCAAAACAAGGAAGGGAGCCGGCAGAGCAAAGGCGGACTGATCCGTTGATTTTTCCGGAGAGACGGCCAGGAAGAGGAGATCCTCACCTTTTTTGAGCTTATGGACGGGGATGCGCATCCGCAGCTGATTGTCTTCCCATTCTAAGGAAACGAAGGAATCGGTAAAGTAAAGAGGAACCCTCCGGCTCGGAGAGGAGGAAAGCGAGAGAAATGCAAAATCCTTCTCAAGCTGAAAGCGCTCCAGCCGGATTCGATACCGTGACTGCAAGTCTGGTGAGGAGATTCCGGAGTCTTTTTCCTCACCGGGATCGAAAGAAATCGAAAACGATACAGCCCTTTGAATTTGATGCAGAAACGGGACAAGCTCTCCGGTATGTATGAGATCCTCCTGATTATGCATCAGGACCTTTTCCTGAAGAGACTCGTCATCCGCGAGATGCTTTTTACTTGCGGCAACCTCTTTTCCGCTCATGGAATCTCTGCGTACGATTCCTGCCGCTTTTTCAACGGTTTTGAGCCGCAAATCCGGGAGTGTCAGAAAATTTCTTTTTTGGCGCAGCATGGTGAGCAGATCCAGGGATCGGAAGCTCGGCAAAGCAATCCCGTGCATCGCTGCGCGTGCGTTGAGAAAGGGAAGATCAAAGCCGTCTCCGTTATAGGTGATCATTTCAGTATCTTTGAGAAGGGGAACGGCTTTTTGAAGGATCCGTTTTTCCTCTTCCGGAGAAGGCACGGTGCACAGCCATTGCATCAGAAAATGCTCTCGCGCAATTCCGATGAGGAAAATCGTATCCGAATCGCGGCGAAAGCCGGTAGTTTCTATATCGAAAATTGCCTGATGGGATTGGATAGGCAGCGAAATATTGGGTATTTTTTGTTCTATAATCGGCATAGTGACTCCTGTGTTACAATGTGTAATCAGTATACACGAGAGGGGAAGAGAGAAAAAATTTTCTTCCCGCCTTTCATTGGAAGGAGGAATCCATGATCTATTTTGATAATGCGGCGACAACACCGGTCGACCCTGCGGTCATCGATGTCATTCATGAGGTTTTGCAAAAGGACTGGGGCAATCCGAGCTCGCTTCATCGTAAAGGATATCAGGCGGAAAAGCGTCTTTCGGCAGCCCGTGAATCCATCGCCGGCATCTTGGGAACCGATGCAAAATCCATCTATTTTACGGGCTCGGCAACGGATGCGAATAATATCGCCATTCGTGGAAGCTTGAAATCCGGCGCCGGTCAAAATATTGTCATTTCCGCAATCGAGCACAGCTCCATCCTGAATCTTGCCGCGCAATTGGAGCGGGAGGGATGGGAAATTCGAAAAATCCCCGTCGATTCCTACGGCCGTGTGCGTTGGCCGGAGGTGGACAAGCTGGTCGATGACCATACCGCTCTGGTAGCCGTAATGCATGTAAATAATGAGCTGGGTACGATTGAGCCCGTTGCCGAGATTGGGAAAAGGCTCAAGGAGGATCATCCGGAAGTGCGCTTTCTTGTCGACGGAACTCAGGCATTAGGCAAGCTTGCGGTGCGGCTTTCGGCTCTTCCCATTGATTTTTATACAGCAAGCGGACATAAGCTTATGGCGCCAAAGGGCGTGGGGATGCTCTATGTGCATCTCGATGCGGTGCTTCGTCCGCTGGAATATGGAGGAGGACAGGAAAGAGGACTGCATCCGGGTACGGAAAATGTGGCATATGCATGCGGCATGGCCAGGGCGCTGGAGCTGATGATGCAGGCACGAACAAATGAACAGTATGATCCTAATATTATGGAGATTCACCGAAGAGCGCAAGCGCGTATTGCACGGATGCAAGGAGTCAGGCTGAACAGTCCGGAGGATGCCAGCCCCTATATTTTAAACATTGCCATCGAGGGAATTCGTGCGGAGGTTCTCATGCATTTTATGGAAATGGAGGAGATGTATCTTTCCTCCGGCTCTGCGTGCAGCAAGGGAAGGGCGAGCCATGTTCTGGAAGCGATTGGAATTCCCGATCATCTGAAGGAAGGATGTGTGCGCATTTCCTTTCAGCGTGAAAATCGCCCGGATGAGGTGGATCCGTTCTTTGATCGTATGGAAGAGGGGATTCAGATGATGCGCGAATTACAGAGGTGAGGAAATTATGGAAAATACCTGGGTGATTGCAGTAAGCTTCGGGGAGCTGATCCTGAAGGGAAAAAATCGGGGACGCTTCATTGCGAATGCGGAAAGGCATATTCGAGCAGCGGTCAAGGAGATTCCTGTGATCCGGACTTTTTCTCAGCAGGGAAAATATTTTGTGGAGATTCCTGAGGAGCATGTAGATGAGGCTGTGCAAAAAATTCGCAAGGTTTTCGGCATCATTTATGTTACCCCAAGCTTGAAAATTCAGAGAGAGAAAAGGGAAATTGTCGAGGCTGCCGCGCTTCTGCTTCGCCGCAAGGTGGATCAGTGGAAACGGGAAAACGGAGAAATGCCGACCTTTAAGGTGCGAGCCAAAAGAAGTGATAAAAGCTTTCCCATGACGTCTCCTGAGATTGCCGCTGATATCGGCGGAGAGCTGGAGGAAATGTTCTCCGACGCCGAGGTCGATGTCAGGAATCCGGACATTACGGTTCTGGTGGAAATTCGTGAGGATGCCTTTGTATCCATTGATCGATGGAAGGGCCTGGGCGGATTACCGGGCGGATCGGGAGGACGCGGGCTGCTCCTGCTTTCCGGCGGCATCGATTCTCCCGCAGCCGGCTTTGCAATGGCGCGCAGAGGTCTTGCGCTGGGCGCGATTCATTTTCATTCCTATCCCTTTACCAGCGAAAGAGCGAAGGATAAGGCGGTGCGTCTGGCGAAAAAGCTGGTGCCCTTCGTGGGACCGATGCAGATCTACATGATCAATCTGACGGATACCTATACGTCCATCAGCCGTCACGCTCATAAAAAGAACACGACAGTGCTTTCACGCCGCATGATGATGCGTATCGCGGAGCATATCTGTGATCAGTATGATTATGATGCCCTGATTACGGGAGAGAGTCTCGGTCAGGTTGCTTCTCAGACGATTCAGGGGATTCATTGTGTGAACGCGGTTGCCACGCGTCCTATTCTAAGACCGTTTATCGCGTCGGATAAGACGGAAATCATTCGTATTGCTCGCGAAATCGACACCTACGACATTTCCATAGAGCCCTATGATGACTGCTGTTCCTTCTTTGCACCTGCACAGCCGAATACGAAGCCCCGGCTCACGGACATGGAGAAGGAGGAAGAGGGGCTGGATATTGAGGATCTGATGAAAAAGGCGCTCGCTTCGATGGAAATAATCTCTATAGAATGAGCTTATTCGGAACATACTTCTTTTATACATTTTTCAGGGTATAATAGAATCAAAGGAGGTTATCATAATGAATGAAACAAATGTAGGAGTTCGTACGGAAGATTTTACGAGTTACCTGTCTCGTGTATTTTTGATGATGTTTCTCGGCATAGGCCTCACGGCAATCGTTGCAGTATTGACCTCGCATAATATGACGCTTTTAAGGCTTGCCATGCAGCTGCAGAGCGGCGTTGCCGGAACTCTGGTTCTTCTTGCGGTTTATGTGGGACTTTCTTTGGTGCTTCGCGGAGCGCTTGCCAAGGCCAATATAAGGCTTGCCGTGGGCTTATACCTGCTCTATGCCGGGATTACAGGCTTTACCTGGTCGGTTCTGGGACTCATCTATGATGTGACAGCCATTTGGCAAGCATTCATGTCTGCGGCTGTTTTCTTTGGACTCATGACCATTTATGCGCTGAACACAAAAAGGGACCTCTCCTCGTGGGGGCGTTACCTGATCATCGCTGTTGTGGCCGTCCTGATCTCCAGCCTTCTCAATGTGTTTCTTTTCAGAAGCGGTACGGCGGATCTGATCTTCTCGCTGCTCGGAGTGGTGCTTTTTGCGGGGCTCACCGCTTTTGATGTCCAGAAAATCAAAAATTTCTATGCAGCATCACAGGGCGATGTCAATTCCTTGGCGGCAATGGGCGTCTATAGCGCATTCATGCTCTATTTGGATTTCATCAATCTTTTTCTCTATCTGCTGCGTATCTTTGGAAGACAGAGAGATTAGTTTCAAAAAAAATCCTCGGCACTGCCGAGGATTTTTTGCGATATCGATTTATAAAAGTGCCTTTGCCGCATCCAAAGCGGCGTCATAATTTGGAAAATCCGTGTTTTGCTTGAGGTACTCAACATACACGACCTTGTTATTTTGATCCAATACAAATACGGAACGGTTGAGCAGCTTGAGCTCATCGATCAAGCAGCCATAGGCTTCTCCAAAAGACCGATTCTGATAATCGGAAGCAACGATAGCATTGGAAATGCCTTCCGCCGCACAGAAACGGGATTGCGCGAAGGGCAGATCCAGGGAAACGGTAAGGACGACTGCCTGATCTCCGAGCTTTTCCGCTTCCTGATTGAAGCGAATGGTTTCGAGCTCGCAAACCTTCGTGTCAACTGAGGGAACCGCAGCGATGAGCTTGACCTTGTTGCCGAGATCTGCCAGTTTCAGGGGGCTGAGATCCATTTTTGTCAGAGTGAAATCAGGAGCGGTCTCTCCGACGTGAATTTCTTTTCCGACAAGAGTGATATCATTTTCTGCCATTTTAAATCCGGTTCTTTTTTCCATGAAAAACTCCTTTATTGTTTTCATCGACCCCATCGGTCGTTCTTTTTTTCTTTTACCCAATTTGTCGAAAAAACAGCTTCTTTTGAAACTCTGAGATTTTTTGATACACGGTTTTTCTTTTCAAAAACGTCAGAAACCGATACAATACGGGGGAATTCATTCGAGAATCGGTCTCGGGAAAGGAAAAGCATTGAAACAAATTGAATTGGTTAATATCACTAAATCGTATGATGGCGAGCGTGTATTGAACAATTTGAACCTGTTTATAGAAGAAGATGAATTTTTGACGCTTCTCGGTCCCTCAGGCTGCGGTAAGACAACAACCTTAAGATTGATCGGCGGCTTTGAAATGCCGGATTCCGGCAATGTATTATTCAACGGTCAGGATATCACGGCCATGCCTCCGCATCTGCGCCCTGTGAATACTGTTTTTCAGCAATATTCTCTGTTTCCGCATATGAATGTTGAGCAGAATGTAGGATTCGGATTGCGCATGAAAAAAGTTGAGAAACGAGAAATTGCTGATCGTGTGCATGCCATTCTTAAGCTTGTGGGTTTGGAGGGCTATGAAAGACGCACCATCGATCAATTATCCGGCGGTCAGATGCAGCGTGTGGCGATTGCTCGTGCACTTGTCAACGAGCCGGAGGTTTTGCTTCTGGACGAGCCGTTGGGCGCGCTGGATCTTAAATTGCGTAAGGAAATGCAGGTTGAGCTTAAGCGTATGCAGCTTCAGCTCGGGATTACCTTCATCTTCGTCACACATGATCAGGAAGAGGCTCTCATGCTCAGCGACCGCATCATTGTTATGAATGAAGGCGAGATACAGCAGATCGGATCGCCGATTGATATTTACAATGAGCCGGAAAACCGCTTTGTCGCCAGATTCATTGGAGAATCCAATATTTGGGATGGAATCATGCATGCGGACTATGATGTCTCTTTTTCCGGCCATCGTTTCACCTGTGTGGATCGTGGCTTTGAGACGAATGAAGCGGTGGACGTGGTGATACGTCCGGAGGATGTGGAGATTGTTTCGCCGGAGGAGGGGATGCTGACCGGGATTGTTCGAAGCAGTCTGTTCATCGGCGTGCATTATGAAATGCGTATTCAGGTAGGTGCGGAAGAATATTTATGTCAATCGACAGCAACGCATCCGATTGGGGAAATGGTGGGCATACGCATCACACCGGATAATATTCATATCATGCACAAGGAGTCCGTCTATGAAAATTTATAAAAGGCTCAGTGCGCCGTATATGACATGGGCGATTCTCTTTGTCATCATCCCTATGGCGATGATTTTGTACTATGCCTTGACCGATGACAGCGGAGCGATTTCCCTGATCAATTTCCATGTGTTTTTCAGCGGCAATTCCCTGATCACGCTATTTAAGTCGATTCGCATCGCGATCATCTCTACGGTGATCTGTTTTCTTCTGGGCTATCCGATGGCGTACTTTATGGCGCGCTCGCATTGGCGCTTTCGCCCCGTTTTGATGATGCTCATTGTGATTCCGATGTGGATGAATTTTCTTTTGCGCACTTATTCCTGGATCACCCTGCTTTCCCGACATGGAATTCTCAACACTTTTCTGGAAAGCTTGGGGATTCCTGCATGGGATCTGCTATATACGGAGGGAGCCGTTATTTTGGGGATGGTCTATAATTTCCTGCCTTTTATGGTGCTTCCGATTTACACATCCTTGGAGAAGATGGATAAGAGACTTTTGGAGGCGGCTTCGGATCTCGGAGCGAGCCGGCTTCGCGTTTTCACGAACATCACTCTTCCCCTTTCGGTTCCCGGGATTCTCTCCGGCTTATCGATGGTGTTCATTCCGGCCATCTCCACCTTTGAAATCACGATGCTGCTTGGCGGAAATAAGACAAATCTGATAGGAAATGTGATCGAGCAGCAATTTACCGTAACGGGCAATTGGAATTACGGCTCTTCCATGGCGGTGATTCTCATGATATTTCTCGTCATATCGCTCTTTTTCTCCAGCGGAACGGAAGCAAAGGATCCGCAAAGCATGACCCTGGCGGACGATATTGACAGCGATGTACCCGATGAAACCGAGGAGGCGGATCATGTCGAAATGGATTAAACGCATCTATCTCACGATCATCTATCTTTTTCTTTATGCTCCGATCATGGTTCTGATCGTCTTTTCCTTTAATGAAGGGAAAACGCGTGGCGCCTGGGACGGCTTTTCGCTTCGCTGGTATCATTCGCTGTTTCAAAATGACGAGATCATGCAGGCGCTCTACAACTCGATTTCCATCGCTTTGATTGCGACTCTCTGCGGCACAATGATTGCGACGCTCGGCGTTCTCGGCTTCTATCAGTTCCGTAGGAGAGGGCGCAAGGCTACGCTGATGATCAATCAGGTAATCGTCTTGAATCCGGATATTGTCACTGCAATAGGATTTATGACGCTTTTCGGACTTTTGCGGATGCAATCAGGATATTGGACACTTTTACTTTCGCATATCGCCTTTGTCGTTCCCTATGTGGTGCTTTCCGTGCTTCCGAAAATGGAAACCATGTCGACAGCGCTTCCGGAGGCGGCGATGGATTTGGGAGCGACTCCGTGGCAGACGCTTTGGCATGTTGTGTTGCCTGCTCTTAGGGGAGGAATTGTTTCCGGTGCACTCATGGGCTTTACCATGTCCATCGACGACTTTGTCATTTCCTTTTTCAATACGGGCAACGGAGTGGAGACGATATCCACCATGGTCTATTCGATGGCGCGTCGAGGCATCAACCCGGAGGTCAATGCCCTCTCAACGCTGATGTTCGGCACCATGCTCATTCTTTTGGTAGCGATGAATCTGAAGTCGCTTGGAAAGGAAAGCGAATGAAACTTTTTCATTGGAAGAACGTATTTTTTCTTTTGGGAATGCTTTTTCTTTTCACGGGGTGCGACTCGGGAGAAAAGAAAAATGTCGTCAATATCTATAACTGGGGGGAATACATCGACCCGGAGCTTGTTGATCAATTTGAAAAGGAAACGGGCATTGATGTCATCTATTCAAATTATGCGACCAATGAGGATCTCTATGTAAAACTGAAAAGCGGCGGATCCGGCTATGACCTGATCGTGCCGTCGGACTACATGATTGAGCGCATGGTGCAGGAAGAGATGCTTTTGCCGATTGATTTCACAAAGATTCCGAACATGAAATATGTGGATCAGCAATATCTGCATCACATCTTTGACCCTGATCAGAAATACTCGGTTCCTTATTTTTGGGGCACCTTGGGGATTCTCTATAACAAAACCAAGGTGGAGGATCCTGTGACGAGCTGGGATATTCTCTGGAACCCCAAATATGAGAGGAACATCATTATGCTGGATTCCTCGAGGGACTCTATCGGAATCGGACTCATCCGCAACGGTTTTTCCATGAATTCAAGGAATGCCGTCGAGCTTGCCGCGGCAAAGGCGGATTTGACCGCTCAATATCCGCTGGTCTATGCCTATCTTGTGGATCAGACCAAGGATATTATGATTAACGGAGAGGCGTCCCTGGCGGTCATGTACTCAGGAGATGCGCTCGCGGCCATGATGGAAAATGAAGATCTGGACTATGCGGTACCGAAAGAAGGCAGCAATCTTTTTTTTGACGCCTTTGCCATACCGAAGGGCGCAAAAAACAAGGAAAATGCGGAGAAATTCATCAATTTCATGCTGGAACCGGAAAATATGGCTCAAAATGCGGAATGGGTAGGATATTCCTTACCTTCCGAGTCGGGAAGAAGGCTCCTTCCCGAGGAATATCGGGATTCTCCGGTTGCTTATCCGGAGAAAAGCATTTTTGATCGTCTGGAGGTGTTCGATTATCCGGGGGCTTTTATTAAAGTATACGATACAATCTGGCAGGATATTAAGAATCGTTAGGAGAATGCATGAATTATCGGGAATGGATCAAAAGCATAGATGACGGGCGCATCCGTCCGATCTATCTCGTTCAAATTACGGAGCCTTTTCTTTGGGACGGAATGCGTGAGGTACTGCAAAAGGATGTATTGCGGAAGAGCATGCTGGATTTCAACTATGAAGAATATCGTATGCTTGAGCTTTCCGGTGATCGTTTTTGGAGCGCTGTCGAAAAGTTACCCCTGATGGCGGAAAAACGCGTCATGGTCATTGATGAGGTGCCGCTGAGTAAGGAGGATCTCAAAAAAAATGAACCTGCTTTATTCATGCTTCAGGAGTATGCCGAGAAGATCAATCCCAATCTCATTCTTGTATTAGGGTATCGAGGGGACAAGATCTTTCGCGGAAAAATCGTGAAGGCGCTTGAAAAAAGCGCGCAATTCGTGGAGCTCAACCGTCTGACACGTGCAGAGCTGACTCGATTTATTCAACGATCGATGCAGAAGAAAAAAATCAAGGCTGAGGTGCGCATCGCCGATGTCATTATTGAGCGATCCGGATATCTGGAGAAGGACTCTCGGAAAACTCTTTATGATGTGCAAAACATTACCAATCAGGTGCAGGGATTGGTTGAGGAGGGTGTGCTGCGCGCACAGGATGCAGAGAATGCGTTAATGGATCCTTTGGAAAAAAACATCTTTGCACTGATGGATGCGGTGAGTGCGAAAAAAATCGATGTTGCTCTCAAAATCGTGCAGGATTTTCAGAAGCAGCAAATTGATCCCTTCTACTATATGAATATGCTGGCTCGTCAAACGCGCAATCTGATCGGCGTTCAACAGTTGGCCATGCAGCACATGGCACCGGCGGATGTACAGCGTCGACTGAAAATGAGCCCTTTTGAATACAAAAAGCTGGCACAGGCTGTGCGTCATTTTTCAGAAGAGAAGCTTTTAGAGATGCATGATCGCATGTTTGATATGGAGCGCCGTTGCAAAACGGAATCGACGGATGTGGAATTTGCAATCGAACGTTGGATCCTTGCTTTGGACACAGGGGACAAGTAGAAAATATTTTCGGAGAGCGGCTGTTTTGTCATAAGAATGTAGAGATCCCATTGATGTGAGACCCAAAAGAAAAAAGAGAGAACTCCGATACAAGGAAAGGATCCGCCCAAACAAAGAAAGGATTCTCTATGAAAACAAGTATAACAAAAACACAGCGGTATCTGTCACACTTGGGAAACAAGATTTCATGCGGTCAAAACGTATCGCGCGGGGTTTTCCCTCGCCTTCATTTTCCGGCGCGGCAAGT
Source organism: Peptoniphilaceae bacterium (assembly GCA_022779285.1). Lineage (GTDB taxonomy): Bacteria > Bacillota > Clostridia > Tissierellales > Peptoniphilaceae > JALFST01. The sequence continues at coordinate 25,054 of JALFST010000025.1, forward strand.
TCTCCAGAGCGTCCCTGATGCGATGGAATCGGCGATTTGACGGCACAAAGGATTCTTTGCGAGACCGCTCTTACAAACCGAAACGTCCTCATCCCCATGCGCCCCCACAAGAACAAACTTGGATTTGAAACTTCCTCCGGCGCAATCCCGCCATCGCACTCATGAAACTCTACGCAAAACGAAAGTTTCCACGTGGTTCCCAACGGCGTGCCTGCTCTCTGTTCCGATTTCTTCGCAAACAGGGCTTGAATCAGGAAACACCGGTGAAAAAGAAGCCTTATGTGCCGAAACCCTATGATACGCCGAAAAAACAGCGTCAATGGCAGCTCGGCGTCAAAGACGTTCCGTTCCTGATCTGTCGGAAAATGCCCGACAAATTTTACCAATACAGTCATCGATGAGGCCAGCCGTAAGCGATTCCTTTCTGCATTTCGTGAGCAATCTTCGTATTCTGCGATCCAATTTGTCAAAATGGCTATCCGGTGTTGGGTATCCACCCAAAATAATACAAATGGATATTATCCATCCAAGGACACCGAGGCACTGGAGTGTAGTCATCGCAATGACGACGAGCGTTTCTATTCGCGCCTGCCTTTCTACAGCTGAGAGGATCTGCTTGTACAGCGGAAACGCTATTATACCAATCCAATCGACTACCTAGGCAGACTTTGAGATGATAAACCCCAATGGAAAACGAACCCTATTGATGGCAGGCTGACACGCCATCAACAGAGTAACATACCGGAGGTCTCTTCCTGTCATCTTGGTCTTGCATCATTTACAAATGTATAATTTCAATACGATTCAGTTACCAGGATCATGTTTGACACTGACGATACTCTTTGTTAATATCATAGCAAATGGAATCGGGATTCGATTTTGTTTCTGTTTCATTAAATCCAATATATGCGATCTGTTTTTGAGGGCAAAATAGTTCAGAAGGGAGGTTTGCCATTAAAATTTTTTTATTGTTCTATCGTCAAGAAAAAACGTTTATTTACACATTTAAAGGAGAACATCAATGAAAAGAAAAAAGAAATTTACTTTCATATTTGCCATTGTGCTTATTTTAACAGCTTTCGTCACTCCAGTATTTGCTTCATCGTCTAGATATTCTTTTAATATGAGACAAAGAGTGGTGGATGGAAAAAGAAACGGACAATTTCATAATCTTAATTCAGGAACAGCTCATATCAGCGGAAGTCATCATATTTATGAGTCAGTGTATATTAATGCAGAAAAACAGGATCTACATTTTACCCTATATAAAAATCAATTTGGTTTTGATAAAGAAATTGGAACAATTGTTGTTAAAAACAACACATCTTTCACGGGAAATTTTGGAAAAGTCCAAGAAGGGAAATATTACCTTAAAATTTGGAAGGCAAGCCGGGATTGGCATTATACAATGGGATCCGGTTCCGTCTCTAACTAATTGTCATCAGAACAGGAGCAGTGATTTATGGTAATCGACAGCGGTCTTTTTACAAATTTGATCATCGCTTTGCCGTTTTTGGCCTGTCTCTTTCGGGAGATACGCTGTCAGCGAAGGCATTATATTCTCAAATCTTTTTTGATACTGACATTCTATTTCTACATCGTTTTGCTCATAAAACATGCCATTTTTCCGATCTATCTCGGCGGCTCGATGAAACAAATCATGCAGGCAGAAATGCCGATGAGCAAAAGTTTGTCTGAGAATGTGAACCTGATCCCGTTGGTCAGGGGCTGGTATCCTGAAGATTTTCTCTTAAATATCATCATGACACTTCCATTAGGCATTTTATTGCCTTGCCTGATCAAAGGGATGACGATCCAATCAGCGGCAATTGCCGGAACCGGCATAGGCATCGGGATTGAGCTGATTCAGTTTTTCCTTCTGATTCTTCAAGGCTTTACTTTCCGGGATATCAATATCAATGACAGCATTGCCAATGCGATCGGAGTGCTCATCGGTTACGTAATTTATATTTTTTCAGTAAAGATATTTTTAGAGGCGACAAAAAACACGCAAATTCCGATCGTCGTTAGGATCAGAAGCTTTTTCACGGATCGGCGTTAAGAAAAACTATTTATGGGCTCAAAAAAAATATTGCAAGAAACGGTTGAATATGGTATCTTATTTTGGTAACTTATTCGACTGCTATACCAAGGAGGTGAGAATATGGCGAATATTAAATCCGCAAAAAAGAGAGTCATGATTGCCGAGCGTAATCG
>JALFST010000035.1 GCA_022779285.1 Peptoniphilaceae bacterium
GGTGTATCTTTGGTAATGATCATTCGCTTGAAGAAATCTCCCGTCAACATCAAAGATCTCTGTTCCTGCTCCATTTTGGCCTGATCGGGAATCGCATAAGCAGACTGGATATAATAGCGCTTGGAACCCTGGTTGCAGACAAAATCAATTTCCAGCTGTTTGCGGATGTTGGAGCCTTTCTCATTGGTTTCATACTGCATGATGACACCCACATCCACATTGAAGCCCCTCATTTTCAGCTCGTTAAAAATAATATTCTCCATGCTGTGAGTTTCTTCAATCTGACGGAAATTCAACCGGGCATTGCGAAGTCCCATATCCGTAAAATAATACTTTACCGGTGTGTCAATGTATTTCTTTCCCTTCACATCATATCGAATTGCGCTGTCAATCAGGAAGGAATCACAAAGATAATCAATGTACCGCTTGATTGTGGAATTGCTGATTTTCTTTTTCTTAACCGTTTGAAATGTCGCGGACAGTTTCTGCGGATTAGTCAGAGAACCAATCGCGGAGGACAGGATATTTAAAAGCTCTTCTAATTCTGCTTTGTTGCGAATATTATGCCTGCCAACGATATCCGAAATATAGGTTTCCTCAAAGAGAGATTTCAAAAACGCAATTTTCTGATCCGGCGTGGTAAACTCAAGTACCGGTGGAATACCGCCATAGAGCATATACTCATTCCATCCGTCCTGCTTTGTACCCGGATAGACGGACATGAATTCAGCAAAGCTTAAGGGATACATATGCACCTCATCGCCGCGGCCTCGGAATTCAGTAATGACATCCTTTGAAAGAAAACGAGCATTACTTCCGGTTACATATACGTCTACATTTTTCATACGAATCAGACTGTTGAGAATCGATTCAAACTCTCCCAGCAGCTGTACCTCATCAAGCAATACATAATACATAGCATCATCTTTAATCTGCTCTTTGAGATATGGATACAGCACATCCGGATCGCGATATTTCTTGTTTTCGAAAGCATCAAAAGCAATCTCAATGATGTGATCTTCATCTATTCCATCTGACAGCAGATGCTCCTTAAATAACGTAAAGAGAAGATAAGACTTGCCGCACCTGCGCATACCGGTTATGACTTTTATAAGACCGTTATGCTTCTTGCTGATGAGCGTATTCAGATAACGATTTCTTTTAATTTCCATGTATAGCACCTCCTATTGAAGATTTTTGCGTTTTACCGCAAAAATCTTCAATAGCATTATATCCCGTCTGGAACCGATTTACAACTATCGTATTTAAGATTTTTGCGGTTTACCGCAAAAATCTTAAATAGCCTCACTTATCAAAATCCGGAGACAGGTGCCAACCGGTCAAAATTTACTTTCTAAAGTCATCATACACGCCGGAGATGTTCCGGCGGAGCGTTTCAATCCGGCCGATGCTTTCGTGCAATTCATTGATGAGTGCTTTTTCTTTTTCGGCAATTCGTTTCTGCTTTTCCGGGTCGATGGCATCGTATTGCAATTCACAGAGCTGCTTCGGGTTAATGGCAAAAATCGTACTGCCGGTCTGTGCAACGCTGAGGCACAAGTTGCCGTCATCACTGTCGAAGAATGCTTTTAGGTAATAAGGCTCTAAAGTGTCGTTGCATCTTACGACAATGAGATTACCCGTCGCGATAATATTTCGATTTTCGATATTTTCCGCAACGGCCGTGCTGATTTTGGTTCCCCGAGCGGAGATAATTACATCGCCGTCTTGAAGCATGTATTTCTTGTACTTTTCAATTCTGTCAATATGCACTTCCACAAGTTCTTCATCCATGTAGCCGTTGCTGATGTTGGCCAGATTCAGGAGATAGCCGTTTGGCGCCTTGCCGCAGAGATTCGACATTTCTTTCTGCTTATCGGACGTAATCTGAGCCCCTCTGAAAATGTCTCGGGTTCCTTCGGAAAGCTTCCGAGCGTTGGTAAAACAAACTTTTTCATCCAGAACGTACCGCATCGGGTCGAAGGAGTAGGTGTTATCCGCAATCGTCCGAGGCGCAACTTCAATATAGTCGTCGGAAGGACGGTTTTCGTCCTCAAGATTAGCACCTCCGTTAAAATACAGGTCCAAGATGCGGTCCCTTTCGGTGGTCGTAAGCACATTCCGGAATTTTATTTTTTCATAATAAGAAGCGGCGTTCACCATCTTGATGCGATTGTTGTTCTCGCTCAACACCAGCATGGCGATTTGGATGCCGGTATTCATGAGCAGGCCTTCCGGCAATAAAACGACGCCTTCCAGCGTTCCCGATTCCAGCAGCTCTTTCCGGAATTCTTTTTCGGATTCCAGATACAGCAGGCTTGCGCGGATGAAAGCAATTCCTTTGCCGCCTTTCTTCAGCATCTTTCGCATTGCCCGGATGTACGCCCATTCGGAAGAGTGAACGGAAACGCGCTTTGCTGTTTTTTCATCAAACAATCCGCATGACAGAAGCTGCTTGGATTCGAGCCGCTGCTTTATCGGCATGTGGCAGAAAACGGCATCGTACTGAGGAAGTTCCGGATTGCGGAAATCCATATCGAATACATCTTCACAGCGAATGTGGTTCATATCCCGATTCAGAATGAGCATTTTCATCCGGGCCACGATTGCGTCCTCTTGTTTGATCTCTATGCCGTGGAGCTCGCCGGCTTTTTCGTGGATTGCGGTTTCGGTCAGAAATACACCTTGGCCGCAGCCGATATCCATTACGGTCTTGGATTCGGAAGGGGCAAAAACCGCTGTGGCGAGTTTCTCGATATCTCCGTTTGTGTAAGACCCGTAGATTTCATTATCCCGATTCCGGTAAGCGGTTACAAAATCAGGCACATCGATGTCATCGATGGTGTCCAGTGTTTCTCGAATTCTCTGCGTGTCTTTTTCAGCGGCAAACAGATTGCGGAAGATGAATGTGAGAATGTCCCGATGCTCCGGACGCACTGCGGTATTTAATGTTTCATGCGCTTCCGAAAGCGTATCCTGTGCCAATGCGTCATCCAGCGCTTTCCGCTCTAAAATTCGATTCAACGCGAGCACGCCGAATGTAATTTGGTTCTGAATGTCCGATTTGATATTTTTCAACATGATTGACCTCCTAAAAAAAAAGCTTGGTATTTGATAACCTAAATTTAGCATAGGCGACCGCGGCCGTCAAGAACTTTTTGGTATTTAATAACCTAAATACTACAAAGCGACGTTTTTTGCCTTTACGGATTTTTCAATAAATACTATAATTAAAGCAATCTCAGTGTTCGGATGAGTATAGAAAAGGTGCGTGGAAGTATGATGGCAAATCCGATTTTACTCCAGAAAAAATATGCTCGCGTTATTGCGTGCTTTGCCAAACAGCAGGGAATTTCATTGGACGAAGCATTGGATTTATTTTATCGTTCCGAAGTTTACCAATTAATGCGTGAGGGCGTTTCCGATATGCATTGCATGAGCGATCTGTATCTTGCAGAAGAATTAAGACTGGAATATGAAGAACGAGAGTAAATTGGGGAAACAGTGTTTACCCAATTTGAAAAGCTTTCGACGGACAGCACCGGCAG
>JALFST010000044.1 GCA_022779285.1 Peptoniphilaceae bacterium
TTTGACGATATCTCATTTCTTCAGTTATAATCTTACTCAAGAGGGGCTCCTTTCGATGCAACGAGTTTTGGTTTAACACATTGTATCAGAGCACCTCTTTTATTTTTTTGAAAGTGTCACATATGTCTTACTACATTACATTGCTCAAAATCCGTCTCACTGTCCCCAAACATAGCGGTCCTCAAGATTGTGTGATAAAATTATATAATTTATATTGTCACTCTAAAGGAGATGCGATGAAAAAGGTTGTCAATCTGTTTGTAAAGCCCAATGCCCGTTCCATCAAAAATAAGGATCGGACTGAGCAATTTTTCTTAAACAAAGGATATGCGATCAGTCGTTACTATAATGAGGAAGCGCAATGCAATATTGTCATGGGCGGCGACGGCTCCTTTCTTCGAGCAGTTCACATGACCGATTTTTCCCCCATTCCCTTTCTCGGTATCAATACCGGTCGTGTCGGTTTTTTTCAGGAAATTGATCTTACAAATATGGAATATTATCTCAATCAATACATTGAGGGAAATTTTCGCCTTGATCGATTGTCGTTGATTTCCGCTGATGTCGAAACCACTTCCTGGACATATCGTCTTCTTGCTGTCAATGAGCTTTTGATTCGGCCTTCGGATCAAAAGCTGCTCGTTCTGGATTTATCGATTGACAATCACCCTTTTATACGCACCTCGGGCGACGGTTTAATGGCATCGACCCCATCCGGCTCTACCGCACATAATCTCTCTGCGGGAGGCTCCATCCTGCATCAGTCGCTGAACGGATATCAACTGACTATGATGTCCCCGATCCGTTCAAAATCCTATGATGCTCTTCCCGCCTCCGTTGTTGTTCCATCTACTACGCAAGCGGCTCTGCGTTTTGATGAAGCGGATATGGATCGGATTGAAATCCAATATGACGGAGTTCGATGCCGCTTTTTCGGAATCAGAAGAATTCTGATTCACGAGCCCGATCAATTGATTCATCGAATCAGCTTTGAGCCGAATTGGTATTGGAGAAACCTGAGAGAAAAGCTTTTTTAGTGTTACAATGCAAGAAAAGGATTTGTCTGGAAAGGAATGTCATGAAGATAGTCATCGTAGGTGCCGGAAAAATGGGCCGCGAGGTTTGTGAAAGCTTAGTGCAAAATGGGCATGAAATCATTCTAATTGAAAAAGATCCGGATCGATTGCAGGATATGCTGGATACTGCGGATCTTGCAGGCATTGAAGGAAACGGTTCGTTTTTTGAAATTCAGAAAGAAGCCGGCGTTGACAAAGCAGATATGTTTATCGCGTTGACCGATCAGGATGAAATCAACATCATCGCGTGTGTTATCGCCTCTCATTTGGGTGCAAAGTACACCGTTGCCCGAGTGCGTACACCGGAATATGCGGACCACATGGGATTTTCCTATCGAAACCTCGGCATAAATTTTATGGTCAATCCGGATCGCGAGGCTGCACGGGAAATTTACCGCACCCTGCAGTTTCCTGCCGCGCTCAGTGTCGAGTCCTTTTTACAGGGACATGTACATATGGTTCAGCTGGCCATCCGGGAAAACTCCATTCTCGCCGGCATTTCTCTGATCCGATTTCGACAGAAATTTCCCGGTCTGATCATCTGTGCCATACAGGACCGGAACGAAACCATGATTCCGTCCGGAAATACGGAGCTGAAGGCAGGACAACACATTTATCTTCTTGGAGATCCGGAGGATATGAAACGGCTGTATAGGGAGATGAATGCCCGCCATTCCATTCGATCCTGCTTGATCATCGGAGGCGGCCGCATTACAAAATATACTCTTGACCTTCATCGAAAAACCTCTAAGCATCTGAAAGTGATCGAAAACAATCCCACAACGGCACGTAATCTGGCATGTGATTATCACAACGTAGAAATTATCCTCGGTGACGGTACGGATCAAAATTTGCTCTTAGAGGAAAATATGAGCGCCTACGACTGTGTCATTGCGATGACAGGAATCGATGAAGAAAATATCATGCTTTCTCTGTCCGCACAAAAGATCGGCGTTCCGCGTACAATCACGAAAATCAGCAGACCCACGCTGATTCCGCTGGCAAAATCCCTTGAGATCCAGTCTATTCTCTTGCCCGCCAAATTGGGTGCCACAGCCGTTATCCGCTATGTGCGCTCGATCAGTAATGCCCAGAACAGCTCGAATATAGAGGCTCTCTATCGTCTGGAGGATGAATCCGTAGAGATCATGCAATTTTTTGTAAAGGATACATTTCGTGCACTCAACCGGCCTCTAAGCGATATTCCCCTTCGCAGCGGAATCCTTGTGGTCGCCATTGCTCGAAACGGAGAGCTCATTTTTCCTTCAGGGGGCACGCATATCTGCTCCGGAGACAGAGTTTTAATTGTCTCAAAGGATGTAAGTGCCGGAGATTTAAATGATTTTCTGAGGATTCATGCATGAATAAGAAAGTGGTTCTTTATGTTCTAAATCGGGCAACACTCACCTTTGCGGGGGTGCTTTGTCTGCCTCTTTTTGTTTCGCTGCTCTATCAAGAGCCTGTCCATGTAGTCGTCTCATGGATCCTTTCCGTTCTCATCTGCCTTTCACTATGGAGCTTTTCCCGAATTCGACCCGTCAATATGAAATTTTATGCACGCGAGGGTCTGGTGATCTGTGCTGCGCTCTGGATTCTATTTTCGCTGATCGGGTCATTGCCTCTCTATTTGAGCGGCGATTTTCCCACGATGATTGACGCTTTTTTTGAGACTGCCTCAGGGCTGACTACGACCGGTTCTTCTGTTGCCCTCAATGTGGAAACGTTGCATCACTCTGTGCTTTTTTGGCGTTCCCTAACCCACTTGATCGGCGGAATGGGCGTTTTGATATTGGTTCTTGCATTGCTCCCTCAGGCCTCTGCAAGCTCTGTGCAAATTGCAAAAGCGGAGATGCCGGGCCCGACCTTTGGAAAACTGGTGGCCAGGCTTTCCGATACGGCACGAATTCTGTACCTGATTTACCTGATTTTGACGGCTGTCTTAGCAGGATTTCTATTAGCCGGAGGAATGAGCCTGTTTGATGCCCTGTGTCATGCCTTTGGCACCGCCGGTACCGGAGGCTTTGGAATTCGGTCAGATTCTGTAGCAAGCTACTCCCCATATATACAATGGGTGCTCGCGATCGGAATGCTTGTTTTTTCGATCAATTTCAATCTCCACTATTTACTGCTGACCCGTAAAGTCAGAGAATTTTTAAAGGATGAAGAGCTGCATTGGTTTTTGGGAATCGTTGTATTCTGCGTCGCCATGATTCTTTTTAACGTCGCAAGCCTGTATCAATCCCTCTCCACATCATTCCGAGATGTGTTTTTTACGGTATCCTCCGTGATTTCCACCACAGGCTTTACAACCGCCAATTATGATCAATGGCCTGCATTGGCGCATGTCATGCTCTACCTCTGCATGTTTGTCGGTGGATGTGCCGGCTCCACAGCAGGAGGACTCAAGGCCTCTCGCGTAGGAATTTATGTAAAAAAAGCGCTCTCCGCCATTCGTAAAGAAAGAGATCCCCATCAGGTCAGTCTGACAATATTCAATAAAAAAAGCATCTCGGATGCCGCGATGAGCAGATTGCATAGCTATCTGGCAATGTATATTCTCCTTTTTTCAATAATTCTCTTCGTTGTGGCATGGGATGCCCCCGACTTTGAAACGGCTTTTTCCTCCGTTGCATGCACCTTCAATAATGTCGGTCCCGGCTTTGGCGGTGTTTCTCCCATCAATAATTTTGCATGGTACTCTCCTCTCTCTAAGATAGCGCTATCCTTCGGGATGATTGCCGGACGATTGGAGCTCTGGCCGGTTGTGGTGCTTTTTACCCCCTCCACCTGGAAGAAATACTGAAATCATCCCCGGAAAGGAGTATTATGAAAAAAAATAGAAAAAGAAGCTTCTTTTCGTTTTTCTTCTTTCTATGCCTGGCCTTGCTCTTAGGATCTTGTCAGTCCCATCCGAACTCCTTACAAAATTCCCATTCTACGATGGCGGGCGCCGAAACAGAACCTCTGCCGGCTTCCGCCTTTGAGAATACAAGACATGGGAATGCTCTGAAGCCGGATTCCGATAAAGGCTATGTGGATTTGGAAGATGTGGTCAATTATCTTCTCACATATGGCGTGCTTCCAAAAAATTACATTACCAAAGCGGAAGCGAATAAAATGGGATGGTCAATCCATGATACAAAAGGGTATGTGATCGGCGGTGATCGCTTCGGCAACCGCGAAGGCCGGCTTCCCTCTGCTCCCGGACGAGAATACTTTGAAGCGGATCTCGCCGAGGGGTATGGCCGGGATCGAGGTCCTCTCCGCCTTGTATACTCCAATGATGGATTGATCTACTATACCGGCGATCATTATGAGACATTTACGTTGCTGACAAAGGAAGGGGTCAATGAAAACCATTCAGATTGACGCACAAAATATGACTTCCATAGAGAAAAGCTATTCCTATTTAAGGGAACAGCTCCACGCACCTCCATGGATGGGACACAATTTGGATGCTTTATGGGATATGATATTATCCCTGAATATGGAAGAACCTCTGCACATCACACTGATACATGCACGCGCCCTGCCGGAGTTTCTTGGCGAATATGGCCTGCGAATTCTTGATCTATTCGGTGATTTACAAGAGGAAGGCAATTTAGAAATTCAGATATTCTGGTAAGGAGAAATTATGCAAAAGCTGCTCATTGTCATTGATATGCAAAATGATTTTATTGACGGTGCCCTGGGATCTCCAGAAGCTCAAGCCATTGTCCCTCATGTGCTTCAACGCGTTTCAACATTTTCAGGGACCGTGTTGTTTACGCAGGATACCCATGCGGCGAATTATTTGGAAACACAGGAAGGCAAAAATTTGCCCGTTCCTCACTGTATCAAGGGCTCGAAGGGATGGGAACTCCAACCGGAACTTGAGAAAATGCGGAAAACCTCTCCTCTCTTAAAAACAACCTTCGGTTCAAAGGATCTGGGGCCATTGCTGCTGCGGCTAAATGAAGAAAATCCCATCGAGGAAATCAACTTTCTCGGGCTGTGTACCGATATCTGTGTGATCTCAAATGCTCTGATCGCCAAAGCCTTTCTGCCTGAGGTTCCCATCCGAGTGGATGCCAATGGATGCGCAGGCATCACGCCCAAATCTCATGCAGAGGCTCTGTCCGTAATGAAACAAAATCAAATTCAAATTGATCAATAGAGAAAAAGAGTCTTTCCTCTTTCTTGAGGAGTCGTCCTCGTCCTGAACCCGGAGAATCCGTTCTGCTGCACTAACCGCCGGTCGGATGAGGACGATTCTTTCAGCATCCCGGCTATCCATTTCCTTGTCGCCGCATTCATACATTGCCATATTCATCATGTTTTATCTGAACATCCATATTAGAAGCCCAATCAAAAGCACTTCCCAATCGCTTCTAAAAGCTTCTCTTTTTTTTTTATCGTTTTCTCTTTTTTTCAATGAAATTTCATGCTTGATGCTTGCTTCCTTTGTGATCCACATAATATGCCGCGGTTTTTGTACCGGAAATCTTTTCCCATGAATTTCTTGCAAAGAATTTCAGAGCCAATGGTATTCTCGACTCCGATTGACGTTTTCGCTATCCTATCAAAAAAGCTCCTGCCGCTACCATATTGAACGGATAAAAGAAGAGGCCAGGAGCGCCATGGACAAAATCAATCCTTTTAAAGTGGTGACCAACCATAATCATCGTGATGAAAACAGACAAACAAAAACCGCCTGAAACGTTGATTTCAAGCGGTTTCTACTTATAAGCCGGCAAAAGGACTTGAACCCTCAACCCTCTGATTACGATTCAGATGCTCTACCAATTGAGCTATGCCGGCATGCATTACCTGAATATAATAACAAAGGTTTCAAAAGAATTCAAGACATGACCATAAAAAATCCGGTGTTTTCTCGATCACTGTTTGACGGAAACTCTAAACGGCGAATGGAATCCGAATTGATTTCCGGATTCGCAACACGTCATAGGAAAGTGTAAGAAGCCGCTTCTCATGTATTTTGCGATCCGGAGCGGACTCCACCCAAAGCCGGCACTTTAATCATTGGAACGTATCGCTTCAATCGCCGAAACATCGGTAGCCCGCTTGGCCGGAATGTATCCTGCTAAGAGTCCGACGAGAGCCGAGAAAGCAAATGCGGCAAACGGAAGCCATATAGGAATATAGCTGATGGATGTGCCGGACTCGGCCCCCATATTCATGAGATCCTCAGACATTTTGCCTGCCACCTGATTGATCAGAGCAGATATGCCATAGGAGGAGAATATACCGAATAATCCTCCCAGCGTTCCGATCATCATGGATTCCACCAGAAACATGCGTCTGACATCACGGAGCTGAGCACCGATGACCTTCATAACTCCGATTTCTTTTTTTCTCTCATAAATCGACATCAGCATGGTATTTGCAATACCGATGGATGCCACCAATAATGCAACCGAGCCGATGCCTCCCAGAATCAACTGAAGAGTTTGCATGGATTTTTTTTGATTTTCCAGCATGGCCTCATCCGAATATGCGGACAAGCCCATCTTGTTGATCGCTTCCGTCACTGTGCCAGTATCCCTGGATTCCTTGACACGTACAAGCAGCTGATCATAATATACCTTTTTCGGCTTTTGTTTCTTTGGAATGTTTTCTCCGTTTTGTGACTTCTCCGCCTCCGATGCCAGCTTCTCCTGAGCTTTCAGGATGCGCTCACGCGTTTCCATCGAAATATAGATATTATACGGCTGAAGCGAATCCGATTTTTGAAAGCGTCCGCCATAGAGCATCGGGATTTTTTCCGTTTTTTCGGCATTGATCCCCGGCATGGATCCTGCATTATCATATGGCCCGGAAGGCGCTCCGCTGCCTGTCAATTCCACATAAAACTTTCCCTTGTTCCAATCATACTCCGAATCCGGCTGCATATCCGGATTCGGCTGACCGGGAACTCGCACCGTTTTATAAACATCGACACGAGATCCGATGATAAAGGTATTTTGCTTTGGATTTGTAGGAAATCCGCCGTCAGCAAATACGGTTTCAGACGGATCCAGACCGGAGAAATCTACCGCCATAATTTCCTGTCCGACAAGCGTCCGCTTCTTATCCTTCAATGCAATTTGAGCATCCACCCGTATCGAAGGAAGCACCCCTTTTACTTGAGGAAGCGCTTTGATTTCCTGAATCACTTCGTCTGTAATAAACCCCTTCTTGGATTTAGGAGGATTATATGGATCATAGTAATTCGTAGGAGAAACTTGAACGGTAGAAAGCATGGTAAACTGCTCAAATGCTTCTTTTTGCTGCTTTTGCATTCCAAATCCCAAGGATAGCATAATGATAATGGAGACAGCGCCGATAACCACGCTGAGAATCGTGAGAAAAGTACGTGATTTTCGGCGCATAAGATTTCTCCATGCCAGTTGAAACAGATCACGGCTACGCATCGATCTCAAGCTCCTGCTCACGAATTTTTTTCTTATGACGATGGCGGAAAAACAGCACGATTCCCAAAATCAAAACACACCCTACAAGGACAAGCCACAGAGGAGAAAATGGAAGTTTGCCGCTTTTTCCCGCTTCAACCGGCATCATCGTGACAGGATCCAATGTCTCTCCTGTCGTATGATTGATGAGATTTCCGGTCTCGGGATCGATCTCAAAGCCATCCGGCACCGAGGCGACCGTATCCGTCAGTGTTGCCTGAATCGGCATCTCCTTGCGATGCGACTCTCCGGCTGAATCTTCATACGTAATTACGATATTGCCTTGAATTTTTCCCGCTTCTTCTGCCGTAATGGATGCGGAATAGTGATCAGAGGATCCCGGAGCAAAATTGCCCACAAAATAACGTGGAGATTCCTCAATGCGAAACCCCTGTCCCTCGATCGTGACCATGAAATTGGTCAATGTATCCTTTCCCGTATTATAAAAATCGAGATCAATGGGAACCGGCGCACCCACCTGTAAATTTTCACTGCCCATTTCACCGCCGACCTTGGCTTCTCCCAGAAGAACCTCAGAGGTTTGCACAACAGGAATACCGATCACCTCGGTAGCGGTAAATTCATTGCCTTCGATGTCTTCATACTCAAAGCTGATGTTCATTGTGTAGTTTTGCGCAACAGCATTCGGAACGGTTTTCAGCTTAATTTCTTTTTCATTCGTTTTGCCGGGCATAATCTTTTTAATATAAAATGTATTGGAAGAATTGACCGGACTGAAGACGGATCCCGACGCGCTTTTTCCTTCCGCCGTTTGTCCGATTTCCGACCCGTTGAGCGAAATCTTAATATTACGCACGGACTTGACCGAATTCGTGTTGTAAAAGGTCAGGTTCATTGTGAATTCTTCACCTGCCTTCGGCATTTCCGGAGTCAATTTATAATTGGAGATAATCAGCTTCGGTTTGTTGGCTACCGATGCTCCGGTGCCCGGAGTCCCCGTACTCGTAGTGCCGGTACCGGAGCTGATTCCTGTATTACCCGTTCCGGTCTGATTTAAGGTATTGGCATCTCCTGAAGTGTTGTCTTCCCCGGTATTCGCAAGTAAAACGCCTCTTTTGATCATCTGACTCATCGCTGCTCCTCCGTATTTTCTATTTCTTCCATTCCGTATTCGTTCGACGCTGAGGCTTCCTCCTGCGTTACATCAGGAAATGCCGCCCGCAATGTTTTTTGATCATGAATCATTTCGATTTTTCCATCGCGCATGTGAAGCATTCGATCCGCATATACAGTCATCTCTTCATCGTGCGTCACCATAATCACCGTCTGATTCTTTTCCTTTGAAATTCGACTGATCAAATCCATGACCTCAAAACTGGTTTTTGTGTCCAGATTTCCTGTCGGCTCATCCGCAAATACGATTTTCGGATTTCCCACAAATGCACGCGCTATAGAAACACGCTGCTGTTGTCCGCCCGACAGCTGCGACGGTTTATGATTCATACGATCCGCGAGCCCTACCAGCTCAAGCACCTCTCGTGCCCGCTGCTGTCTTTCCCGTAGAGGAACGCCCTTGAGAGTCAGTCCCAACGTGACGTTTTCCAGTGCACTCAAGGTAGGGATTAAATTGTATGATTGAAAAACAAACCCCACATTCAAGCTCCGAAATCGCGTGATCTCCGCTTCGTTCAGCTTCTCGAGATGGACACCCCCAACCACGATCTCTCCCTTGGTTACACGCTCTAAGCCTGCCAGAGAATTGAGAAGCGTCGACTTTCCGGAGCCTGACGGACCGAGTAGACAGACCATTTCTCCCCGAAAAATATCTAAATTGATTCCGTTGAGCGCAAATACCTTTTCTGAGCCCATGCGATAAATTTTGTAAAGATCTTTCACATGAATAAAAGCGTCCATTAGCCCTCCTTTACGATAATTCTTTCACATATTATACCTGCTCCCCTCTCGGAAAATATGGAGACAACCCACATTTTTGCAAAACAAAAATGACAAAAAAAGAAGGGGGATTTTCCCCCTTCAGGAAATCTGGATTTGTTTATGCTTCGTCTGCGCGCGTCTCAATTTGCTCCTTGAGCCATCGGCGGAATTCATCAAATGGTATCGTCTCCGTTTTCTGCTGACCGTGTCTGCGAACGCTGACCGTGTTTTCCGCAACCTCCTGATCGCCCACAACGATCTGGAAGGTGGTCTTTTCGATTTGCGCATCACGTATCTTTCTGCCAAGCGTTTCATTACGAAGATCCAGTTCCACACGCGCACCGATGGCCTCTAATTCTCTGGCCATTTTTTTAGCGGCATCGCCATGAGCCTCCAAATTCACCGGAATGAGCTTGACCTGAACGGGAGCGAGCCATATCGGGAAATTGCCCGCATATTGTTCAATCAGAATACCGATGAAACGTTCAATTGCTCCATAAATCACACGATGAATGAGAACCGGCCGATGCTTTTCCCCATCCGATCCGACATATTCGAGCTCAAATCGCTGCGGCATCTGGAAATCGAGCTGAATGGTACCGCATTGCCAGGTACGACCGAGGGCATCCTCAAGATGAAAGTCGATCTTCGGGCCATAGAAGGCGCCGTCTCCCTCGTTGATGATGTAGTCACGGCCCATATCCTCCAAGGCCTTTTTCAGGGAAGCGATGGCATTGTTCCAATCCTCATCCGAACCCATGGAATCTTCAGGACGCGTGGAAAGCTCAATAAAATAGCGAAAGCCGAACTTCGTATAGACTTTGTCGATCATCGTCACGATACGGCGAATTTCTTCTTCAATCATATCCGGTGCAAGGAAAATATGCGCATCATCTTGATGGAAACAGCGTACACGGAATAAGCCATGAAGCGCACCGGAGAGCTCATGACGATGTACGCACCCAACTTCGGCAAGACGCAACGGCAATTCGCGATAGGAATGCGGACGTGACTTATATACCAGCATGGCACCCGGGCAATTCATGGGCTTAATTGCATAATCCTCGCCGTCGATCTTAGTCGTATACATATTCTCACGGTAATGATCCCAGTGTCCGGATGTCTCCCAAAGCTGTCGATTCAATATCATCGGCGTCGAAATTTCCTCGTAGCCCGCCTCGCGATGCAGCTCTCTCCAAAAATCAAGAAGAGCATTTTTCAGGCGCATTCCATTCGGCAGGAAAAACGGAAATCCCGGCCCTTCCTCCATAAACTCAAAGATGCCCATCTCTCGTCCGATTCGGCGATGATCCCGTTTTTTCGCCTCCTCAATACGTAAAAGATACTCGTCCAGCAGCTTCTTTTTCGGAAAGCTGGTTCCGTAAATTCGAGTCAGCATTTTGTTATGCTCATCACCGCGCCAATATGCGCCGGCAAGACTTGTGAGCTTAAATGCCTTAATAACGCCAAGATTCATCACGTGAGGTCCTGCGCACAGATCTGTAAAATCTTCCTGCTTATAGAAGCCAAGCTCGGCATCCTCCGGAAGATCTTCGATCAGCTCCACTTTATAAGGCTGCTTTTTCTCCTTGAAATACGCAATCGCACTCGCACGATCCATCGTGAAATATTCCACCTGCGGTTTCTTGGAGACGATCTTTTTCATCTCCTCTTCGATTTTCGGCAAATCCTCATCCGTGATCACGATATCACCGAAATCAATGTCATAGTAAAATCCATCCTTGATGGCAGGTCCGATCGCAAATTTCGCTTCCGGATAAAGATGCTGAACCGCTTCTGCCATCAGGTGTGCGCTGGAATGACGGAATGCATGCCTACCATAGTCATCGTCAAAGGTGTCAATCGCCACAACATCGCCTTCCTTGAGCACGTGGCGCAAATCAACGCCTTCCCCATTGACCTCCGCCGCAAGCGCATTGCGTGCGAGACCCTCGCTGATGGCTCCGGCAAAATCCAGTGCGTTCGCTCCTTCAGACAGTTCAATCGGACTTCCGCCCTTCGTAAATACCTTCATGAGAACCCCCTTCTCAAAATAAAAAACCACAATGACAACGCAAGGGACGATGTCATCGTGGTTCCACCCTTTTTACTTCTCAATTTATGCTGAGGATCGGAGGTGGTTTTCAGCTCTTCGACTTCGGATGACACTCTCAGCCGCGGGTCATCTCTCTGTTTTCCGTCATTGAAGAACGTACTCTTCTCGTCATTTCCTCTATTTGATTTTGGCTATTATAGCATGCTCTTAATGTCTTTGCAAGCGCTTGACCGCTTCCTCGACGGAAAGAATCTCCTGTACTCCCGTTTCCAGATTTTTCAAACTGATCTTTCCCTGCTTTCGCTCGCTTTCACCGATCGTGATAACGCTTCCCGCGCCGATGGAATCCGCATAGGCAAATTTTTTCTTCATTTTCCCTTTTTCCGTATAAATTTGTACCCTTAAATTCTGCTCACGCAGCATACGAACCGTTTGAATGGCAAAATCAAAGTCTTCCTCGCCCATAGGAATGATGATCGCATCGATATAATCGCCATGATGCGGAGTGATCAAGCCTGTGCTGTGAAGCTGATAGAAAAGTCGTGTCAGGCCGATAGAGAGTCCGACGCCGGGCAAGTGCTCCTTTGTGAAATTTTCGGCTAAATTATCATAGCGTCCGCCTGAGCACACGGAACCGATGGATTCATATCCTTCTAAGAAAGTCTCATAAACCATTCCCGTATAATAGTCCAAGCCACGAGTAATCGAACGATCCACTTGAATCGCAGTTTCCGGGATTCCGAACTGAAGCATCGAATCAAAAACCGTGTGCAGCTCGGCAAGACCTTTTTTATAAAGATTTCCCGCTTCCTCGGAAAGAGCAAGCCCTTCTTCCAGATTCTCCAACAATGCAAAAGTTTCGGAATTGGAATTTGTCGGCGCCAGGAAATCAAAGATCTGTCTGATCTGCTCATCACTTGCCCCGGAATGAAGCAGAAGCTCCTTGACACCCGTTTCTCCGATTTTGGCAAGCTTATCTAAAGAGCGCAACGCCTCTTCCGAGTCCCGAAGACCGATCGCATGGAAAAATCCGTTCAACAGTCCTCGATGGTTGATATGCAATATGGGAGATCCCACTCCGATCTCTTGAAAAATCCCATAAATTACGGCAGGAATTTCTGCATCGTTCAAAAGAGAAAGGGAATCCCTTCCGATGATGTCAATGTCAGCCTGATAAAATTCACGATACCGTCCCTTCTGATTGCGTTCTCCGCGAAACACCTTAGCGATCTGATATCTGCGAAAAGGAAAAGAAATTTCAGATGCGTGCTGTGCAACATAGCGCGCCAACGGCACGGTAAGATCAAAGCGAAGCGCCTGATCCTGAGAATGTTCTCCTTTTACAATGCGATAGATCTGTTTTGTCGTCTCCCCGCCGCCCTTGGCAAAAAGGATCTCACTCTTTTCAATCATGGGCGTATCCAAGGGCCAAAAGCCATACCGTTCAAAATGACGACGAATCGTATCCATGATGGAATTAAACAGAACCTGTTCTTCAGGGAGCAGTTCCATAAATCCCGGCAAAATCCCCGGCTGTACCAATTGTGTCATACCGTCTCCTTTTCTTCAGTCTTAAGTCTTATTGAATGACAAGCTGATCTTGTGTGGGATAAGGGAAAACGGAGCTTGGAGTGTTGAGCTCGATTTCATTCATCAGACGTGTCAGCTTCTCCATTTTCGGACGCACCTGATCTTTCATGCCACGTGCGATTTCTTCGATGCTATCATAGTCTGCTACCTGATTGATCAGCTCCGTCATATCCAGTGTTTGCTCATCCAGGGCATCCATCCACCCGGCATTTTGCTTTGCTCTGCGTAACGCCGATTGAGAATAGCCTGTGCAAGCGACTTTTTCCAGTTCGATTTGATATTGAAGAAGTGCCGGATAAATTCCCTCCTGCGCCATTCGTGTCAGAATACGTGCCTGTGTTTTCACTGAATGCGTATATTGATGAATCAAAACATCTCTACGCGCAATAAGCTCCGTCTTGTTCAAAACATCGAAATGCTCGCAGAGACGGATCGTGTCCGGGTCAAGAAGAGCATCAATCGAATCATAGTATTCTGCACAATTTTTGAGGCCGCGGCGATCTGCTTCTTCCTCCCATGCCTTGGAATAGCCGTCTCCGTCAAAGAGAATTCTTTCATGCTCATGCAAGATATCATGGCAAATCTGCATAATTGATGCATGAAGAGAACCGGAATCGTGATCCATGCCTTCCAGGCGATCCGCAATCTCCTCCAATGATTCCGCCAATGCAGAGAACAAGAACGTGTTGAGCGCCGATGCATTCATGGAAGACCCGAGCATTCGCAGCTCAAAGCGATTGCCTGTGAAGGATACCGGTGATGTGCGGTTGCGATCTGTCGCATCGACAGATACATTAGAGAAGCTGATGGCGGGAGCAATCAGCTGTGTCAATTTTACCGGAGTGATATCCGTTGTTTTTGCCAGCTCTTCAAAAAGATGATGGAGAGCTGTGCCCATATTGATGGACATGATCACGGGAGGAGCTTCATTTCCTCCTAATCTATGATCATTGCCCTCATCACAGCAAGCCATACGCAACAGAAGCTGATGGCGATCTACCGCCGCCACAAATGCGGAAATAAATACCAAAAACTGCAGATCCTCCGGCTGCTGATCTCCCGGATCGAAAAGATTGTCCCCATCCGATGCAATGAGGGAAAAGTTATTGTGCTTTCCCGATCCGTTCATGCCGGAAAACGGCTTCTCATGAAGCAGACATTCAAAGCCGTGCCGATGAGCGACACGCTGTAATACATCCATCACAATCATATTTTGATCCACCGTAGGGATGGCTTCTCCGAATATTGAAGAAAATTCGTATTGTCCGGGTGCGACCTCGTTATGCTCTACGGTAGCATATATACCTAAAGACCAGCAGACCTGATTGACCTCACGCATAAAATCGGAAACAGACTCGCTCACACGACGAAAATACGTATCCTGATAATCTCCGCCCTTGGGCATGTCCGCCGAAAAAAGTGCACGACCACAGTATTTCAAATCGGGGCGCTGTGCAGCCTGCTTTCTGTCAACCAAAAAATATTCCTGCTCAAGTCCGAGCATGGGTTCAACGTATTCCACCTCGGTCCGTCCCAAAAGATGCAGCACGCGTGTCGCCTGTTGATTGAGCGCACGACGCGCTCGCAGAAGGGGCATCTTCAGATCCAGCTTCTCCCCCCGGTAGCTCATAAAAATACTGGGAATATACAACACGTGCTCTCTAACAAAGGCGTAGGAGGAGGTGTCCCAAAAAGTATATCCGCGTGCTTCAAAGGTGTCCCGTAAGCCTCCGTTCGGAAAAGAAGATCCG
Source organism: Peptoniphilaceae bacterium (assembly GCA_022779285.1). Lineage (GTDB taxonomy): Bacteria > Bacillota > Clostridia > Tissierellales > Peptoniphilaceae > JALFST01. The sequence continues at coordinate 14,822 of JALFST010000044.1, forward strand.
TCGGTCTCCCCCTTGATTAACGACTTTCCCGAAAGTCTGGTAATGGGCTTGCCTTCTTCATCCGGCTGTAAAAAAGAATCATGCTTTTCCGCTGTTTTCCCATTCAGAGGCTGAAACCAATGACAATAATGCGTTGCACCCAGCTCCATTGCCCAGGTCTTCATCGCATGAGCGATCGCATCGGCTGTTTCTCTGGAAATCACTCCCTCATCCTTCATGGCCGCAATATACTCCGCATAGACCGGCTTCGGAAGGCGTTCCTTCATGGTAGGTCTGTTAAATAAATATTTTCCAAAGTCATCAAATGGTTTTGACATATCGACTCCTTTTCACATTCACGCATTGCACTGTTGGGATCCCTCAAAAAAGATATTATATTATACCAAAAAACGCCACAGGCAATGCATGCTGCGGCATTTTTTATCATGCTCATAGAAAGCTTTTATCTACCCAATCGGCATTCCGTCAATTGCTACAAAGAGCATTCTTGTAATGGCGTTATGATGATTCCCATTTTTTAACGATTGCTTCCCCAATAGAACAACGACAAAACTCCCGGACCTGCATGAGCACCGATGACCGGGCCGATGGGCACAATATCGATCTGCGCGTCCGCATAAAGTTCACGGACTTTCTCTGCCAGCTCCTGAGCTCTTTCCATACAATCTCCATGTCCAATCCATACGCGCTTTCCAAGCTCCGGCTTCCAGCCCTCCGCAATATGTCTGACCTGAGATTGAATAGCTTTTTTCTGACCGCGAGCCTTTTCCATCGGAATCAATTTGCCTTCCTCCGATACATGAAGCACCGGCTTAATCTGCAATGCCGTTCCTAAAAAAGCCGCTGCTGCCGATACGCGGCCCCCTCGACGCAAATGATCCAAAGAATCTACGGTAAACCAATGGCACATGAACAGTTTATGCTCCTCTGCCCATGCAACGACTTCCTCAATGGAAAGTCCTTCCGCTTGCTTTCGAAGAACTCCCTCAACGAATAAGCCCTCTCCCGCGGAGGCAGCTAAAGTATCCACACAATAAAGCTTCCGATCCGGAAATTCTTCCCGAAGCTTCTCCATACACAAAATCGCACTTTGAATGGTTCCTGACAGTCCGGAAGAAAAGCATAGGTAAAGGACATCCTTGCCTTCTTCTAAAATTTTTCGAAAATATTCGGTATATACCGTCGGATTGATCTGCGAGGTCTGTGCAGCTTCTCCGCTGCGCAGCCGCTCATAAAATTCTTCAACAGTAATGGTTCCGTCCTTGCCATAAATATACGTCTGTCCTCCCATGATGACCTCCATGGGAATGATGATCGGTTCGGGTAACCCTTTATACAAACTCAAATCAATATCTGCAGTCACATCGGTGATGATCTGATAACTCATGCTCAGCTCCTTTTTCCATAGTATGGGCAATGCCCGGTCGATTTCTTACTTGTTTATTGTAGGTTGTGAAAGAAAAAACTGCAAGAAATATGCCTTTCCTTTGCTCTGCGATGGTTCCCGGTGCATGGATTTTCTTGATATCATCATATCCGGAAATCAAAATTTGTTCAAATGATCGAAAGTATTCTCAAGCCTGTATTTTGCACACTTTGACAATACGGTCCACGGTTATTTAGCATATGTGTAATGTAGTAAGACATATGTGACACTTTCAAAATAATAAAAGAGGCGCTCCGATACAATGTGTTTATCCACAAACACGTTGCATCGAAAGAAGCTCCTCTTGAGTAAGATGATCACCGAAAAAATAAGATATCATCAAAAAGTCTGCGAATATGCACTCAAGCATGGCGTGAGTAAGGCAGCACGAAGGGATCATACCTGTCGTCAATTTGTATAACCTCAACCGGAGCGATACGACGGCACGGCAAGAATCCTGTCACTGCGTTCCCGAAGGCCGAAAACAATCCCTACGGCGCATACTGAAGAACTCCTTGATTCGACGTATGCTCAAATGAAATGATATTTATGGCCTGGCAGAGGTGTATGCGCGTTGTCGTCCCAAGGGAGCTTCCAGATGCTTTAAGAGCATATGTCATCAAATTCGGAAGAAAGGTTTTTCAAGTCCGGTATGCCGACGAAAAAGCTGCACTCACTATAAAGGGCTGGCGGGAAAGTTTTCGGGGGACAAAGTGCAAATTAGCATCCAATATGTCCCAAAAGAATGCATTTGCTTTCCCATTCATACCATTCCTGTGGAGCATGGCACTCAGTTTATGAATGACCATGAACGTACAATCGGGAAAGCCGTTTTGAGCTTGCGATAAAGCAAAAAGGCTGACAGCTGCGAAGGACAAGACCCGATTCACCGTTGCAGAACGGGAAAGCAGAACAAAGCCGGCGAAAGGAATATCCTGTAAAAAAGTCGCCGAAAAAAGAATCCGTGGTTCAGATAATAAAGTAAGCATTGTCAAATTGCATTTATCCAAAACGAAGGATTGCGCATCAGGCTTTATAACCAGAAGTTTTTTTGTTACTTAATGGTAATCCAAATCCCTATATCATGCATTTCTGAATCCGGGATGCTTTTGTAGAATCGCTGTGCTTCATCGTTGCTGGCAGTCAAGGCGACCAGCGTATCGACACCCTGATCTTTCAATTTCTTTTTCAGTTCATCGAGCAAGGCCTGTGCAACACCTTGATGCCGACAACTCTTTAACACACAAATCCAATCCAGATAAGCTTTTACAGATCCGTCAAAATAAGAAGGAACCAGTACCGCATCAATCCTGCCGACTACCCGGTTATTCATATACGCAAGGAAGGATATGGCGTTATCAAACCTGCTATCATGGAAACTTCGGGTAACACTATCCACATAGGCCTCATTGATTTCCCATCCCCAAATATTCTCTTCTATGCGAAGACAATTCTCAAAGGCGATTACATCCGGAATGTCATTTTCCGTATATCGCCTGATTGATATTCTGTTTCGTCTTATTTCAGTCTGCATAATATCACACCATTCGTCCCATTTGTTTTTATAGTCTTCCCCGGGAATAATCCGTGACAAAAGGCCTGCGGGAGAGAGGATCTGCTTTTCCCTGCACGCTTTCACACAAACCCTGTACATATCCCAGTCGAGATCATCTTCATCCCAAATCAGCGGAACGGCATCAAGTCCAGCCCTAAGAGCAGCGACAGCCCTGGTATGTCCGTCTGTCATGACAGGGATACCATCCAGTATTTTGACCGGGATCGGTTCAAAACCGGACAGGTCCGCCGGATCCAGCCAAGCCTCAATATCATGAAGCTTTTTCTCTGAAATGTAAAACTGTGATGGCTGAAGATCATTCAGCCTGAACTCCTGTATGTCCAGGGCAGGCAAAGCAATGTAAGGCTCATAAGCAGCTCTATATTTTATCAGAGACTCTTCCACATTGATCCAATAAACATTTGTTATTTTGCCGTCTGCAGGATCTTTCCCACACCTCTCCAGAACGCCGCCGAGTGCTTGTATCGTTTTATCTGAAGCATTATTAGAAACGGAGCAATCTATCCTGACACGATCCAACCCTAACTTCATAGCTTCCTTCAAAGCAAGATACAAATTGATTTTATTATACCCGTTTCTTCGCTCAGAGGGTCTAATTCCGTATCCGATGTGTCCGCCGAAACGAAGCATTTCCTCATTCAGATCCCAGCGAACATTTACTGTTCCAACAAGCCTGTTGTCATTTTCACGAATCAAGAGGAATGTTTTTCCAGGACACCTGTCCACCTTTTCAGCATACTCCTTATTCTCCATTTTCAGGCATCTGTCAAGCGCCTGTTCAAAAGTCCAGCCTGAGAGTATTCTGTCCAAGGAGCCGCTGCCATTGATCTCGGATCCAACAGCAACGAACTCATTCAGATATTCAGTAATATCAGCTTTTCTCGCTGAAGAGGGTCTTTCAAAAAAGAATCGCTCAGTCATTTGTTCCTCCCAAGATGACGTTTGTTTTTCTCTATCCACCTTCACTGATTCATACAGCTCTTTTACTCCAAGAATCATAACGCCGCCGTAGCAGTTGGCAAAAAAGAACAGGTGACCCGCAGGCTGATAGGAAGATTGTCTCTGGCAGTCTTGACTTCCCTGCGGTTAGCTTCCTTGTATTCATCAAGCTTTCTGATGTCAATACTTCGCTCATAGCATTACAGCCTTTCGTCTTTTTTCTTGATGTATTTGCAACTCTTTGTTCTTCTCTCTTCCGGCTTTTCAGCTTCGGAAGGGATGGCAAATGACGTGCCCAATTTCACGGCATCATCGATCCTGCCTTCATGGCATAGCGTGTTGATCCATCTGGTGCGATCTCCTATTTTTCAGCAGCTTCTTTGATCGTCATTTATTCTTCATCATGTTCATCCTCATATGCAGACACAATACTCTGAAAATATTATGCTCATAATTATTGAGGAATATCAATCGAACAGGGCCAATTTAATAGCCCTCTCACACCACATAACCAGCATACCGTTCGGTGCCGGACGGCTCAATATTCTTTTGCATTGTATTATATATTTATTACTGTTAATTAATTTTATCCTTTTGTTCTTTGAATCTTGAAAATTGGATACGCCAATTCTTGTACTCCATCAAGTCATAACTATAACCTTTTCAATACTGCAATTTATATTGTTCAGTCCTTCTGCTTTATGCATAATGACCTCTACTGACTTCCCGTTATTCGTTGTTACTGCTATCTCTTTAGCGAGACCTCACGGAATACGTTCTAATACTTTTATCGTTTACTTGCAGAATTATGCCTTGAGTTTACGGTTATTCTTTGAGTCTTTGCTATCTTCGGCTATCTTTCCCACCTGTTACGCCTCATATTCTGTTCCTGTCCGTCAAGCCACGATTTCGCTATCGCTTCCTCTCGCACATGTCACCATGTGAGGCTTGCAGACCCTGTTAGATTCGTCGGTAACTGTGCGCCTTAGGGAATTTCACCCCGGCATTAGAACATGCTCGTCATACAAAAAAAGGAAGTCTAATACACATAGACCTCCTCAATTATGAAAACAAATCCGAATGCATTTGATAAAAACACAGTATAAGGATTTTTTTGTAATGGAGAATAGGGGGATCGAACCCCTGACCTCTTGAATGCCATTCAAGCGCTCTCCCAGCTGAGCTAATTCCCCAAAAATGTTTTCGACTTTGTTATTATAATCGAGGACAATTGAGTTTTCAAGGGGCTGCAAAAGGAGGCTGTTTTTATGTTCTTAACTGTCAAAACAAGTGCGACATCTTCTGTTTTCGATTCATAGAATCCAAGCTTCAACTTTTTTCGTAATTTCTTCCATCTCTCACAAGGTTTCTTGCAATGGATATCTCAAACTTTCGGACATCAACCGCTCCATCATATCCTACGGATGCTGTTATTTTCGTTTCAATAAACGACAACAATCGACTGGCCATCGGTTTTTCGTAAATCGGTTTTACATCTTTTGAATCTGAAAAATAGAAATTTGGAGGAGCTTTCCATCGTGATTCCGCAATGCAAAAATCACAGTCTTGATCAGGCTGTCGGAGAAAATCGCCTGTTTGCTTTCCTCTGATAAATATGGAGTGTCTTGATCCAAGGTGATGTCGAATGTCTTCGGAATTTGTTGTTCTACAAGGGCAAGGGAGTCAAGCGACCCCGAATCCCGTTGATAGAGATAGCTGTTGGATATTGGGTCATTATCTATGATTTGCAAA
>JALFST010000022.1 GCA_022779285.1 Peptoniphilaceae bacterium
TTTAAAGATGACAGATTCCTTCTTGTCACGCTTGATTTTGCCTTGCTTAATCAGTTCTTCTTTTTCGGCTCGTATGCGTTCCAGCAAAACCGAAGCAGATTCATCATTCGGATCCTGTGGGACAAGTTTGCCTCTTATCGCAAGATCGAGAATTTTGGATTTGGTCTGTTGAATTGTTGATTGAAGAGTCGATTTAGCACTTTCTATTTTTTTTACGAATGTGAATAATTCTGTTAGTTTCGCTGTAATTTTGTTTTGTTCTTCTATTGGTGGTACTGGAATTATAACTTGGACAATTTTTTCTTTGGATATATTAGGCTGTGCGCCACCAAATCCCATAGAAATAAAATTACTTTTATGTTGCATAAGAAAGTAGAACAAGAATTTTTTGTTCACTCCCTTAAGATTACAACAGGCACAACAAGCCTGATTCGTTGTAACGTCACAAGTAGTGATACCGAGTTTTCCAATAGTTGCACCGTACATTGCAATTAATACTGTATCTTTGGGTATAATCGAAACGGATGTTTCTTTTAACGCTTTTTTTGTTATTGTTTCTGGTATTTCTTTGATATAATCATCATTAAGATCTCCGGTTTTAACCCATGGTATATCTCCATTATAATACTCTAAACATTTTCGATTTGGTGTAGCACCAGCTTTCCATTCACCAATATTTCCTAATCTCGCCCACGCCCAACCGTCAGGCAGCTCAAACGGTATTTCATCCTCGATACATTTCACGCTGCCATCAGCGAACTGCTCATAATGTAAACTATAACAAGCTTTAACAGGCCTTAGGGTGTGATCCTAATGAGGTATTTGGGAGAGGGCTGCCAAAATACGCTGTTCGCTAAGATTGCACACTCTTTTTGTCTGTGCGTCATTAAAAATCAAAAGCTAATATCAAACAAAAAACAAGCACTGACAATAGAGTATTTCCGCAATCCGTGCTTGTTTTTATGTGTATCCGATGTAGAGTTTATACTGTGTGTCGGATACTTTTTTCTGCCCGTATTCACACCGATGTAAATTTATCAACATTCTTGTATCTGTTTAATCTGTTTTCAATATCAGCGCCGATATTCTTGTTGCTTGCATTATTGGATATTGGATTGTCCAACATTCGGTAGCGGTTTCATCGAGGGTTAAATCCTATACTTTGAGCGTAATGGTGAGCGTAAGAAATCCGAAAGTTTATACTAAATTCTTCAATTTGTTCAGCTGACGTTGTAACTTCTGAAACAGTATTTATAGTGATTTCAGGCTCATATATTTCGTTTTTGGGCATTTCTTTTGCGTATGATTCTCTTGCTTCGGCTCGGTATTTGCCGTTGTGGTTTGTGAAAAAATCGACTTTTTTTGACACCTTCTCTGTATCAGTTTTAGCGATAGTTGGCTGTGTTGTTTCTTTCTCAAATATACTGTTATTAACTGTTTTATTCTCTGTTTTCTCGGACAAATCTTCCGCTTGCGTAACATCAAATACGGCATTACTTGATGAACTAACAACCGAATTTTTGCCGGGCTTGTTATGGGCAGTACAACCTACCGTAGCAAAAATGAGAGTCAATATCCTTGCGAATATTACGCTTTTTCTCATACAAAAATCATCTCGCTATTCACAACTTCCATTGTATGATTACGAATGTTGTTCATCTTTTGTACCCATAACACAGGATTACCCGCTTCAACTTTTCTGTTACATTTTTTTCGGCAAGTGATTTGACGAGCTGTGAAAACATTGTTTGCGCCTGTTCCTCCATATCCGCAAGATAAGGATACAGCCTTCCCGATATGAGCAGATTGTAATATCTTATGCGATGATGTTGTTTAAAGTGTTGTCTGTGTCGGTTTGCCCACACGCCGCTTGCAATTCATTTTGCTCTTTTGTTGCGATACAAAGCAGATGAAAATCACCTTGTATTTCGTAATTATAGCCGTTTTGTTCAAATAATGTGTTTATAATGAAACCTTCCATAAATTTGTTGATTTCATTATAACGAAAACACAATCTAAACACGAATGTGCAAAAAAATCCGTCTATCGCTATTCGATAGACGGATTTTTTAGAAGACTGCTTCAGCGATCTCTTTTCTCTGCAACGAGTAAAGGAATCGACTGCAGCTTTTTCAAACAGCCGGAAGCTTTATTGTATCCGATTATTTCGACTGCTCAACAACAGCCTGAGCCGCGGCAAGACGTGCAATGGGCACACGGAACGGTGAGCAGGATACATAGTCGAGACCGACCTTGTTCATGAATTTCACCGTAGCGGGATCGCCGCCATGCTCTCCACAAACTCCGAGATGTAACTTCGGATTTGCCGCACGGCCTTCCTTGACAGCGAGCTTGACCAAACGGCCGACACCGACCTGATCCAAGGATACAAACGGATCCTTTTCGAAGATCTTTTTGTCAATGTACTCGGTGAGGAAGTTACCGGCATCGTCACGAGAGAAACCAAAGGTCATTTGTGTGAGATCGTTGGTTCCAAAGGAGAAGAAATCAGCGGTGGTTGCAATCTCACCGGCAGTGAGTGCCGCACGCGGAGTCTCAATCATGGTTCCGAGGAGGTAATCGATGCGCTCGCCCTTTTCCTGGAAGACAAGCTCAATCTCTGCACGAACCTGATCGCAAACATATTTCAGTTCCTTCTTATCTACGGCCAGCGGGATCATGATCTCAGGAACAAGATTTTGAATGCCGTCATTCTTTGCACGGAGCGCCGCCTGAATGATGGCACGAGCCTGTGTACGAGCGATTTCAGGATACGTGATTGCAAGGCGCAATCCGCGGTGTCCGAGCATCGGGTTCGCTTCCTTCAGATGTTCAACACGTGTGACAACCTCTTCAAAACTGATGCCCATGATCTTTGCAAGATCACGCTGTTCAGCTTCTTCATGCGGTACAAACTCATGCAGAGGGGGATCCAGGAGACGAATGGTCATCGGACGCTCGCCGAGAATCTTGTACATTTCATAGAAATCTTCTTCAAACATCGGGCGAATCTTATCAAGAGCCTTCTGTCTCTGCTCGACGGTCGTGGACAGAATCATCTCACGTACCGCTTGAATGCGGTTTCCGGCAAAGAACATGTGCTCGGTACGGCAGAGGCCGATTCCTTCGGCTCCGAAGTCGATGGCCTGCTGTGCATCATGGGGAGTATCGGCATTGGTGCGAACGGCAAGACGCTTGATTTCATTGACCCAACCCATGAATTCGCCAAACTCGCCGGCCAGCTTCGGCTCTTCCTTCTGAAGCTCACCGACATAAATTGCACCGGTAGAACCGTTGATGGAAATGGTGTCAGAGGTGGTCAGTGTAGTTTGTCCTACGGTCAGAGTCTTCTTGGCATAATCGATGACAAGATCATGTGCGCCGGTAACGCAGCACTTACCCATACCACGGGCAACAACGGCGGCGTGAGAGGTCATACCGCCACGTGCGGTGAGGATTCCGTCTGCAGAAACCATTCCGCGAAGATCCTCCGGAGAGGTTTCGTTACGAACGAGAATCACGGCTTCACCGTTTTTCGCGCGAGCTTCCGCATCTTCAGCGCTGAAGGAGATGCGGCCTGTTGCAGCGCCGGGAGATGCGGCAAGACCTGTCGCAAGCTTGGTGGCTTTCTTTTCCGATTCCGCAGAGAACTGCGGATGGAGAAGCTGATCCAGCGACTTTGGCTCTACACGGGTGATGGCAGTCTCCTTGGAGATTTTTCCTTCGTGAACAAGATCAACGGCAACCTTGACAGCGGCATGTGCGGTACGCTTGCCGTTACGAGTCTGGAGAAGGAAGAGCTCGCCGTCTTGGATGGTAAATTCCATATCCTGCATATCCGCGTAGTGATCTTCCAGGAGATGAGCCGTTTCTATAAACTTCTTATAGGCATCCGGCAAATCCTGTTCAAGGCGCGTGATGGGCTGCGGGGTACGAATTCCTGCTACCACGTCCTCGCCCTGCGCATTAATGAGATATTCACCGAAAATCTTGTTTTCGCCGGTTGCAGGGTTACGTGTGAAGGCAACGCCGGTTCCGGAAGTTTCGGACATATTTCCGAATACCATCTGCTGAACGTTGACTGCGGTTCCCAAAGAATCGGAAATTTCGTTCATCTTGCGGTAGAGGATGGCACGCTCGTTGTTCCAGCTCTGAAATACCGCTTCGATCGCAAGCTGCAATTGCTGTACGGGATCCTGAGGGAATTCTTCTCCCTTAAGCTCCAAATACAAAGCCTTGTACTTTTCAGCAACATCCTTCAGATCTTCCGCCGACAGCTCATAATCCTGATGTACGCCGGCTTCTTCACGCTTTTTTGCAAGGATTTTTTCAAACTGCTCTTTGTCCAGACCGATCGCAACATCAGAAAACATCTGAATGAAACGACGATAGGAATCGTATGCCCAATGCGGATTTCCGGACTTTTCCGCAACAGCTGCCGTGGAAATATCATTCAAGCCCAAGTTGAGAATGGTGTCCATCATGCCCGGCATAGAAATCGGTGCGCCGGAGCGGACAGAAACGAGAAGCGGATCGTTTTGGTCACCGAACTTCTTTCCGGTGATGCCCTCCAACGTGGTGAGATGCTCGCGGATTTCCTTTTTCAGATCCTCCCAGAGCGTCTGTTGCTGCTGATACTCCGTGCAGGCTTCTGTCGTAACGATGAAGCCCTGAGGTACATTGATACCAAGATTGGTCATCTCGGCGAGGTTGGCACCCTTGCCACCAAGGAGCATTCGCTGATCCTTGTTGCCCTCTCTGAAATCGTAAACAAATTTTGTCATTCCTTTGACTCCTTTCCATAGATAAGTTAAGGAAAAAAGGCGGTACGCCTACCTGTATATTGTAGCATATTCCAATGCTGAAATGTATCAATCTGTGAATTGTGTTAAAATAAAACACAAAACTAATGGGAGGTTCCTATGCGATCTACAAATCACAACGGAAATAAGAAAAGTCGTCTTGCGCGCTGGGTGGCGATGGGCCTGGCTGCGCTCATGGTGATCGGCATTATTGCCACATTCATCATGTCTTTATCATATTAATTAATACTGTCTTTTATCGTACATGGTAAAAAACATGAAAAAAACGCCTGTGTATCCGTTACACTTGGAGAATGGATCTGAATTTCCGTTTTCTGATTGTAGGGTAGCTCAGAAAGAAAAGGCCGGGGGTAGAGAATGAAAAACTTGCCAAAAACATATGATCCGTCAAGCTTCGAGGATCGAATTTATGCAGAGTGGGAGCGAGATGGCGATTTCGTTGCGGACGCAAAAAGCGATAAAAAACCATATACGATTGTAATGCCGCCTCCGAATGTGACGGGTCAGCTTCATATGGGTCATGCGATGAATAATACATTGCAGGACATACTGATTCGCTGGAAGCGCATGAGCGGATATGAGGCACTATGGGTGCCGGGAACGGATCATGCCTCCATTTCCACGGAAGCAAAGGTGGTGGAAAAGCTTGCAAAGGAAGGGGTTACGAAGCAGGATATCGGCAGAGAAAAATTTGTCGAAGAGGCCTGGAAATGGACTGCCGAATACGGCGGAACCATTCGCAAGCAGCTTCGCAAGCTTGGAATTTCCTGCGACTGGAGCAGAGAGCGTTTTACTCTTGATGAAGGGCTGTCGAAGGCGGTCTATACAGTATTCAAGGCGCTTTACGATGAAGGTAAAATCTATCGCGGAGATCGTATCGTCAATTGGTGCCCGAGCTGCGGTACGGCAATTTCGGATGCCGAGGTCGACCATATCGATGAGGAAGGGCATCTATGGTACATTCGTTATCCTTTTAAGGATCATCCCGATCGTTTTGTTACGATTGCAACCACCCGCCCCGAAACGCTTCTGGGAGATTTGGCGGTTGCCGTGCATCCCGAGGATGAACGTTTCAGTGACCTTTTAGGAGAAATGCTGCTGCTCCCGCTTGTGGGCCGGGAGATTCCTCTGATTGCTGACGAGTATGTCGATCGAGAGTATGGCACGGGAGCTGTAAAAATTACGCCCAGCCATGATCCGAACGATTTTGAGGTCGGAGCACGTCACAATTTGGGACAGTGCATCGTCATTGATGAACAGGCTAAGATTGTGGAAGGATATGCGCCCTATTCCGGGCTGGACCGTTATGAGGCGAGAAAGCGCATCGTTTCCGATTTGGAATCCAGGGGCCTCTTGGATCACATTGAGACCCTGTCCCATGCCGTGGGTCATTGTGAGCGTTGTCATACGGTCATAGAACCGCTTCTGTCAAAGCAATGGTTTGTTGCTATGAAGGAGTACATTGAACCCGCACGCGAGGCTTTGGAAAAAGGAGAGCTGAAGCTTGTGCCGAACCGTTTTGACAAGATCTATCTCAATTGGATTGACAATATTCACGACTGGACCATTTCTCGTCAGCTTTGGTGGGGACATAGAATTCCGGTATGGTATTGCAGGAACTGCGGAGAAATCATTGTAGAGACAGAGGCGCCCGGGCATTGCCCAAAGTGCGGTTCCGATCATTTGGAACAGGATCCGGATACTCTGGATACATGGTTCTCCTCTGCCTTATGGGCATTCTCTACACTTGGCTGGCCTGAAAAGACGGAAGATTTCGAGAAATTTTTCCCGACCGATACCCTGGTGACGGGATACGATATCCTCTTTTTCTGGGTGCTCCGCATGGTTTTCAGCACTTTGCATTTCACGGGTCAAGTTCCCTTTCACCACGTGTATTTCAACGGGATCGTACGTGATGAACAGGGACGCAAGATGAGCAAATCCTTGGGCAACGGCATAGACCCCTTGGAAGCCATTGCGCAATACGGTGCCGATGCTCTGCGTTTTACGCTGGTTACCGGAAACACGCCGGGAAATGATACCCGCTATTCAGAGAAACGCGTAGAGGCGAGCCGTAATTTTGCGAATAAGCTTTGGAATGCGACTCGATTTGTTCTCATGAATCTGGAAGAGGAAAAAGAGTACCTCGTAGATCCGGAGCTTCTGGAAGCCGAGGATCGCTGGATTTTATCGACTTTAAATGAGACAGCACGGAATGTCAACCGGAATTTGGATCGCTTTGAAATCGGTTTGGCGGCGGCTGAGCTTTACGATTTCATTTGGTTCCGATTCTGCGATTGGTATATTGAATTTGTAAAACCGCGTCTCTATGGAGAGGATGCAAGGCGGAGGGATACCGCGCTCGGAGTTTTAATGCAGTGCATCGCCTCCATCGTGAAGCTTCTGCACCCGTTCATGCCCTTTATTACGGAAGAAATTTGGCAGACGCTGCCATTTACAAAGGGCAAGGCAATTCATGCGGAGTACCCGCAATATGATCCGGAAATGGACTTTTCAGAGGATGTGGAGTCGATTGAAATGGTAATCAGTGCGATCACCGCCATCCGTAACGAGCGTCAGCAAAGAAATATCGCTCCTTCGAAAAAAAGCAAGATTGTGCTTTATTCTTCCGATGCATCGGTACGAAAAAAGCTTCAAGCATTGGCCTATGAGTTTGAAAATCTGGCAAGTGCTTCCGAGGTTCAGGTGGTAGAGCAGGATCCGAAGCCGGAGGATGCGGCTCAAATTATTCAGGATAAGCTGAAAATTTATCTGCCGCTGGCAGGCCTGATCGATTACAACGAAGAACTGAAAAAGCTGGCAAAGGAGCTGGAAAATGCGCAAAATGAAATTGCGAGAGCCGAAAAAAAGCTTGCCAATCCGGGCTTTGTGGCAAAAGCTCCGGAAAATGTAATCAATAAGGAGAAAGAAAAGATCGCTTCCTACTCGGGCATGATCCCGGAGCTGGAAAAGGCAATTGCAGATGTGCGAAAAATGATGGAAAATTGACTTTTGGAAGCAACTGTGCTAATCTTTTTGAGAACTCTAATAGGAGTGAACTTTTTTTTGGAGGAAACACAAATTATGGTAAAAGGCACAGTAAAATGGTTCAGCGCTACCAAGGGCTATGGATTCATCTCGACCGAGGACGGCAATGACGTTTTCGTTCACTTCTCGGCACTTCCGGATACGGGAGAGTTCCGTACTCTGGACGAAGGTCAGGAAGTTGAATTTGAAGTTGTTGACGGCGAAAAGGGCCCTCAGGCAGCGAACGTTCATAAACTGTAATTCTATAGAAGAGTATTCTCTTTTATTGAAATAGTTTGCGTAATCTAAGGCCGATATCCGAGGGATATCGGCCTTTCTTTCATTTCCGAGTATGCCGTTTGCGCTTGGATTACGGGAAAAGAGGTGAAATGGATAAGGTTATTCGTGCAGTAGACCGAAATCAGCACTTTCGATTTACGATTGTAGACACTACCGCTATGGTGGAGGAGATGCGCAGGATTCATGCGGCATCGACGACGGCATCCGCAGCAATGGGACGTTTGCTCACAATGATGGTGATTTTGAGTTATCACTTAGGTAATGAGCAGGAATCGATTACCGTAAATATTCGGGGAGGCGGCCCGGGCGGATATCTTGTCGGATTGACGGATCAGCCCGGAAAGGCGCGCGTGACGGCACAAAACCCGACGGTGGATATTCCCAGCAGACCGGATCATCATTTAGATGTCGGCTCTTGGGTAGGAAAAGACGGCACGCTATCTCTTGTTCGCGGAATGCATCTCAAGGATCCCGTCGTAGGTATCACGGAGCTGGTTTCCGGAGAGCTCGGAGAAGACTTTGCATCCTATTTTTTTCATTCGGAACAGACACCTACCATTGTTGCGGTCGGCGTTTTGGTGGAACCGGATTATCATGTAAGCCATGCGGGCGGCATTTTTGTACAAGCTATGCCTGGAGCAACGGATGAGGAGCTGGACCGTTTGCAAAGCGTTGCCGATCAGATGCCTTCGGTGACGGATCTGTTGCGCCAAGGCAAAACGCCGGAGGAGATATTGCAGGAATTATTCGGATCCATGAATCCGGCAATCATGGAAACGGGGGAGCCTTCTTATGCTTGCTCCTGCAGCCGGGAGAAAATGCATCAGGCGCTTCTTTCCTTACCTTTTTCCGATAGAAGAGTTCTGGCAGAGGAAGATCATGGTGCAGAGGTAATTTGCGAATTCTGCCGTACTCGATATCATTTCACAGAACAGGAACTGTATTTGCCCGGGGAAAATTTATGAAAAAAACAAGTCCGTTTCATTCGATGACAGGGAAGCGCCTTTTTACGCCAAAGAAGCCCTCTTTTTTACGGCTTTTACAGTGCGGAATCGGAATGTTTTCGCTTGTATTTTTTTTCACCGCCTGCGGAACTTCTCAGGAGGCGGTGGCCTCTGTGGGGAGTGTACAGATCTCGAAACAGGATGTATTGAACGCCTATGTTCTTTTTATGAAGGAAAAAGGCGCTGAGATTTCGGAGCTTCCGCAGGCTTCACAAAATGTCTCAGGTCAGGAGACTTCCTCGTCGGAAGAAGCCGGTTCTTCGACGGAAGCGCAGACAAGCCGGGAAGCGCAGGATGCGGCTTTCAGAAAAAAAACGAGAGCATTGCTTCTGGAGACGGTGCAGCAAATGGTGATGGAGGAGCAGGTGCGGCAGGATCCGCTTGTGCACGTGGATTCCTCAGAAAGAGCAAATGAGCTTTGGACAGCGGCACTTCAAAGATTCGGTGATGAGCAGGGTCTCATGGCACAGCTCGAAAGCTTAGGCCTGACGAAAGAGGAATATTTGCAATCCATTCGCAATCAGGCGATGGTAGAGGCTCATAAAACCGAATTTATTCGTCAAAACAGCCCCAGCGAGGAGGCCCTGAAGGATTTTTATCGAAGCAATAAGAAAAAATGCGCTCTGCTCACTTTTACGAAGATTACGGTGCCTACACTTTCCGAAGCAAAGGAAATTCGCACGCAGCTGAAAAAAGACACCGGAGTGATTTCCGATTATGAAACGAGATTCAACGAAGATTTGTTTGAAAAGACCTCGGTTACACATCATACAGATGTGGGATGGGGGAGTCCGGAAGCCATCGATGAGGATCTTTTCGGTCAGGAGGCGGCGAGTACAGATCTTTATTATTCAAAGGAGAGCGGCTTGTACTCCATTGTCTATATGGAATCGCGCAAGGATGCCTTTTCTGATGTTCATGATCAGGTGCGCTCGCTGGTAGAGGAGCAAAGATATATGTCCCATATCCGAACCTTGGCGAAGGATCTTCATGTGCACATTTATGAGGAAAATTTACCGTCGGAGCAGGCGATTCAAGCGGTCCCCTCGTTACCGTTTTGAGCAAAATGAGGAAACAATATGACCGTTTTGGATAAAAAGAAAAGAGATATTTCAATCAGAGTGGCGAAAAATAGCGAAAAAATGAGTTTTTTCTTGAACACGCGCCGTCTTTTGATATAATTTACATGCAGTATTTTACTGAACCAACATTTTTAGGGAGGAACAATTTATTATGAACAAATCAGAATTGATCGCGGCAATTGCCGAAAAAAGCAATTTGAGCAAGGCGGAAGCAACTCGTGCTTTAGATGCATTTACCTCGACCGTTGAAGAAGCATTGATCGGCGGCAACAAGGTTCAGCTCGTCGGCTTCGGAACCTTCGAAACTCGTGAGAGAAAGGCTCGTTCCGGCCGCAATCCGCGCAATCCGCAAGAGACCATTGAGATTCCCGCATCGACAGCTCCTGTATTCAAGGCAGGCAAGAGCCTCAAGGAAGCAGTAAACAAGTAAGCATAACAGCAAAAGGTTCCGACATCTGTCGGAACCCTTTTTTTTATCAAAAAAACCGGCTTATGGCCGGCTTTTTGAATCATGTGCATTTAGAATTTGAATTCATGAAAGAGAGAGCATTACTGAATTTCGATAGAACGCTTTTTCACCGCTTCCTCTTGAATAGGGAGAGTCACTATCAGAACGCCGTCCTCAAGCTTTGCCTGAATCCGGTCCTCTTCCACATCGCCGACAGAAATGCTGCGGGAGGTATTGATCACCCTGCGCTCGCGATGCAGGTAATTTGTCTCCTCATTCTTTTCTTCATGATTTTCTTCCATTTGAACCCCGATGGTCAAAACTCCGTCCTCGACTTCCAGTTGGATATTTTCTTTTTTCACGCCGGGAAGATCTGCTTTTACAATATACTCCCGATCCGTTTTTTGTACATCAACCTTGAAGGAATCCGCCCATCCGTTTTCATATGTGGACTTAAAGAAGCTATCAATCAGATCTCCCATTGTTGCATACGGTTTTGCCATACGATTTTCATAATACGGTACCAGTTTCATAATTAACTCCTTTCCACAAGGCTTTACCATCTCTGACCTTGTGATTTTATTATACCATCTTTGACTTTTATGTCAAGACTTTTTAGCACTCTAATGATTAGAGTGCTAAAATGATTGAACTGGTGTTTTTCGGTTACAAATAATACAATGAAACATAAGGAATGAAGGCCCCTATGCTACGGGAATTCTGCATTTCTGCAGCTATCAATACATTTCTGAAAGTATGAAGGAGATATTATGCATAATATTCATGATTCCGTTGAAAATTATTTAGAGGCGATTGTCGTGCTCGAGCGTTCCTTAGGTATGGTTCGTTCTGTAGATCTTGCCAATCACTTGAACATCAGCCGAGCTTCCGTAAGCAATGCAATCAAGAAAATGGAGGCGGATGGCCAGGTGACTATGGGTGAGGGCGGAGCACTTCTTCTTTCAGAGGAAGGAAGACGCATCGGCCGCGAGATTGATGAAAGACATCAGACGGTAAAGGGTCTGTTGATTCACATCGGGGTTTCTGAGGAAAATGCGGAAAATGATGCCTGCCGTATTGAGCATGCCATTTCTGCGGAAACCTTTGATCGCATTAAAGAGCTTTTAAAGAAGGCCGGCAAGGAAAAGTAATGCAACAGTTTTTTACAGATGAAAAAATTCGAATCGGGAAGCCTTATACGCTTCCCGATTCTGTTGTTTTTCAATTACAAAGAGTTTTGCGGTATCGCGGCGGCGAAACGATTCGGCTTGTTGATGCCGAGGGGCACGTGTTTTTCGCGAGGGTGGAATGGAAAAAGCGGGGCGGAGAGGCCGTGGCCTTTGAAAGTCCGGATGAGCATCGGGAGCTTTCCGTTTCCGTTACGCTTGCTTTGGCTCCGATCAAGAGAGATCGGTGGGAATGGGCTTTACAAAAAGCGACCGAGCTGGGTGTGCAAAAAATAGTGCCGCTGGTCACGCACTATACCAATTCTCCGGAGCATTTTACGAAAAATCGGCGAGAAAGGGAGGAGCGTATTATACGAGAGGCGGCGGAGCAGAGTGAGAGACATCGAATTCCGGAGCTTTGTGCTGCAGTGTGTATGGAGGATTTCATAAGACAAGGCCATGCGGAGAGCTTCCGCATTCTTTGCGCCGAGCGGCGTGAAAAAAGCGTACCGATGCTTTCCTCCCTTTTCGCGGAAACGGATTTTCATAAATATTCTGCTGTCGAGATTCTCATCGGTCCGGAGGGCGGGTTTACCGATGAGGAGGTGGAAACGGCGGTGGAATCAGGTGTACAGGCGGTTTCTTTGGGGCCTCGGATACTTCGTGCGGAAACTGCGGCCATGCTTGCCTGTGGGATGATCGCACAACATCTTGAAGCGGTTATGCTAAAATAAATCATAATTTTATGGATCATGCTTTATGGATTCGGATGCATTCATTGAGAAAGGCATCAAAAGCATGATGGATGAAAGGAGACAGAATGAGTCAGATCGATCAACTGCATCAGGAAAAGGTGGTTATTATTGATTTTGGCGGACAGTATAAGCAGCTTATTGGTCGAAGGGTGCGCGAGTGCAATGTATATTGCGAAATCAAGCCCTATACGATTACTGCACGTGAGGTGAAAGAGGCAGGATTTCAGGCGATAATTTTGACGGGCGGTCCGGATTCTGTATATGTGGAGGGTGCGCCGCAGCTGGATCCGGAGATTTTGAACCTGGGTCTTCCTATTTTAGGAATTTGCTATGGTGCGCAATGGATTGCATATGCTTCCGGAGGAAAGGTGCAGTCAGCGGGAAAAGCGGAGTTTGGAAAAACGAGAATCGAGCTGAAAAAAGACTCTCCTTTCTTTGAGAACATTCCGGCGGACAATATCGTTTGGATGAGCCATAATGATCAGGTGGTTGAGCTGGCAGACGGATATGAGATTCTGGCAAGCTCTTCGACTTGTCCGGTAGCGGCTTATGCCAATGCCGCCAAGAATATCTACGGCACGCAATTTCATTTGGAGGTCGAGCACACGGAGTACGGACGCCAATTTCTACGCAATTTTCTTTATTCGATCTGCGGATTTCACGGCAGATGGGTGATGAAGGATTTTGCGGAGCACGCCATTGAAGAAATTAAGAAAACGGTCGGCGACGGAAAAGCCCTCTGTGCCTTCTCCGGAGGCGTTGATTCCTCCGTTGCGGCGCTTTTGGTGCACAAGGCCATCGGACGCAACCTCACCTGTATTTTTGTGGATCACGGTCTCTTAAGAAAAAATGAAGGGGATCTTGTCGAAAAGGTCTTTGGCCAGCAATTCGGTATGAAATTGATCCGTATTAATGCGCAGGAGCGCTTTCTGAAAAAATTGGCAGGAGTTACCGAGCCGGAAAAGAAGAGAAAAATTATTGGCGAGGAATTCATCCGTGTCTTTGAAGAAGAGGCGGAAAAACTCGGTCATGTGGATTATTTGGTGCAGGGCACCATTTATCCTGATGTTATTGAGTCGGGTGTAGGGGGAGCTGTCATCAAGTCCCATCATAACGTGGGGGGACTTCCGGAGGACGTGGATTTCCGGGGGCTGATTGAGCCGCTTCGAGAGCTTTTTAAGGATGAGGTACGTGCGGTCGGCAGACAGCTGGGCATTCCTGAAAAACTCGTACAGCGTCAGCCATTTCCGGGTCCCGGGCTTGCCGTACGCATTTTAGGAGAGATTACTGCCGAAAAAACCTACATTCTACAGGATGCAGATGCAATTTGGCGTGAAGAGATTGATCGCGCAGGATTGGCAGGCTCTATCGGTCAGTATTTTGCGGTATTGACGAATATGCAAACGGTCGGAGTCATGGGCGATGCACGCACCTATAATTATGTGTTGGCCCTTCGTGCGGTTACCACCGTTGATTTTATGACGGCGGAATGGGCACAAATTCCCTACGAGGTTTTAGGCCGCACATCAAATCGAATCGTCAATGAGGTGAAAGGGATCAGTCGCATCGTATATGATGTGACGGGGAAACCGCCGGCTACGATTGAGTGGGAGTAGTTTCACACCTACAAAAAAGCCTGTAAATATAGGCTTTTCGCCATTTAAAAGTCCTCTGTAGCAACAAAAAGGAAATCAACTTTTGGAACAGGATGCTTGGAAAGAAGCATTCTCAATGCAGATTGAAAAAGAGCATTCAGTTAAAGGACTATTTGCTGACGATTACAAAATAATCGGATTCCCATTCTTTAATAAAGCCAATAGGATAACAGATTTCAATGAAGCTATCGACAGGTGGATAGAAACGCTTTGATTTAGTAAATATGCGAAGGTGGTGAAAAAATGCTTCTTGATGTTATGTTCATCCATAAAGAAGAAAATAATGATATTGATTTATTTAAGCGAACTTTTCAGAAATTAATGTCGTTTGAGCAAAAGAGCTTATGCTTGGATGATTTGGTATTTAATTATAGTATCCAGAAATCAGAAGCACAAAAAAGCATAAGACTAAAAGTTGCTACATTAGAAGGTAGAAGCACAAAAAAGGAAGCTGATAATATAACGGCTTTAAAGAATGCATTAACAAAGGGAAAACATAGAAGTGACTACCATATCGTATTTACTTATGATGGAGCTTCAGAGTACTATTGCAATAAGTTGTCCAGATTTATGTCTGTTTTTGAAAGAAAACTAAGGCAATTTATATACCTCAATGTTTTAGATACCTATGGAAAGGAGTGGGTTAAAGCAACATTAACGGATGAAATTCAAACGGAAGTTAGTAGAAATGAAAGGAACAAGAATCGCCATATTGAAATGGCGTTGGATTGCTTTACTTTTCAAGATTACACTCGTTATTTGTTTAGCAAACGGAGCGAGAAAGACCCTGACGATGTAATTAAAGAAGCAGTAAACATACTGGAAGGTGGCATTGAGTCTAACGTAGAAATTATAGATATATTGAAAAAAGGCGAAAAACTGTCTTTATGGGATAAGCTATTTAAGGGGTTTGATATAGATTTTACTGAAGATGAAATCAATAGGCTTAGAGAAATCAGAAACGATATAATGCACAACAAGGAAATATCAGATTTAGAGTTTGTTGAATATAAGAAATTACTTAGAAGTAGCATTAAAAAATTAGATGAGGGTATTTCCAATGCTGAGTGGCAAAAATATTCACCTGATGTAAATATTGCAGATGTTCTATATTCTCTTAGTGAAACAATGCAATCTATGAAGATAATTAGCAAGGCTGTTGTTGAATCTCTTTCTCTGGCATTGAGTGAAATTCAAAAAATGTCTCAGAAACTTGCCGAGTCGGTAAGTACTACTGGATTATCTGAAATTACAAAGAATTTCAATGTAATGTTAAAAAAGTCATATGCTGATATTGCTTCTTCGAATGCAAAAGCGATTAGTGAAAACATTGCTACATTACAAAGAAGTATAGTCTCGTCTCGTTTAGAAGCCTTCAAAGGAATGCAAGCATCTTTAGCTAACATTTCAATGCCAAGATTGAAAAATACAGAGTATTTGAATTTAGGGTTAAGAGACTATCTTAGTTCAATTCCAAATTATGAAATAAAGCCGTTTGCTCAAAATCTTCTAAATAGTGGTAACTTAGAGTTTTCGTCACAATTAGAAAATGAAGATGATACATTTAAATTTACAGATGGTTCGGATAAGGAAAGAGATGGAGAATAGTTTCTACCTCTCCATCTCCTTCCCCATATATTTCTCGTAGTTTTTCCTAATTTGATATAACTCGGTCATTTCGGATTTTGACGAAGAATACTCTTGCAT
>JALFST010000003.1 GCA_022779285.1 Peptoniphilaceae bacterium
CATGCTTTACGCCACCGTACTTTCTCAGCTCAAGATACCACCAGTAGCCCTCTTTTTCAAGTCCGAGTTCGTCCATCTTCTTTTCAAGGACGTCAAGGCGTTCCTCTCTCTGCGAACCGCCGATAAGTTCGCCGACACCGGGCACAAGCATATCAGCCGCCGCAACGGTTTTACCGTCGTCGTTTGCGCGCATATAGAATGCCTTAATCTCCTTCGGATAATCGGTGACGAAAACCGGCTTCTTGAAGATTTTCTCGGCGAGATAGCGTTCATGCTCGGTCTGTATGTCAACACCCCAGCTGACGGGATATTCGAATTTGTCGTTGTTCTTTTCAAGGATAGAAATTGCTTCTGTATAGGTTATGCGGGCAAAATCGCTGTTGATAACAAGTTCAAGGCGTTCCTTCAATCCTTTGTCGACAAAGGTATTAAAGAATTCAATTTCCTCGGGGCACTTTTCAAGCACCGATCTGATTGCATACTTAGTCATTGCCTCAGCGGTATCCATATAATCCTCAAGATCCGCAAATGCAAGCTCCGGCTCAATCATCCAGAATTCCGCAGCATGACGTGTTGTATTCGAATGCTCTGCACGGAAGGTGGGACCGAAGGTATATACATTTCTATGGCTCATAATGAAAGGCTCAACCTCCAATTGACCGGAGACCGTGAGCTTTGCATCCTTTCCAAAATAATCCTGCGTATAATCCACAGCGCCATCCTCCTGCTTCGGGACATCGGCAAGATCCAGAGTCGTCACACGGAACATTTCACCTGCCCCCTCCGCATCGGAAGCGGTAATGACGGGAGTATGAACATATACAAAATTACGCTTGTGAAAAAAGTCATGAATTGCATAGCTGATTTCGCTTCGAACACGGAAAACAGCCTGAAAAGTATTTGTCCGCACACGAAGCGTTGGATATTGACGCAAAAATTCAAATGTCTGTCTTTTATTTTGCAGAGGATAGTCCGCAGAGCATTCTCCCAGCAGTGCAATCGAGGTGACCTGAACCTCAAAAGGCTGCTTGGCCTGCGGTGTCAAGACAACGACGCCCTCGACAGAAACGGAAGAGGCAACAGGAAAATGAGAAGCATCCCCGAAGCCATTCAAATCAGAAGAAATGACACACTGTGCCGGAAGAAAGAAGCTCCCGTCGTTGACCATTAAGAAACCTACATTTTTTGTAAAACGGGATTGACGAATCCAGCCTTGAATACTCACCTTTTGATCTGCATACTGCTCAGGCGAACGATATAACGCCTTAATCTCCATTTTTTCCTCCTTTAGTCTTATCCTGCAATCGACCGTTTTCAGGAGTATCGCAACGCAGCGACTCAAGATATTTGCGTATTTCACGTTCTTTGCCGATCGATTTCGGGTGATAAAAATCAGTTTTCATTATCTCATCAGGCATGTAATTTTGCAATACAAAGCCGCCGGGATAATCATGCGGATAAAGGTATCCGATGCCTCGTCCCAGTGCCGAGGCTCCCTGATAATGAGAATCCTTCAAATAGGAAGGGATCTCCTCTTGAGCATGGGATCTCACATACGATAAAGCGGAATCGATGGAAAGATAGGAGGCGTTGCTCTTGGGGGAAGATGCCAGAAAGGTAGTCGCTTGTGCAAGCACGATCCTCGCCTCCGGCATGCCGATGCGATGAACTGTTTCATAACATGCATTGGCGACAACAATCCCCATGGGCTCCGCATTTCCGATATCCTCGGATGCCAAAATGCACAATCTGCGTGCAATAAAGAGCGGATCCTCGCCTCCCGTCAGCATTCTTGCCAGGTAGTATATCGCAGCATCCGGATCGGATCCGCGTACCGATTTTATAAATGCGGAGATCGTGTTGTAATGCTCCTCATCTCCCTTATCATAGGAAAAAAGTTTATTTTGCGCACTTTCGCGAATGTCCTGCTCTGTCAAACGAATTCCGTCCGCAGCCGGATTCGTGGAGAGCACCGCAATTTCCAGCGTGTTCAATAAAACCCTCGCATCTCCTCCGGAAACCGTGATCAGAGCCTGACGTGCATCATCCGTAAGCGTGATGCTTTGCTCTCCAAGTCCGCGCTCCCGATCCTGCAATGCGCGATCCAGAACCCGGGAAAGCGCATCATGCGAGAGCTGCTTAAGCTCTACGATCTGTACACGAGAGAGAAGCGCTTTGTTGACCTCGAAAAACGGATTTTCCGTCGTTGCGCCGATAAGAGTTAAAGTGCCGTCCTCCACATGCGGTAAAAGCGCGTCCTGCTGAGATTTGTTGAAACGGTGAATTTCATCGATAAAAAGTATTGTTCGCGTTCGATCGAACAATAGGGAATTTTTTGCCTCCTCTACAATCTCACGAATTTCCTTAACTCCGGCGGTGACCGCCGATAATTTACGAAAATTGCGATTGGTCGTTTCCGCGATGACCGTCGCAAGGGTGGTTTTCCCGGATCCCGGTGGCCCGAAAAAAATCAACGAGGGTACGCGATCTGCACGAATCAGTCTCGCTAAAGGCTTTCCTTCCCCGATAAAATGCTCCTGCCCCACAACCTCATCCAGCGATCTCGGACGCATACGCTCTGCAAGGGGGGCATTTTTTCCGATAACATGCTCTTGATGCATGGACAATAAATCCATATTGCTCACCTCTTTTTTAAAAAAGGGGGCTGACCAATGTCAGCCCCCCGTTTTCATTTTTTCTGCTCATTCATAGGATGCAGCGGCTTGCGAAAATCCAACTCATCCTCCTTCAGATTTTCCAGCTCTTCATAGAAATTATCCACATCCTGAAACTGTCGATATACAGATGCAAAGCGCACATAAGCGACCTTATCGATGTGGCGGAGCTGATCCATGACAAGCTCTCCTACATAGGCGCTCGTAACCTCTTTTTGATTGAGGTGATTGATTTGCATCTCGATTTCATCTGCTGCCTTTTCAAGCACATCAACCGGCACAGGGCGTTTTTCCGCGGATCGAATCATGCCGTTGAGAACCTTCGCACGGCTGAATGCCTCTCGCGTATCATCCTTTTTGATAATGACAACAGCCTGATCCTCATACCTTTCATAGGTAGTGAAGCGCTTATTGCACTTGATGCACATTCTTCTCCGGCGAACCGCCTCATTATCCTCAGTCGGACGTGAGTCCAGGACCTTGGTATCCTGAAAGCCGCAATATGGACATTTCATATCAGCGATACTTTCTCAAAAACTCCGGAATATCCAGATCGTCCTTCTTGTCCGTTTCCTTCGCATCTTCCGTACGTGAGTCCTCGTCATCACGTGCATTCAGCTTACGATTATCGAAGCCGGTTGCAATCACCGTGATCATAAGCTCATCGCCGGCATCCTTGTTGACACCTGCACCGAAGATGATATTGGCATCGGAGTCCACAGCCTCACGAATCAGCTCAAGCGATTCATTGACCTCAAAAATGCCCAAATCCGCAGCCGTGATATTGACCAGAACAGCTTTTGCTCCATCAATGCTCGTTTCCAAAAGCGGACTCTTAACAGCTGCTTTTGCAGCATTGACCGCACGATTTTCACCGCTTGCCGTGCCGATGCCCATATGCGCAATTCCCTGATTCTTCATAATGGACTCCACATCGGCAAAGTCGAGGTTGATGAGGTTAGGTACGGCGATCAAATCAGAGATACCCTGAATACCGTTCATCAGTACCTGATCCGCCATGCCGAAGGCCTCCACCATGCTGGTGCGCCGCTCAGCGACCTGAAGAAGGCGGTCATTCGGAATGACAATCAGAGTATCCACTTTGTCCTTTAGCTTTTCAATGCCGTTCTCCGCCTGTGTTTGACGCTTACGTCCTTCAAACCCGAATGGCTTTGTCACGACACCAACCGTCAGAATGCCCATGGAACGAGCGGTCTCTGCGACAATCGGTGCAGCACCGGTACCCGTGCCGCCACCCATTCCGGCTGTGATGAATACCATATCCGTTCCCTGAAGGAGCTCTGCAATCTCATTTTTCGATTCCTCTGCGGCTTTTTCACCGACCTCAGGATTTCCGCCGGAACCTAAGCCGCGGGTAAGCTTTGTTCCGATTTGCAGCTTCTCGTCCGAGTTGATGACCTGAAGAATCTGCTTATCCGTATTCACCGCGATGAATTCAACGCCACGCAATCCGCTCTTCTTCATGCGATTTAATGCATTGTTTCCGCCGCCGCCGACTCCGATTACTCTGATTTTCGCAAGACCGTCATTCATTACTTCCTTATCTACCGTGCTCATGGCTCCCCCTTCTCACTCGTTATTGCATTGGATCAATCTGCTCTGAATCCGTCACCACGATTGGGTGATCCCCTTCATCAAGAAGGATCTCTTTTGCTTTGATTTTCTCCCGTTCAATTTTGGATAATATTGCCGCCAAATTGGACAATCTCTGTGCCGCATCGTCGGCTTTCCCGAATTTTACGGAAATATCTTTATATATTATAACAATATTGCCATCCTTTTCAAAACGAACTTTTGTAACATTACTTACAATATCCATTTTTAATAATGTCTGTAAAAATGGGATCGCTTCTGTATCGCGAAACGCTTTTTCTCCCGGCTCCGGAATCGTGTCTTCCAACTCAACGGAAATCGGTCGAATTCGATTCATGATGCCATCATCAAAGCCGGTTCGGATAATTCCGTTATTGTCGATATATCTTGTCTCGTTATTCGTAATCATGGTTGCGAGAATGTAAGATTCTTCCACTCGGACCTCTAAGCGATTGGGGATTTTCTTCGTCAATGTTACATTTTTAATCCCTGAAATCTTTCGAATGTTGTTCTCGCCTTTTTTTCGAGAATATAAAAATATATTTTCATTTGCCTCGCCGAGACCGGTTAAGATTTCCGCATCGGAGATCACCGTATTTCCTTCCACACGAACATATCTGATGCGAAAGGCACGATGGTGAAAAACAAAATAGATGCTGATGCCGATAAAAATAAGGATTATGTAGCTCATCCATATTCTCAGCTTGTTCACCTTACGCACACGGACACGTCGTCTCTTCGAATTCCTGCCTTGAGGAGCATTTCCCTGTTCACGATCATTGGCAGCTTTTTTTCGAGAAGCGGACGCCGCCTCGCGTTGCGGAATACGATGAGACGTTTTGCGATTGGAAGTTTCGACAGGCCGGCTATTTTCCTCAGAAGTTCGGCATTTTATGTTGTGATCCATATTATCTGCTGTCCTTTGATATGTTCAATAATATCCCCGCAATGATTCCCATTACAATCAATGAGCTGCCACCATAGCTTACGAAGGGCAAAGTGATTCCCGTTGGCGGAACAAGTCCGATCGATACGCCGATATTGACCATCGCCTGAAATGCGATAATAAAGCTCAATCCGAATCCGAATAATCTGCCGAATGCGGAGTTTGCACGATTTGCAGCTCTGAGGCATCTCCAAATCAGATAAACAAAGGCAAGAATCAGGCACATTGCGCCGATAAAGCCGAGTTCTTCACTGATTACGGAGAAGATGAAATCATTATGCGGCTCATCCGCCAAATAATCAAATTTTTGTCTGCTTTGTCCGAAGCCGACACCCCATAATCCCCCGCTGCTGACCGCATAGAGCGATTGTAAAAGCTGCCAGCCGCTGTTTTGCGGATCCTTCAGCGGATTGAAAACGATGAGCAGGCGCTCAAGACGATAATTTCCGGGTCTTGGCCAAAATGCATACAGCAATCCTAAAATACCAAATCCCATCATAGGAAGCAAGTGCCAAAGATTCATGCCTCCGACAAAATAGACAAACATCAGTGACAATGCAATCACCATTACCGCAGAGAAATTCGGTTGAAAATACACCGGAAGAATGGTAATCAAAACAAATCCGAGCACCCAACAGAGCATCCGAAGCGTTCCGTTCTGTTCCGGAGGCTTTCGGGTCAGGCGATAGGAAAGAAAACAGATCGAGCCGATCTTTAGGATATCGGAGGGCATAAATGTCTGATTAGCAATCTGAATCCAGCGCCTTGAATTATTTATGCTCGCCCCAATCCCGGGAATGAAGACAGCAAGACACAGGAGAAAGGAAAAAGCATAAATTGGAAACGCAAATCTTTCGTAAATGCGGTAATCGATGCGAGAAACAATGAACATCATAACAATCGCCAGCGCCGCATAGACCAAATCTCTTTTAAAGTAAAATTGCGGATCCCCGTATTTTTTTGTTGCATAAGGTGCGCTTGCACTGTATACCATAATGACGCCGAATAAAATAAGCGCAATCACACAAAAAAGAATCGTGCGATCCGGAGGTCCCGTTCTTCTCCAGACCGAAGGGCGAAGAAATTTCTTTCTCATGCTCTCCTTATTTTTCCCGGTTTTCTTCTTCATCTTTGATCCTTAATACAATTTTCCGAAATTCATCGCCTCGTGTTTCAAAGTTCGGATATTGATCCCAGCTTGCCGATGCCGGAGAAAGCAGAACGATCTCTCCCCTTCTTGCTTCCTGATGCGCAATCCGGATTGCGTCCGCGAGCGTCTCTGTGAGCACCAGGCGATCTCCCAAGCCAGCCTCTTTTGCTCCTTGTGCGAGCTTTTTCCTTGTCTCTCCGATCAGAATCATCTTCCTGACATGGGCTTGTGCCGCTCTGTACAGCTCATCAAAGGGTACGTTCTTGTCATAGCCGCCGGCAATCAGAAGAATCGGCTGATGCAATCCCTCTAAAGCACGCACTGTGGAATCCACATTTGTTGCCTTGGAATCATTAATATAATCGACACCGCCGATGCTGGCAATGTGCTCCATGCGATGCTCAATAGGACGAAAGGTGCTCAGTGCATGGCGAATCTGATCCTCCCGCAGATTCCATTGACGAGCGATATCTATTGCAAACAGAGCATTTTCGACATTGTGCTCGCCGAACAGCTTCCAATTTTCATGACTGCGCAGCTGTTTCGCATCCACGGAATCTTTTCGAATCCATTCCACCACGGAAGAAAAACGGCCTTCCTCATAGGCCTTGCGGCTGACCGCATCTCCGGGATTGAGCAACAGCCAGTCCTCCTTTGTCTGATGCTCCGCGATGCGCAGCTTCGCATTCGCATAAGCCTCGAAGCTGCCATGCCATTCAAGATGATCGGGCGTAATATTTAAAATCGCAGCCAGGTGCGGAGCAAATTGGGAAACAGATGCCAGTTGAAAGCTTGAGCATTCAACAACATAATATGCATTCGGATGATCACGCATGACTGACAGAGCCGGAGTTCCGATATTTCCACATGCATATGCAGGATATCCGCTTTCATTGAAAATATGCGCCACCAGTGATGTTGTGGTCGTCTTGCCATTGGAGCCGGTGATTGCGATCATCTTTTCTCCGCCATAAATGCGATATGCCAGTTCAATATCTGAAATCACCTCAACGCCCTGTTGAACAGCCTCCAGAAGCACCGGACGATCCAAGTGTATGCCCGGGCTTTTCAACACAAATTCAATGTGCTTCCATTCTATCTGATTGGCGGAGCTGAGAACATGAATATTTCCGGAATGCTGTGAAAAAGCTTGCAGATCCGGCTTTGCCGTCTCTCTCTCCTTTTCGTCATCAAGGAGAAGCTCAATATTCCAGCCTCTTTCTGTCAAAACATCACACGCAGAACGCCCTGTCACCCCGTAGCCATATAACAATATTTGCTTCATACCAGCCTCGTTTTTCTTTGATTTCTTTATGCAATCCATAAGTAGCAAAGCGCAAGCGCCGCGCTGAAAAGAGAAAAGCTCATTGCGACCTTTTCTTCCGGATACCCTTTGAGCTCAAAATGATGGTGAACCGGCGCCATTAAGAAAATACGCTTCCCTCCCGTTTTTCGAAAATAAGCAAATTGAATCAGGTCGGAAAGCGTCTCCATTAAATAGACTCCCCCCAAAAGAATCAGATATAGAAGATGATTTTGCAGCAACAATAATGCCACAAGCGCTCCGCCGATTCCCATAGAACCCGTATCCCCCATAAAAACGGATGCAGGATGGGAATTAAAGATTAAAAATCCGAGTAACACGCCGACCATAATCCATCCGCCAATAGAAATTTCCGGAATCGTACTGAAAAGGCTCGTCCCCGCAACCGCAATCGCGAAAAATACAGGAATTGAAACTCCGGTACAAAGCCCGTCCAGACCGTCGGTTAAATTTACGGAATTCGCGGTACCAACAATAATAAACGAAAAAATCGGGATCCAAATCACACCCAGATTCCATTTCCAGCCGAAAAAGGGTATGACCTGAGTCGAAGCCTCCGGATTTAACAGATAGTTCCAGATTGCAATCACAGTCGCTAATGCAAACTGCAAATAAAGCTTTTGACGAGGAGTCAAGCCTTCATTGACCTTCTTCTTCGCTTTTTCGTAATCATCCAAAAAACCGATGGCCATAAATCCGAGCGTAGAAAAAAGAATCAGCAAAGCACGCGCATTGATTCCGCAAAAAAGAATCATCAGAAGCAGAAAGACCGTGAGAAAGGCCACGCCTCCCATCATCGGCGTCCCCTGTTTCTTATAATGCTCCTTATTGCCATCCTCCCGAATCGGCTGAACAAAAGATTCTTTTCCGGAAAAGCGAATCCATTGCCATACGGCAAGCGCTGAAAAGGCAAATGCAATCAAAGTGATCAAGTAGAAATTGGAGTTAATTTTTTCAAAAATCATACTTTCTCCTGTTTTCCTTTCTTCATATTCACAAATAACTTGTAGCGTTGCCCATCAGATATTGATTACATCATCATTGGCTGACGGGCGCACTTGCCTCCGAGGAAAGAGTCAATTTCGGATTGTCCGAGGACAAAGCTTTTTCCAGGATACGCGCAGAAATCTCTCCCGCTACCGTGCCGCCATAATAGCCGCGCTG
Source organism: Peptoniphilaceae bacterium (assembly GCA_022779285.1). Taxonomy (GTDB): domain Bacteria; phylum Bacillota; class Clostridia; order Tissierellales; family Peptoniphilaceae; genus JALFST01. The sequence continues at coordinate 8,874 of JALFST010000003.1, forward strand.
CGGATCCTTTGTGACCACCAATAAGGAATATTGCGGATTTTCGATCGGAAATGCTGAATAGTACGACGCAATCACATGATTGTCATCATATTCTCCATCCTGAAGCATAATCGTCGTGCCGCTCTTTCCCCCGATACTGACGCCCGGAACCCGCATCAATGCGGACTGATTCTTCTCCACGGTATCCTTGAGATACTGCTTCATAATCTCCACGGTATCCTTCGAAAAGACCGGATCCTGAGGCTTCGGCGTGTACTGTGAGGTTACCTGATTCTTCTCGTCCGTCGCTTCCATAAAAATGTGGGGCTCGTAGTAATACCCCCCGTTTACCGCAGCGTTGGCAGCAGAGATCATTTGCAGCGGAGTCACGGAAACCCCGTGGCCGTAGGACATCGTCGCCATGCGTTCTGCAGTCATATTCGATACGGTAGCCGGCATGGAAGAGGATGTCTCCGCCGGGAGGTCCACCCCGGAGGTTGCACCGATGTGCAGGGACTGTAAATATGAGTAGAAGGTTTCCGCGCCGATTTGGCGTACGATTTGAACAAAGGCTGTGTTGCAGGAATTGATCAGCGCCTCCTCAAGAGTCTCAATGCCGTGAGGATGCGCCGGATCAAAGCAGTGGATCCGAACTCCGGGCGCGATTTCAATGGAGCCGGTGCAAAGATACGTGTCACCCGGCTTGGAAGCCTTTGTTTCCAATGCGACAGCCGTGGTAATGGTTTTAAAAACGGATCCCGGCTCATAGAGAGATGAGACTGCGGGATTCTTCCAAAGCTCATACAAACGATTGAGCTTTTGCTTCTCATCCAAGGTGTCCCACATTGCCAGATCGTGATTGGAAAGAGGCTGGCGAGGTGTATTGAGATTGAAATCAGGAACGCTTCCCATAGCCAGGATTTCGCCGTTGTTCAGATTCATCAGAATCGCCGTAGTGGACTCCGCTTCAAAGTCATCGGTTCCCTTCTGAATTTCTTCCTCGACAATTCTCTGCAGCTCCGAATCCAGTGTCAAACGAACATTTTGACCATTTTCCATGGATGCCTTTTGACCGAAATCCGCCGGCAGAATATTGCCGTTGAGATCCATGGAAACAACATTTTGTCCCTTGATTCCTGCTAAAATATTGTTGAAGGAGCGTTCTGCGCCGTACTGTCCTTCACCTTCTCCGTTGACAAAACCGATTGTCTGAGAAAACAGCTGATTGTTCGGATAAAAGCGTTCCGTTTCCTGTTCCACACTGTAGCAGGTTAAGCCGGAGCTTTTCAGGCGATCCACTTCCTCCTGAGAAAGCTTTTTTTTCAAGGATACATAATTTTTTCCGGAATCCAATTTTTCCGCAATTTGCGATTTTTCCATTCCTAAAATATAGGATAAGAGCTCCACGGTCTCATCGCGATCCTTTGCTTGAATTTCCTTCGGAAATGCATAGCAGTTGTTGACGATCACAGAAGTTGCCAACGGATTGTGATTCCGATCAAAAATCGTTCCTCTCCTGGGCTCTATTTCAATCGCTTTGCGTCTCTGCGCAAGCGCCGCTTCTCGATAGTCCTCACCGGCATACACCTGTAAATAGAAAAGCCGAAACAGAAATCCCATAGCAACAAGCATCGCCGCAATGAAAATGACGACAACTCGCGTAGTCGGATTCATCCGTTTCGACTGAATCGGTTGTTTTTTATTTTCTCGCATAGTTTCCTCAACGTTCCAAAGAAGTCAATCCGTCCTCTGTGCCCTGCTGTGCTGCAACCGATGGAGAAGACAGCATTGCAGAATTGACTCCGTCTTCCGCCTGCTTCGAATTGGAAGCAGCCTGCACAGTTAAGACTTGTCCCTCCTTCGGATAGGCCATCTTCAGCTTTTCTCTGGCAATTGTCTCGACGCGATCCTTTTGGAGGTACGGAGCCAGCTCCATGACATAATAATCTCTTTCCGCCTGAAATGAGTCCAGATCCTGTTTCAGCTTTGTGATGCCACGATTCACAACATTCAGTTGATTATAACTCACTAAGGAAGTCATAAGCAACCCGACGCTAAGCAGCACTGTCAATCCAAAAAAAAGTCTGCTGAAAAGCGCAGGCAGCGTCATGCTCTGTACACGAGTTCGAGAACGTACAGCCGTATTGTTTTTTGCATTCGGCGCCGCGACGGCAGCTTCCGCAATCACTTGTATTTTCTTTTTGGAAGCGGGCACTGCGACTCCCCTTGCCATCTTTACCGCTGCATCCATCTCATCCCTCCCGTTTTTCCGCAATCCGCAATTTTGCCGATCTTGCGCGAGGATTTTCTCTTAGTTCCTCTTCTTTCGCCTGTATCGGTCGATTCGTTATGATACGCACCTTGCTTGAGTTTCCGCATACACAAACCGGAAGCTCAGGCGGACAAGTACATCCTTTTTGCAATTCTCTAAATTTGTTCTTTACAATGCGGTCCTCCAACGAGTGGAAGGAAATCACACAGAGTCGCCCCCGCGGGCTCAGGTGATCCACCGCAATATCCAAGGTATGGCTCAGTACATCCAATTCATGGTTGACTTCAATACGCAACGCCTGAAACACCCTTTTTGCAGGATGTTTATCCTGCATACGCACTTTTTTAGGGATGGCCTTCTTTATGAGAGTAACCAAATCAAAGGTTGTCTCAAGCGGTTGCGCATTGCGTCCCATAACGATGAACTCTGCAATTCGCTTTGCCCATCTCTCTTCACCATACCGGTAGAAGATCTCTGTCAGTTCTTCCTGTGAATAGCGATTCACAATATCTGCCGCCGTCGGAATGTCGGCTTTCTGATCCATGCGCATATCCAAGGGAGCATTTTCGTGATAGGAAAATCCGCGTGCTCCATCATCCAATTGATGGGAGGAAACACCGATGTCCATCAGGATTCCATCGACATTCGAAATGTGGCAGGTTTCCAGAATGGAGTCCAAATGAGAAAAGTTGTCATGAATAAATGTGACTCGATCCGGATCCTCCCGGAGTCTATCTTTTGCAGCCTCCAAAGCGTCCCGATCCTGATCGATTGCAATCAGTCTGCCTCCCTTGAGCCGCTCAAGAATTCCGGCGGAATGTCCTCCGCCGCCGACCGTGCAGTCCACATAGATTCCGTTTTCCCGAATATTCAGTCCTTCCATAGTTTCCTGAAAAAGAACCGGAATGTGTTGAAATTCCATGATGCTCCTACAGCTCTACGCCTTCTTCCTCCAACGTTTCCGTCAAATCATCATAATCCATGGAATCCGAAGCAAGATATTCGTTCCATTTTTCTTTGTCCCAAACCTCAATACGATTGGAAACGCCGATGATCACAACTTCCTTGTCAATCGCTGCGAAGGTTCTCAGATGTGGCGGGATGAGAAATCTGCCCTGTCGATCACAGGAGACTTCCATTGCCCCAGCATAGAAAAGCCGAGAAAACCCTCGAGCTGCCTTTGCTGTTAATCGGAGAGAACGAATCCTTTCATCCATCTTTTCCCATTCAGAGCGATCGTAGATGAAAAGGCAGTTCTCCATACCTCGGGTTATATAGAATGTCTCGGAAAGATCATCACGAAAACGCGCAGGCAAAGAAACTCGCCCCTTTGCGTCTACCGAATGATTGTATTCGCCGATAAACATACCACTTTCCCCCACTTTGTACCACTTTCTGCCTTCTTGATACCATTTTAGGGAATATGGTTCCAATTTGCAAGTGAAATTAAAAAAAATATGCTCAAAAACCTTTATTTTTCAAGGCTTTTGAGCATATGCAAGATATAGCTTCCAATTCATTCTGTTGTACTATAAGTAGTTGTACCTAAGCGTTTCTTTCTTTTCGATCTCGCATGCTGAGAATCAAAAAACCGAGAATTCCGATTCCGATTCCGCAAAGAGATAATATCTGAGCAACACGGAAATGCCCGAAATATAGACTATCCGTGCGAAGTCCCTCCACAAAAAAGCGTAAAATTCCATACAAAACAAAATAAAGCATGGTGGTTCGTCCGTTGATTTTTTTGGATCTTCTTAAGAAAATCAACAAAACCAGAAAAATCAAAAAATCACCGGCCGATTCATAAAAAAACGTGGGATGATGCGGCTCCCCCTGAATCAGCACCGCCCAGGGTACATTTGTCGGATAGCCATAGGCTTCATTATTGAAAAAATTCCCCCAGCGTCCAATGCTTTGTGCCAGTGCCAACCCCGGTGCAATCAGGTCGGTCAGTTCAAAAAAAGGAAGCTCCCTGCGCCTGCTGAAAATAAAAATCACAATCAGAGAGGCCATGATTCCACCCTGAATGGCCAAGCCGCCCGATCGAATATTGATCACGTCCAGAAAAGTTGAAAAACGCTGCGGTTCAAAAATCACATACCAGATTCTTGCGCCGATCACAGCGATCGGAAGCATCCAAAGTGCGAGATCCGAGATGACTTCATCCCCATATCCTCGCTTTTTGGATTCTCGGGTAGCCAGTAAAACGGCCAAAAACATTCCCGTCACAATCATAATGGCATACCAGCGAATTTCGATTCCGAAAAGCGAGAAAGCTACTCCGTCGCCTGTATATTCAAACATGAATCCTCCTTTTTTCTTTGTGCCGAACGGTCAAAATGCGTAAATAGTGCAAATAAAATCAAATCCGCCCCGATGAGCACGAGTGTCTTTACAGCAATACGAATCCCCATTCCGACAAAAAAAGGCATGGGCATCATTTGGATCAGCAAATCGCTATCAGGATTGAGCAGCCAAAGATCGTTTTTGAATAAAATTTTATGAAATACGGTAAAGGACGTATCCCAATCGATTGCCGCCGCGATGCTTACGATCAGCAGGAGAAGAAAAGTCACTCCTCCGAAAATCAGCACAGCCCGGAATGCCTGTTTGTATTTTTTTCTAAATAAAATCCATACGGTTCCGAAAAACACAATTCCGGCGGTGAGTACGGATACAATGCGAGCCAAGTGAAACAGACCGAATACATCCCGCATATGCGCCGTCTCCCGTTCTCCGAAATGCGCCGTCATGCGCTCTTCTTTTCCGTCTCTCATATACTCGATCAGATCTCCGGAAATCCTATCCAGCTCTTCCTGGGATTTTCCGGTTATTGCCATGATGTGATTCTTTTCCTGAAAGGAATGATAATAATCTGCATCATAGGCCGTGGTCAACGTTGCCGCCAAAAGCGCAAAAACGATCAGGCATAAGGAATAAACCGCAATGCCTATGCCAAAACCAATGTGTTTCATTCGCCGTCTTCCTGCTGCCAATTTGTATAGACATCCTGAACATCATCATCTTCCTCCAGCATGTCAATCATTTTTTCCAGCTGTGCCACGCTTTCAGGGTTTGTGATCTGAACAGTGTTTTTCGGTAAATATCCGCTTTGCGCGACATGAAACTCATATCCCTTTTCTGCAAGCGCATCGTTGACGGCGGGAAAATCCGAGGAGGCGCAGGTAATGAGAAAGCTGTCTCCCGTCCTCTTGACATCCTCAGCGCCGGCGTCCAGCGCATCCATCAGAACGGAATCCTCGTCTCGTCCCTCCGCATCAATGACTAAAATTCCTTTATAATCAAACTGAAACATCACCGATCCCGTTGTGCCTAAATTTCCGCCGAACTTATCAAAGGCATAACGGACATTGGATGCTGTACGGTTTTTATTATCAGTCAGGCATTCCACAATGACAGCCACACCTTCGGGACCATACCCTTCGTATACGGGAGAAATGAATTCCTGTCCCCCCATTTCTCCGGTGCCTTTTTTGATTGCACGTTGAATATTGTCGTTGGGCATATTTTCTGCTTTTGCCTTATCAATTGCCATTTTTAAAGAAGAGTTATATGCCGGATCTCCGCCGCCTTCTCTGGCAGCTACCATAATCATGCGAGACAGCTTGGTAAATGCGCTCGCTCTTTTTGCATCTTCTTTTCCCTTAACATTTTTGACCTTACTCCATTTATTATGTCCTGACATTTGCTTCTCACTCTCTAATAATTACTCTTCCTGATAATCACTTCTCATTCTCCAAATACCGTCCGTTGGAATCGACAGGATGCAGGAAGCCTTCGCCGCAGGTCCAAACTGCGGTACCACTTGTCAAATTTAACACTGTATCTTGGATTTCGTCAACCTGATCTGTACGAAGCGCAAGCGATAATCGAACAACATCGGTAAATTCCCTCCTGCTTTCATGAACCTCTATTTTATGCAGTTCAAAATCCACCGCTCCGAAGGCGGTATAGGGAATCTCTATCCAAACCCTTTGAAATTCAACATATTCAACAATTCCGGCTGCTTCGACCGTTTCCCGGCAGCTCCTCGAATACGCCCTCACGAGTCCCGAGGCTCCCAGCTTGATTCCCCCGAAATATCGAACCGACATCACGCATAAATTGGTAAGATTCTTTTTTCGCAGGATTTCCAGCATGGGAATCCCTGCCGTCCCCTGCGGTTCACCGTCATCGGAATATCGCTGAAATATTCCTTCGGCGCCAATAATATAGCACGTACAATGATGCGTAGCCTGAGGCTCCTGCTGTCTCCAAAGTGAAAAATAGAATTCCGCCTCTTCTTCAGAGCTGCATGGGGCGGTAAATCCGAGAAAACGGGATTTCTTTTCCACAAATTCCGTTTGCATTTCTTTTTGAATGGAGTAATAGCTCATCTTTTCTCCGTCCGTTTTGCCGTTTTCGCTGAAGGCGCTGCATCCGGTCTGATGCGTGTATCTTCATCTTCCTGAAAAACTTTAGGAATCAGCTTTTTTCTGATCCGAAAGCCGACCGAATTTCCTTTTTCATCCGTTTCCTGATCCGTCACTCTTCCCCATCTGTGCAAATATTGAATGATTTCCGAGCCGGCGTAGGGAATCCATCTTTTCTCTTCAACGACAGGTCCATATAGGATTTCGAGAATTTTTTCCTGCAGCCTAAAAATATCATCATCATTTTGCGCGGTGATTGCGATCCACGGCTCCAAATCAGGAGCAATGGGAGCGGCTCGCTGATCCATCTTATTATAGATAAAAAGCTTGGGAATATCCGCCATCTCCGCAAGCTGTGTCAGAACTGTTTGTCTCTGCTTCTCCAAATTCTGATCGGAAGCATCAAGCACTACCAAAAGAAGGGATGATTGTCTTGCTTCATCCAAGGTCGTACGAAAGGCATCGGTCAGTTTTTTGGGCAAATCGTAAATAAATCCGATCGTATCCGTAAGGAGATACTCACCCTCTGCCGCCTGATGAATGCGTCTGGTATGGATATCCAGAGTCGCAAAGAGACGATCATCTGCATAGACCTCCTTTGTCTTTTCCCCGTATTTTCGTACAAGTGCATTGAGAATTGTGGATTTTCCTACATTGGTGTACCCGACCAGGCTCACCGTGGGGATCCCCGATCTTCTCCTTTGACCCGAGGCCGTCTCTTCCGTCTTTTCAATTTCTCGAAGCTGTCTGCGGATAGCGGATATGCGTGACAGAATCGCTCTGCGATCCGTCTCGATTTTCTGCTCCCCCGGTCCGCGAGTTCCAATGCCGCCTCCCGTACGGGACAGGGAGTCTCCATAGCCCTTCAGGCGCGGAAGCCTGTATTCTAATTGTGCTAAAGAAACATTGAGTTTACTGCGCTTGGTCCTTGCACGCTGCGCAAAAATATCCAAAATCAAATCATTGCGATCAAGAACCTTTGCCGTGATGATTTCCATCAGATTTTTGCGCTGTGCTCCCGTCAATGCGGCTTCAAAAATCACAAGATCAACGGCATTTGCTTCGATGAAGTCCTGTATCTCCCGAACCTTGCCTTTGCCGATCAGGGTGCGTGCATCCCAATGTTCTTTTTTTTGCACGACAACGGCACAGACCTCCCCTCCCGATGATTCCACAATGGATCGAAATTCATGAATTCTGCGCTCCGCCGAGGGCGTTTCCGACTCTTTGTATAGAAAAACAAGGACACATTTTTCTTTTTGCATATTGACTCCTTTATTTGATTCAATCTATTGTAACAGATTCTTTTCCACAAAAAATCCATACAAGCCGCTTCTGTCGTTTTCCTCATGAAAAACCCACAAGAGTTCATGATTGCGTGTGGTATAATAATCAAAAATATAACATCACGCAGTTATCTGTGCATATCAAATATTCCAGACGGAGGTTTTCATGGTAAAGAATTTTTTATCGAAGATCGGAAGAATCATAGGCATTCTTTTTCTATGCTTGATGATTTTTTTGGCGATTTTATGCGGATATCTGGCCGGCTCCATGCTGAAGGTTGCGGAGGCTGCCCCGAAAGTAAATCCTGATACCTTGCTTTCCGGCTTAAATGAAAACTCAACAATTGTAGACAGCTCGGGAAATCTGGTCGAGCAGATCGAAACCGCAGAATACAGAAAAATCGTACCTTATGAGCAAATTCCGAAAAATCTGGTAAATGCTTTTATCAGTGCCGAGGATCGTCGCTTTTATGAGCATAACGGTGTTGATTTCATCGGAATTTTGGCTACGGTCAAGGATTTCTTCTCTTCGGGAAATATGCGCGGTGCCTCTACGATTACGATGCAGCTTGCGCGCGATATGTACTTAAATAAGGATGTCAACTGGATTCGCAAGATACAGGAAATTTTTGTGGCGCTTCAAATCGATAAGATGATGACCAAGGATCAGATTATGGAATCCTATCTGAATCGAATTTTCTTCGGTCAGAACGCATACGGTGTCGAGGCCGCTTCACAAATTTATTTTTCAAAAAATGTACAAGATCTCAATCTTGCACAGTGTGCGGCGCTGGCCAGTATCGTCCCCGCACCGAGCCATTATGCGCTCTATGTCACCTATCGTCCTTCTCAGGTCAAGGATGAGCGCGTACTTGGAGAAACCTCCATCAACGGAGAACGATATATGGCGATTTACAACCCTCCTGCCTATGAGCGTGAAAAATATGTTCTCAAAGAAATGCTTAAAAACGGATATATTTCGCAGGCGGAATACGATGAAGCGGTCAATACGGATGTTGCTGCTACCATCCAGCCGCCAACAAAGCGTGCGGATAATATTTCCAACTATGTAACACAGCTTGTTCGTGATCAGGCCATTTCTGTTCTCATGGATTCTCAGAACATCACGGAAACCGAGGCAAGGCAGCTTCTTCTCTATGGCGGATTGACCGTAACGACAACGGTGGATATGGATTTACAGCGCAAGCTTCAAGACTATGTAGGTTCTATTCAGCGAACCGTCTCCGGAACCGTAAGCGGTTCTTCCGGAGATCTCGCCATCAATGTCTCTCTCGACAGCAATGGAAATCTTTTGAACAGAAATGGAAATTTGATCTACTATAAACGCACCAATCTCCTGGACAGCAACAATCAGGTTGTCATTCCTAAAAGTCAGTATACCTTTGATAATTCCAATAATCTTATCATTCGCCCGGGTCGCGTCCGCGGCTATAACGGCTATTTGGATATTACGGACATGTATGATTATGATGAAAATGATGTTCTTCGCGTCTACCGTGTGGGAACAATTCCCATCAATGCGGATTCCCTATCCGTGGATGGAGAAGGCATGATCACCATTGCCGCTAAATTTCTGCAGGAAAGCACCACGCCTCTCTACACAGTCCGAGATGACGGCGCTCTGATTTTGAATTCCGAATACTACGATGTGGATCAAAGAGGCACAATTCAGCCGCAGATCGCCATGACCGTTCTCGACACAAAAACGGGTGAGGTGCGCGCGGTAATTGGCGGACGTGAATCGGATGAAACCTTCTATTCCAATCGTGCCACCGACTTTCCGAGACAGCCGGGATCTTCCTTCAAGCCTCTTGCGGACTATACCGGCGCCATTGCTCTCGGATATAACCAGGGCGCAGTCATGGATGATGTTCCCTACCAGATGCTCGATGGCAATCCATGGCCCCGCAACGTTACCGGGAGATATCAGGGATTGATGAATATGTATGATGCATTAATCATCTCCTCCAACCCTGTTGCTGTAAGATGGCTCGAAAAAATCGGAATGGATGTATCCAAGGAATATCTCACTCGATATGGAATTATCGACCGAAATCATCCGGAGCGTGATCATTTTGTAGAAGCCTCGGAGGATGCCGCACATAATGACGAAAATCTTTCCATGGCTATCGGCTCCCTGACAACAGGTGTCACAACGCTGGAGATGGCAAACGCGTATCAAGCTCTCGGAAACAACGGCACAAGAAATCAGGCTCTTTGTATTTCAAAGATCACCGACAACAGTGGAAAAGTATATTTTGAAAACAAGCATACCGCAATCGAGGTAACAAAGCCCGAAGAAAACTATCAGCTGCTCGACATTCTTAAAGATTACGTTACCGTAGGATATACAAAAAACTATATCAGCAAGACGAATATCGATGTTGCCGGAAAAACCGGTACGACCAATGATCAGCGCGACTTCTGGTTCTGCGGCACCTCCCCCTATTACTCGGTTGCCATTTGGACCGGACCGGATAACGGACAGCTTTCCTTAAAGGGCGATTCCGGAATTGCTGCAAGGCTTTTCGCACAGGTCAATGCCATCTTAAATGAAGGAAAGGAAGCTGCCGAATTTGAAATTCCGGCAGGACTGCACGAAGAAGAAATCTGCATGCTCTCCGGTATGAAGCCGACTGCCGCATGCAAATCCGATCCCAAGCATGGCGTCAAGACCGTTCTGGTAAGCGACGCGACTGCACCGAAGGAAGAGTGTAATGTGCATGTCATCCGGGAAATTGATGTTCGAAACAATCTGCTGGCCAATGATAATTTGCCCGGCTTCCTGAAAGCATCCCGCGTCTTTATTCAACGTCCCGTTCCCTATGATCCGTCGAAATTCAACGGAATTACGCCGGAGGATTGGAGCTTACAGGTTCCGACCGCATATTCGAATTTGCCAAGCGTTCTGCAGCCATCCACGGTAACAAACCCTGACGGCTCTACCACGGTCAGAACCTATGATATGAATGATGGAAGCTTCGTCGATGTCACCACCTATCCGGATCAAAGCAAAAAAACCGTTTATTATGATGCGGCCGGCAATGTCCTGAGAGAGCAGGTGACGGAAGCGCCCTCCGCCCCCAGTACGGATGCGCCGAACAATAATACGAACCAGCCTGCACCCGCGAATTAGTCGAAAGGAGAGAACATGTCACGAAAAATTCTCCTCGTTGAAGATGAACAAGGAATCTTAAATATTGAAAAAGCCTATCTTCTCAAGGAAGGCTTTCAGGTGGAAACCGCTATGGACGGCACAACTGCTCTTGCTCTGTTTCAGGAGCAAAATCCGGATCTCATTGTCCTTGATCTCATGCTGCCCGGTCTCTCCGGCGAAGAGCTGCTCTCGAGAATACGCGAAGCCTCCAATGCGCCGGTCATCATTGTCAGTGCAAAGTCCGAGGAGGACGATCGCGTAAATAATTTGCGCAACGGTGCGGATGATTATCTGGTCAAGCCCTTTTCTGCACGAGAATTTGTGGAGCGTGTCAAAGCGGTTCTACGCCGTCTTCCTGAAGAAGAGGAGGCGCAGGTGCTGCGGACCAGGGACGGCTGCCTGCGAATTGATATCCAAAGCATGCGTGCTTTCCGAAATGATGAAGAGGTGCACCTCACAAAAAACGAATTTCTTATCGTCGAAACGCTTTTTACGCACCCCAATAAAATATTCACGCGTGATGAAATCATAGAAGTAGCCTTTGGGATCGATTATGAGGCTTTTGACAGAGCGATTGATACTCATATCAAGAATATCCGCCAAAAGCTGGAGGAGGATCCGAAAAATCCGAAGTATATCAAAACCGTATATGGCGTCGGCTATCGGGCTGGAGGCTTTGATGAAGCTTAGAACCCGTATGACCCTGCAGGTAGGCGCCGTTATTTTATCCGCGATCATCATTCTTTCCATAGGAATGATGATCGTCTTTTCATCTACCTTTGAAAACTATTTACGCAATTTTCAATCGGAGAAAATGCACAGCATCATCACCGATTTGAGTGAAATTATTCGAGAGGAAAATATTGATCTGGCTTCCTCGGAGTTTCATGATCGATTGGACTATTACGCGCGTGATACCAATATCAATATCAGCATTTTGGATCGCTCCTCCCGCATCGTAGCCACTTATTCCGGACTCAAAAAACAAACCTCCCCTGCCATTCGGATTGAGGAATATCAGCTGATCGACAGTCAAAGAAATCCTCTGGGCAGCATGCTGGTCACCTATGACTCCCAGGATCCGGAGGTTGAAGTAGCCGTAAACACGTTTCGTGCCAAATCTCTCGGTTCGATGGCGGCACTTCTTCTTGGCTATGCGATTCTTTCCGGTGTTCTCGGATATTCCATGTCCCGGACGGTTACCACGCCTATAGAATCCTTGACGAAAAAGACGAACGAGCTTCGAAAGAAAAATTATAAAACCACATTTGATTCCTCTAATATCACGGAGATCCAGGAGCTGAGTGCAAATTTGCAATTTCTTGCCAATACCCTGGATCAGCAAGAGGAAGCAAGACAGAATTATGCACAGGATATTTCCCACGAGCTTCGAACACCGCTAACCAATCTTCAGCTTCATTTGGATGCCATGGAGGACGGTGTTATTGCTACAGATCAGGACTCGATTCAGTCATTGCGATCCAATGTAAATCAGCTGACATCCATTGTAGAACGCTTGCGCAGCACGTTTGCGGATGCATCTATGATTTCCAATGCAAAATGGGAAAACGCAAATCTGTCCATGCTGTTAAATGAGTGGATTGACGGTTTTGAGCCCATGATTGCAAAAAAAAATGCATCCTTTCAACGTGTCATTGAAAAGGATGTCAATTTAAAAACGGACCCGAAGCTTGTACGGCTCGTAGTCAGCAATCTGATATCCAATGCCATTAAAGCGATTGATACGAAAGGTATTGTCCGCGTGATCTTAACTCACACGCGTAATGAGGTTCTTCTCACAGTTGCGGATAATGGTGTCGGACTCAGCTCCGATGAGATCAAGCATTTATTTGATCGATTCTATCGTGTAGACAGCTCCCGAAATCGGCAATTAGGCGGCCAGGGACTCGGCCTGGCCATTACAAGAAATATCGTTACACAGCTGGGAGGCCGCATTCACGTGACCAGCCGTGTCGGAAAGGGAGCCACCTTTCGAGTCTCTTTGCCGACAAGGCTTTTTTCCGATCAGAGAGATACAAACTAAGAGAAGAGCAAAGAGAGAATGGAGCGAATTTCTGATAAATTCTCGGTTCGCATAAGCTCGGTGCGCGCTTTCGCGGCTCCTTTCAGACCCGCAATATACCATGCTAAATTTTTCCGCATAAAGAGAATAGCGGCATGTTGCCCACGCATCGCAATTTCCTGCTCATAATGCTCTTGTATCACTTGAAATCGCTCCCGAGCAGTAGGATGCACCACCTTTTCTCCCTTCATGGCCTGCCGGATCTCTCGGAACAAAAATGGATTTCCCATAGCGCCGCGCCCGATGGCGATCCCGTCGCAATGTGTCTCGGATATCATCGACTGCGCACTTTGCGGGGAATTGACATCCCCATTCCCGACAACAGGAATCGTCAGTGCATCCTTGAGCTTTGCAATCGCCTCCCAATTTGCGCTGCCCGAATATTGCTGACAGGTAGTTCGCCCATGTAAGGTCACGTGAGCCGCTCCCTCCTCTTGTGCAATTTTTCCGATTTCGAGATAGTTTTGGTGCTCCTCATCCCATCCCAGGCGGAATTTGACGCTCACCGGTTTTGAGGATGCCTTTACCATTGCTCCAATGACTTTACCTGCCAGAATCGGATCCTTCATCAATGCGGAGCCTTCCCCGTTTTTTACGATTTTCGGTGCCGGACAGCCCATGTTCAAATCGATGCCGACAAACTCCGATCGAAGATTCAGCTTTTCCCGGATCACTTTTCCCATAATCTGAGGATCCTTCCCGAAAATTTGGCAAAAAATGTGATTTTCGGACGGATCTGTATTCAATAAAAGTTCTGTTCGTTCACTATCATAATATAGACCGCTTGCCGAAACCATTTCCGTCACGGCAAAGTCAGCTCCCATGGCAAAGCATAGAGAGCGAAAGGGTCTGTCGCTTACACCCGCCAACGGAGAAAGACCGATCGGAATTCTTCCTTCAGGAAAACTCCGATCGACCTGCCCTTGTGCGTGTGGATCTTGCGTCTTTTGTAAATCAAAGTCCATGGATTTCCTTTCCGAGAGAATCTACCGTTTTGCTTTTACGGTACGATCATACACAATTCGAAGTCCGAAAAGGGTCAAATCTCTCTCCACCACATCCAAATGCTTCAGGTTTTGATTCAGAAGATTTGAAAATCCTCCTGTGGCAATCACCCTCGGCTTTTTTTGGGTGTTTTTCTGTATTTCCTCGATAATGGACTCCGTGATTCCGTCAATCAGCCCCAAATATCCACGAACAATGCCCACCTGCATCGCTTTTTCCGTATTGTTTCCTATGGATGTATCCGGGATTTCCAGCTCGACACGCGGCAGCTTGGATGTTCCCACGGTTAGGGCTCTTGCGGCAATTCCCATTCCCGGCGCAATCGAACCACCGAGATATTCTCCGTTCGCACTCACCACATCATGTGTAATCGCTGTACCGACATCAATCAGGATTAATGGAGAGCCGTCTCCGAACAACTCTAAACCGGCAACGGCATTGATAATTCGATCCGCTCCGACCTCACGAGGATTGTCCACGCGAAGGATCAGCCCCGTTTTAGTTCCTTCGCCCACGATCATGGGATCAATGCCCAGGTAGCGGACACAAATTGTTGTCATCTGATGCACAAGCTCCGGAACAACGCAAGCAATGATTGCTCCATCAATCTTCGGATTCTCGTCATAGAGGTAGCCCAGAATCCCCGCCAGTTCGATCCCATATTCATCAGATGTTTTGGATGGATTGGATTGAAGGCGCCATTGATGCTCAATGACATTTCCCCGAAACAATCCAAATGTGATATTGCTGTTTCCTACATCGATTGCGAGCAATAGCCCGTCTTTTGTGTTTTTTGGTTTCATAGGCTTCTAATCAGTGTTGCACCGACTCTACTTTCTTTTTTTCACCGGATGGAATGACCTTGCATAGCGGAACTGCGATCACTGTTGCTGCAATGGCCTCCGGAATGCCATTTCCGGCACAGATTCCCAAAACGAATTTCAAAACCGTTGACTGTTCAATATTCATTGCCTCCGCAAGCTGCGGCGCATAAAGAATATACATCATTCCCATCACCATTACCGTATGAAGTACGGTTCCGAGAAATGCCGGAACGCCATAGGCAATTGACCAATGCTGTTTTTTCAGCGTATTGGCTAAGAGTCCCACAATCACACCGAAAAGGACACGCGGTATGATACTGATCATAGGATTCATCAGTGCAAAGGAAAGCGGACCGCTCATCATCTGAAGAGCCTTGATACAGGAAATCAATCCGAAGCAAAGTCCAAGGATGAGACCGTATTGCCAGCCGCCGACAATCGCGCCCACAACTACAGGAATATGCATCGTGGTGACGTTGATCGGCCCGATGGAGATAAATCCAATAGATGTGAGATTGAGCAACAATAGAATGGCCAGAAATATGCCCAGACGTGTCAGGTTATGGGCACTGAAAAACTCTTTCCGTGTACGATAATTCATTTTGTCCTCCTCTGAGTCCTTTCTTTATTTTTCCCGATGCTTCATGCTCGCTTCGATAAAGCCCATAAAAAACGGGTGCGGAGCGTTGGGCCTGGATTTGAATTCAGGATGGAACTGGCTTGCAATGAAAAACGGATGATCGGTTCTTTCCACGATTTCCACAAGGTTGCGGGAAAGCTGCATTCCGCTAAACCGCAAAGTGGACTCCTTTTCGAAACGATCACGATACTTGTTATTGAATTCGTAGCGGTGACGATGGCGCTCTACGATGTCATGGCGACCATAAAGACGATATGCCAGAGAATCATCCGCCAAATGACAGTCATAGTTGCCTAAACGCAGAGTACCGCCCAAATCCTTGACCTCCTCCTGCTCCTTCAGCAATGAGATCACAGGATTTTTCGTATCGGGATCAAATTCTGTAGACTCCGCATCCGCCAGTCCCAACTCGTTACGCGCCGATTCGATGACTGCAATCTGCATCCCCAGGCAGATTCCTAAGTATGGAATCTGATTTTCTCTTGCATAGCGAGCTGCTGCGATCATCCCCTCGCTGCCACGCTCTCCAAATCCTCCGGGCACAATGATGCCATCGATATCGGCAAAAAATTCACCGGCATTGCTGTCCGTAATTTCCTCTGAATTCATGTAATCCACTTCCACGCGTGAACCTAAATTGTATCCGGCATCATAAAGCGCTTCATAAACCGAGAGATAGGAATCCTTAAGCTCCGTATATTTTCCCACAAGAGCGACACGGACAACCTCTGATGCCTGCTTGAAGGAATCACACATTGCCTTCCACTGATCGGTATAATCGGTACGAGGAGTGAGCCCAAAGTGCTTCAGCACATATTGATCTAAGCCCTGCTCCCGAAATACGAGGGGCACCTCATAGATCAGCTCGACGGTTTTGGACTCGATAATCGCTTCCCTCGGCAGATCACAGAAGAGCGAAATCTTCTCAAAAATATCTTCTGTAATTGGCTCCTCTGCACGTAGGATAAAGACATCCGGCTTAATGCCATAGCTCATCAGATCCTTAAAGGAGTGCTGTGCCGGTTTTGTCTTGAGCTCCGAGGTACCGGGAATGGTCGGAATCAGGACGGTGTGCATGAAAAGAACATTTTCCGGTTGCTGTGAGTGAATTTGACGAATCGCCTCAATAAATGGCTGTGATTCAATATCACCTACGGTGCCTCCAATTTCCGTAATAATGAAATCAGCCTCCGATTCCTCCGCAACACGATAAATCTTATCCTTGATCTCATTGGTAACATGAGGAATGACTTGAACCGTCTTTCCCTCATATTCGCCCTCTCTCTCCTTGCGAATGACATTCTGATAGATACGACCGCTGGTAATGGACGAGTTTTTTGTCAGCTCCACATCAATAAAACGCTCATAATGCCCTAAATCCAAATCCGTTTCACCGCCATCGCGGGTGACAAAAACCTCACCATGCTGATAGGGACTCATGGTACCCGGATCGACATTCAAATACGGATCAAACTTCTGCATAAAAACGGAAAAGCCATTGTCCTTTAGCAGCCTGCCCACGCTTGCGGCGCTGATTCCTTTTCCGATGCCGGAAACGACACCCCCTGTTACGAATATAAACTTCGACATCCTACCTGGTCCTTTCGTTTCTTACTTTTTCTTGAGCTTAAATTCACGGATTCTTTCATTGACAGGCTGCATCAGCTCTCTGCCGACATGAATAATTTCATTCACCTCAGCTTTTCCATATTCTTTGGTGGCTAAAATTAAATTTCCGGCTTTTTGATCCCATCCCCAGCGCTTAATCATACTCCAGGGGATAAAGCGGTTTTCTCCGTATATGCCGTTAGCTGCAATAATAATTTTCCCACGTGAATGAAATAAGAAGACAAGGCCAAGAAGGATCATGACACAGCCTGTCGCATATTCCTTTTGGAAGAAAATGGTAGCGACACCCGCCCCCGCAATCAATGCCGCAATCACAAGATTCATCGTACGTCCTCTGGAAGAAAATTCATATTTGGGTTCTTCCAATTTTTTCATGGCTATTTGACCGCGCACGATCTGGAATACAAAAAACACGAGCATTCCGGCATATAGCAGCAAAATAAAATTTCCGCTCAAAAAAAATGAGGAAGATTGTGCTGCTGCACCGGAGCTTTGTTGTACCGATTGTGAATTCATTCGAAATCCCCTTTCTCCAGATAACGTACATGACCATATTGCCGGAAAAGATCTTCAAATTCTTCTCTTCTCATGGTCTCGATCTCCAAAAGGCGCTGTGCCAGAGCCTCCAGCAGCTCACGATTTAATTCAAGGATCTCCGTTGCCAGCGACAGGGAGCGTGTCATCAAATGATGCACCTCTTGATCGATTTGCTCCGCCGTTTTTTCCGAATATGTGCGAATCTGCCCGAGGTCATTGCCAAGAAAAACATTATCCTTTTCTTCTTCCAGTGCAACCGGTCCCAAATCCGGACTCATTCCGTATTTTACAATCATACTGCGCGCAACCCGCGTGGCACGCTCAATATCATTGGATGCTCCTGTTGAGATATCCTTGAGAACAAGGGCTTCCGCCGCACGTCCGCCCAGGAATGTAACGAGATCAATCAGCATATCATTACGCGAACGGAACATCCGATCCTCATCCGGCAGGAAGGAGGTAAAGCCGCCTGCATACCCGCGCGGAACGATCGTGATCAAATTGACCTCGTCATTGCTCGGCAATGCCCGGGTGACGATGGCATGTCCCGCTTCGTGATATGCGGTCAGCGTTCTCTCTTTCTCTATAACGCGACGGGACTTCTTTTCAGGACCTGCTGTAATACGAATCGCTGCTTCTTCAAAGGTTGCCATATCAATAACGGTTTCGTTTTTACGGGCTGTCAAAAGAGCTGCTTCATTCGTCATATTTTCCAGGTCAGCCGGAGTAAAGCCGCCTGTTTGACGCGCTAAAGCACGTAAATCCACATCCTCTGCTGTTTTTTTATTTCTCAAATGGACGCGAAGAACCTCTTCCCTTTCCCGCACGTCCGGATTTCCTACCAAAATCTGACGGTCAAAACGGCCCGGTCTCAGCAATGCGGGATCCAGAATATCGGGACGGTTGGTTGCCGCCATAATGATGATCCCTTCGTTTTGATCAAAACCGTCCAGTTCCACAAGCAGCTGATTCAGCGTTTGCTCGCGCTCATCGTTGCCTCCGCCCAAACCGGCTCCACGACGGCGTCCTACCGCATCGATTTCATCGATAAAAATGATACATGGTGCATTTTTCTTACCTTCCTGGAAAAGATCACGCACACGCGAAGCTCCGACGCCGACAAACATTTCAACAAAATCGGATCCGGAAATCGAGAAGAAAGGTACTCCCGCCTCTCCGGCAACCGCCTTGGAAAGATATGTTTTTCCTGTTCCCGGAGGGCCGACCAAAAGAACGCCCTTGGGAATACGCGCTCCCACAGTCGTAAATTTTCTGGGATTCTTCAGAAAATCCACGATTTCCTGAAGCTCCTCTTTTTCTTCTTTCAACCCTGCAACATCCGCAAATGTAACTCTCTTTCCGGAATCGCGATTCATACGAGCTTTGCTTTTTCCAAATGCATTCATTCCTCCGGATTGTGACTGCATACGGCGGAAAAGCGCAAACATCATGTAGGCCATAAATCCGTAGAACAAAATATTCGGCAACAATGTCAAAAATGCATTGGGCTCGCTGTCCTCCTTAAAGGTCATCTTGAGAGTGCCCGCTTCCACGCCGGCCTTCATATAGTCCTGATAGAAATCAGGAAAATATGTTCTGGGAATCACCGCTTCAAACGGCGTATGATTTTCATCCTTGAGCGTTCCGCGGAGTTTGCCGTCCTGATAGATTGCAGTGTCCACATTTTGCTTTTGTAGCTGGGTAATCAACTCGCCCTGAGTCAGTTTTCCGTTTTTGGGTCCCGTTTGATTGATGAATAAGAAAATCATGGCGATCACAAGAACCGGTAATAAATAGCTCAGGATCAAGCCGATAGGCAGTGGCTTTTTTTGATTGTTATTGTTCATTCCGTATTCCTTTACTTCATTTATCTTTATAATAAATCGGCTTTAACGTGCCGATATAGGGCAAATTTCTGAGCTTCTGATTAAAATCCATGCCATAACCGATGACATACTCATCCGGAACCTCAAAGCCTACATAATCACCTTGTATATCGGTGACACGCCTCGACTGCTTATTCAGCACGGCCGCGACCTTAACGCTTCTTGCTCCTCTGCTCTCCAGGTTTTTCTTGAGATAAGTCAAGGTATAGCCGGTATCAATAATATCCTCGACAATCAGAATGTCCTTACCCATAAAATGGTGATCCAAATCCTTCAGGATACGCACATCTCCGCTGGAAACCGTGTGTGCGCCATAGCTGGAAACGGACATGAAATCAATCTCCACATCCAAGTCGATCCGCTTCATAAGATCCGCAAGAAAAACAGAGGCTCCCTTTAATATGCATACTAAAAGCAAATCCGCTTTGCCGTCCTTATAATCCTCTGTAATTTGTCTCCCAAGCTCCTGAACACGCTGAGCGATATCCTCTTCCGAGAAGAGAACACGATCCACGTACCGATTAATGGCTTTTTCGCTCATTTCCACCTCCATTCAATCTTTAGCGTTTTCTTTGGATCTGTTGCTTTTCGTCTTGCGCTTCTCCCCATTCCCGGCACCCAGAGAATTCCCTGCTCATCGCAGATCACAGGAAAACGGGCACGTAAAACGGAAGGAAGCTTCCATTCGTTATACAGCAGACGGAGAGCCTTGCTTCCGCCGCCAAATTTCTGAAAGATCTCCCCGCTTCTTCCCGGTCGGACCAGAAGGTGCGAGAGTCCCTCTGCATTCACGTAACAAAAGGATCCTGTCGCTTTCCAGTCGCTGTCTTGCTGCACGGGAGAGATTCGGATCCCGCCGTTGGCCCATGTGATGTCCTTTTGAATGATATGGCCCGATTCCTCCGCTCCCTTTTGAGCAAAACAGAAATCAGAGGGAATCTCCACGCTTTCCGTCCGTGTTTTTTCATCCCTCTCTTTGGCGATAAAGGCGATCACACCTTGAAAATCACATAAAAATATAATATCACAAATGCGTATCCATTTCCCTTTCGGCAGGGTAAATAGTCCGTGAATTTTTTCAATTTCCTCCATGGAAATGGAATTCGCTTGATTTTGTAAACAAAAGCTATAGAGAATTCTTCGACGAAGCGCAATCGGTTCGTTCAAAAACTCTTTCCTGCGAAATGCCACGCCATGCAATAATGCGGCATTCCTGATGAGGGGATTCTCCGATAAGACACAGGGATGGAAGACCGCCACACGCTCCATGGCTTCTTTTGTCCTCTCATTCAGATATTGATTTTCCGCATCGAGAATTTCCGAAAGCTTTGCAAAAGAATCGTCCAGAGAAGGATATCTCCCTCGAAGCTGAGGAAGGATCTCCAGACGTAAAAAATTTCTGGAAAATGAATTTTCAAGATTGGAGGAATCCTCTCGCCAGGGAAGGCTTCTCTCCAAGGCGCGCTGATAAATTTTCTCCTTGCTGACCCTAAGCAGCGGGCGAAATAGAAAAAAATCCTTTCGGGCCTCCCATTCCTGCATTCCGATAAGACCGGGCATGCCGCTTCCTCGGAACAAATGCATCAAAATCGTTTCCGTCTGATCCTCTCTCTGATGCGCCAATACCAAAACCGGAAGAAATCTTTCTCCGCGAATGCGCTGCTCCATAGCCTTTTTGAAAAAATCATAACGCATCTTTCGAGCAACCAGCTCGAGCGACGCCTTCTGTGACTTCGCCTGTTCTAAAACATTCCCTCTGCCGACAAGAATCTCCAGATTGCGCCGATTGCATTCCGAAAGAACGAAAGCCTCATCGGCATCGCTCTCCCTTCCCCTTAAACAGTGGTTAAAATGAAGAACTGTAAGATGCGGATGCACCTCCGGCAAATCAAATAGATCGAGCAGCGTCATAGAATCGACGCCGCCCGAAACAGCAAGAAAAAAATGATAGCATTGTGCGCTACAAAGCTCTTGAATTCGATTTTGAACCGTCTGCACCCACATACGCCCTCCTTAGCGGTTGAGCCTCTCGTTTTCACATCTGATCGGCTTTAATTCGTTGTGTTTTGCACTCCCGCAGGCTTCTCCTCCGGAGCTTTTTCCTGTGAAGCACCGTTTCCCGAAGAAGATTCCAGATTTTGCAGGGCTTTTTCATTCACTGAATATGTGCCATCCTCCATCTTGACAAGGATTTCGTTCCAGCGCACCATCCCCAGCTTTTCATGGGCATATTTTTCTATAAAATCATCCGTATTGACAAGACTGAGCTGATTACGCAAATCCTCAATCGAGGTGCTCATCGCCGAACGCTCCGCTTCTAACGATGCCTGCATATTTTTTGCCTCATTGAGCTTCCTTCGTGTCCCGAAAATCGCAAAAATCGTAGGAATGATGACAATAACGATCAGTCCCGCGCCGATCAAAAGCGGAAATATGGAATTCTTTTTTCGGCTGCGCATGCGAGTATGTCTCTTCGGGAAAGCCGCGGAATCATCCTTTCGACTACGAGAAGCCTGCCGGGAATCCGCCTCTCGTCTGCGGGAGCCTTTCCGCTGACGTTGCTCGCGACGTTCCGTTTCCGCATCCTTCTCCGGTAAAATCGACTTGAAATTACTCATTTTGCCCCTCCAAAACCCGATACATAGATTGAGCATCTTCCTTTCGAACCACCTCCGGTACAGAAAGAACCTCAAAATCGAAAGGATTTGTGCCGAATGCAATGTGAACCCGATCCCCCGGCTGCACCTCGGACCCCGCCTTTGCCACTTTTCCGTTAATCGTAATGCGTCCGGAATCCGCCGCCTCCTTCGCAACCGTTCTACGCTTGATAATTCTGGAATTCTTTAAAAATTTATCGATACGCATATGCTCCCCCGCTTGCCTCCTCGTGTGTTTTGGTTTCTTTTAAAATCTGCCGCTCGATCCGAAGCCGGACTCTCCCCGCTCCGTTGCATTTAAAGCATCTGCAACAATCAAATCAGCCTGCACGTAGGGAATGATAATCATTTGCGCCACTCTTTCGCCATCCTCTAATCGAAGCGTTTCCTTGCCATGATAAAAAAGAGGAATGCGAATCTCTCCTCTGTAATCAGAGTCAATGACACCGATACCATTGGAAAGCACAAGCCCTTTCATCCCGAGCCCCGACCGAATGGCAATCAAGCCGAAATACCCTTCCGGAATTTCAACACATACACCGGTATGTACCGTTGCATGCGAACCGGAAGAAAACTCCACCGGCGTTTCTGTTTTTACGCGCAGATCCAATCCGGCTGCATGAGCATTTGCATAGCCGGGCATATGACCGCTACATACGATAGGCATTTGTATTCTATTCTGAAAATCTTCATTTTTCTTCATTATCATTGTACCTCAAAATGATATCTGCAGCCTCGGCGAGTCCTGCATTTTTCACATCGCCGACAATAAAATCCGCCGCTGCCTTCAGCTCCTCGGATCCATTTCCCATAGAAAAGCCAATTCCTGCATTTCGAATCATCGAAAGATCATTCTCATAATCTCCGATTGCGGCAATTTCATCCGGTGAAATACCCAATACCGCACTCAACGATAAAATGCCGTTCCACTTGCTGACTCCAGCCGCAGAAACCTCCATTTGTCTGTGAGAGGACGCCGTTACAGAAATTCTGTCGTCCTTCAAAAGGGCATTTTTCAGATCCTGCATTCTCCTCCCCGGATAGCGGTTGAGCTTGTAGGCCGTGCCTCCATCATGGATAAAATTGGATAAATCGCGTTCCAGATATTCGATCCGCATGTTCACCTTGCGCGAAATCATACCTTTGATCCAGGAAAAGAAGCCGAAAATCTTCGGTATATAGCATCTCCCGTTTCCATATAGCAAGAAAAACTCTCCATGCGTCCGGCAATCGGCCAACAGATCCCTGAGCGCATCGAGATCCATAGGAATCTCAAAGATTTGCCTGCCATCCCTCTCCACTCCGGCGGAACCGTTAAATCCGATACAGTGACACCGAATCGAATATTTTTCCAGGATTGCACAAGCATTTTGCGGGGCTCTTCCCGTAACCAACGCAAAGTCTACGCCGGCCCTCTGCAATCTGTGAATCGCCTCGATATGCGCTTCCGGAATTTTTCTTTTTCTTGCAAGCGTATTATCAAAATCACTACAAAAAAGTCGAATCATTTTTTTCCTCATCTTCATTTTGTTCTCATGATAGCATACTCCTGCCCCTTGTGCGGTAGAGATTCTCCGATATAATTATTTTAAGAAAACAAAGGGAGGTTCCTATGCAGTGGAAAGGACGCAGACAAAGCTCAAATGTACAGAATGGCGGACGCGGAGTGAAAAAAGGTGTTGCTATCGGCGGAAGCGGTCTTCTGCTTGGACTGCTTGTCTTTCTGTTGACCGGTAACCCCTTGGCTGCGTTAAATATCGGCCTTCAAAGCGGCGGATCACAACAAATTCAACAGGAAAGCATAACGCTCACCAGGCAGGAAAAAGAATTGTATGATTACAGCCGTGTTGTGCTCGCTGATACAGAGGACGCTTGGCATGCCATCCTTTCAGATTACGGGAAAACCTACCACGAGCCCAAAATGGTGGTTTTCCAGGAAAATGTAAAATCAGGCTGTGGGATTGCATCCTCCGGAGTCGGTCCGTTCTATTGCGGCACCGATAATGCCATTTATATCGACCTTTCGTTTTATAACACATTGATCCGCGATTTTCAGGTAAAAGAGGGAGATTTCATCCTCAGCTATGTTATTTCACATGAAGTAGGACATCATATACAAAATGAGCTTGGGATTCTGAACAAGGTACATTCTCAGCAGCGGCGTCTCAATCAGGAGAATGCCAACACCCTTTCGGTACGCCTCGAATTACAGGCGGATTATTTAGCCGGAGTCGTTGCCCGATATCAGGATCAGAACGGCTATCTGGATACCGGTGATGTCGAAGAAGCCATTCGAACAGCTTGGGCGATCGGGGATGATACGATTCAAAAAAAATATCAGGGACAGGTGCAGCCGGAAAGCTTTACGCACGGGACCGGAGAACAGCGTATTCGATGGTTTCAGCTTGGATATCAAACGGGCGATCTTTCCAACTACAATACTTTTGATACCGATAAATACCCCACAATTCGAGATCTTTAGCATCCGTATCATGTCAAAACGGCACAAAGGATCCTTCCAATTTCCCAGGATCCTTTGTGCCTTTTCTTTTATGTGATCATTTCCTGCCTTATGTTCAAAAATGTGGGAATCGGTTGCGGCATCTCTTGGCTATCAGCAAGCGCATTCTTTGGAGCGATTTTTCGAAGAACAAAGCAATTACAGAATTATCGGTATATAGCTTTTCGTATCGGTTCTGTTATTCCTTTCCATCCGGCTTCAGCATATCTCTGCCATCAGAAGGCATGAGACCGCCAACACAAGAGCTCCGATCGTATCACTCCTTGGTATCCGTTTTTCGCATTGACTTTTCTCCTCATTCTCTGTCCGTTACGAATTCCCCTCCGTTTTCCGGACTTGCATGATGCTTTTTATCTTCATCACAGCTTTCCGCTGCATCTTTCCTTTGGAAAAATCCAGGGTACATTTGTCTATCATCCAAAAAGGAGGCAAAGAGTGCTTGACCATTTCATAATATAGGACTCCTTTTCCTCTTTCTTGCCCATTGAGGTATATTTTCCCTTACCCTTATATAAAATATTCCCGGTCTCCAACCGAAAGCCGAGAATATAACATCGTTTTTTTGAATGGATTCTCAATATCCCCCTGCTACTTCTCGTCATTCATAAAAGCCGTCAGCAGCCGGATCATCGCATCGTGATCCGCGACTCCTCCAAGCTCCCTGACAGAGTGCATGCCCAAAACGGGGTTTCCCATGTCCGCATTCAATATTGTCGTCCACTGCTCATCCATCACACCGATGGTGGCGCCTCCGCGCCTGTCTGAATGATTGAAGAAGGTCTGCAGTGTGATATTCTCCTTTTCCGCATATAGACGAACTCTGGCTCCTCCCTCTCCATCAGTAATATAGGACTTGGACGCCGCATATTTCATAACGGGACCGCCGTTGATTACCGGTCGATTTGTCGGATCCGCCACATTGGCAAAATTGGGATGAACCGCATGCGCCATATCACAGGAGATGGTAAAGCTCTTCGCCAATGCGATCGCTTCCTCCTCACGATCACCGCCCATTGCTCTGACGATGCGGGAAAGAATATCCCGCAGTGTTGCGGAATCTGCACCCTTGCGGCTCATGGAGCCGATCTCCTCGTGATCATGGAGCGCAATCACTTGATGAAAATCTCCGGGTCTCGACTCTATCAGCGCGATCACTGCTGCATGGCACATCGCAAGATTATCCAGCCGGCCAACGGAAATCATTTCCTGATCTGCTCCTATAAGCATTCCTTTTTCCAAATCATATAAAAAGAGATCGTAATCCAAGATCGAATCACGCGCAACGCCGGCCTCTTGTGCAACCTCTTCCAAAATGTCCTTTTTCGGACTGCCCTCCACTCCCCAAATCGGAGCCATCATTTCCTGAGGCTTGATCTCTCCGTTTTGATTGACCTCTCGATTCATATGAATGGCGAGGCTCGGAATGATTAAGAGCGGACGATCCAATTTCACCTTTCGAATGGTATATCCCTTGGGAGATGCATCACGAACCAGAATTCTTCCTGCTATAGATAGCGGACGATCCAACCATGTACGAAGAATTAAACCGCCATAAGGCTCCACATTGAGCTGATCATATCCGTTCCGATGAAGGTTCACATTTTGTTTCAGCTGAAATCCCGGAGAATCGTTATGGGCGCCGACAATATGAAAGCCGTTGTCCGCCTGCCGTCCGGTGCGAAACGCAACAACAGTGGCATCCGAAAGCTCCACATAATATCCATTTTCCGGTATAAGATCCCAGCGCTCATCCATTCTCAGCCTTTGAAAACCGGCCATCTCTAAGCGTGATTTTTCCACCTCGGCGGCCTGGTATGCAGTAGGTGCCTCATCAATAAAAGAAATCAGATCCTTTGCGCGCTTGATGGCATGCTTTGTAATCTTTTTCACAGCTTCCTCCTGTTTTTAAATTCCTGTTGATAAATGCGTCAAGAAAACGCGAATGCCAATTCCTATTAAAATCGCGCCTCCAATAAATCCTGCCGGCTTTTGAAATCTTTGTCCAAAAAAATGCCCGATATACACTCCGGCAAAGGAGAAAATTCCTGTACAGATCATAATCAAAGAAAGCGCAAACCATAAATTCAACTTCATCATGGCAAAGGGAATTCCCACTGCAAAGGCATCGATGCTCGTCGCAATTGCCAAAGGAAACATCGCACGAGGCGAAAAATCACCCGTTGGACACGACTCAGGATCCATGGACTCGCGAATCATCTGAATACCGAGAAATGCCAAAATCAAAAAGATCACCCAATGATCGAGTGCCTGCACAAATTGAGCAATCAACGTGCCCAATAAAAAGCCGAGCAGCGGCATCAGTCCCTGAAAACCGCCGAAATAGGCTCCGACAATGAGGCCGTGACGCAGCTTGAGGTCTTTTACGGCCAGACCCTTACAAATGGCAACCGAAAAGGCATCCATAGAGACCCCGATTGCCAAAAAAAGCAATTCCAATAAAGACATAATATTCCTTTCAGCGATGAAAATAGAACGCCTTTATTTTACCCGATCCTCCTTCGATTTCCCATAAAATATTTTCTGCCCTTTATGAAAACAATCATGGCAGCTTTTTGTCTGATGATAGCTATGCTCTTGCAGTGACAACATTCGCAATGCCGATTCAAGTGATAGAATACAATGAATCATTTCTGTTTTCTAATCCCTGTTTTTCCGTGGCATGTCTCTACTTTATGTACCGATCTCTCCGCTCCTTTTCGGAGACGGAGAGTTCAGTACCGCCTATACCGTCCTTATCAGCTACGATCTCCCTTCATTCGCGTGAGCCATTTTGATCAACTCAATTCGGATAATGATCGCATTACCAAATCCACATCCTTGTTTTCCAGCTCCTGAATAATATGAAGATATGTTTTCTGCGTTGTGGTCATACTCGAATGCCCTGATCTCTGTGCCACACTGGCGATGGATACCCCTGCAAATAAAAGAAGCGATGCATGGGTATGCCTGAGCCTGTGAATGGAGATCTCCGGTATCCCGACTTTTTTACAGTGTCTTGCAAGGATTCCGTTAACCGTTGAATTATAGACTTTTCCGGATACGAAAATCGGCCGATCCTGAGCCAGCCCCTTCACCAATGTTGAAAACTGAATGATGAGCTGCCAATCAATTCTGATCTTTCGAACGGAGGATTGATTTTTTGCAGGCAGGAATCCGCCCTTTCCTTTATAATCCCAGGTTTTATTAACACTGAGGGATTGTTTTGGAAAATCAAAGTCCTGCGGTGCGATCGCCAGCGCTTCGGAAAAACGTATTCCGGTTTTTGCGACAAGTAAAATAAACCAATCCCGGTTTAATTTCTGTCCCAAATCCAAATCCGAGAGAAGCTTGTGCAGCTCAAATTGATTGAGATACTGAATTTTCTTCGGTCCGGGTTCCTTTCCCTTGGTGATGGCTTTTCTGGTCGGATCTCGCTCAATAAGACCTTCATCCACGGCATCCAGAATCGCTCCTTTCAGCTGATGATGGAAGTCCATTGTCGTGACTCGCTCGTGTTCGACGGCATAATCATTCAACAGCTTTTGATATGCTATCCGAGTCAGCTCACACACCTTCAGATTTGGCGCTAAACGCCGAATCCAGGACTGTGTGAGCAAATATTTATCCATGGTAACCTTTCTGATCGCCCCTTCCTTGTATACTGTCTTATATACTGTAATCCATTGTGCGTAACAATCGTAAAATAAGTCGGTTTTATTTATATGATTCAGCTCAGAATCGCATAACAAATCCCCTCGTTTTAAAAGCACACTTCTATATCGCTCCGTGAAATTTATTCCACTGCATGAATGACGTCTCGATCATGAAAAACCGAAATGCAAAACCAATGTCCGTTTCCACCTATCCGCAAAATACATGTATATCCTCGTAATCCGATGGAGTCCATGGCACTCTTTCAATGCGCTCTGGAAAAATCCGTCGACTTCTATCAACTCGGTACTCGTACGCATTGCAAATTCCCTTGGATCATCTACACTGAAATGCATTTGCGCATTAGCGTTGCCCGTTTTCTTCACATATTGATTCGCAAACCGCAAACCTTTTGAATTGGTAGCATCAAAAACCAATTCGCCATAAGGAATTTTCGCTTTCATGCTTTGAATCATCTCTATGATTTCAGATTCATGAAAGTACTGATAAACGCCTGCGGCGGAAATGAGTGTTGGCAAAGTGGTATCTATTTCCTGAATCCAATGAAGCCGAAACATATCTCCGGATATCAGCTTTTCGTTGCAGCCCTGTCCCAATACCTTTTTTCTGATTTCAATCACTTCCGGTAAATCCACCTGATAAAAATTTGCCGTCTGATTTCCAATACGATGATAGGCCGTTTCTAAGCCCGCACCTAAAAATACTACGTTCGCCTTGTAACTTTTTTCAAGAAAGCGGATGATTTTTTTATCAATTGTCTGCTGCCTGCAAACACTCGCCATATAAGAGTATTCGCTGCTGTTTTTCTCTATATTTTCTGTCGGTAGCAACGGCTCCAAGGATAATGCCTTTTCATCATAAAAAAAATCCGGGAAATTCTTTGATGCATAGATTCTGCCTGCAAGCGGAATATATAGCGTATCTTCCACACCGTCCAATATGCTTTCTGTGCGCATTTCCTGCCTCCTCCTTGCCTTGAAAGAATTGCTCTTTCCATTTTTTATGGCGTAAGAAGAAACTCGATTTTGCTCAAGATGTCACGGATGAATCCTTTTTTTGCAGCAGATTTTCTTCAGAGCCGTTCATCGATAGTGATTAGCCGGGACATTTGTATTTTCAAAGCACATCTTGCTTATCGCCTATACAATATATTTTACCAAAAGATGTTAGTTATCACTAATTTTTTTGGATCAAACGACGATCGACTATGACGATAGAAATCATTCTTTCTTCTTTTCTGCACTCGTCGTCATTCCAGACATTTATTGCTGATCTCGTCATGGATGACTTATATGAAATCTTCAACACGATAGAAAGGTGACGCTCTGTCAATCAAAATCCGCGAAGCAAGCTCAACCGGGGTTCTACTCTTTTCGATAGGAAAACCAGCTCTTTGTATGGTTAGCAATTTTCACTAACATCAGCATAACCGGGACTTCCGTCAACACTCCAACCGTTGTAGCAAGCGCAGCCGGACTGGCCATACCGAACAAGGCAATAGCAACCGCAACGGCAAGCTCAAAAAAATTCGATGCACCTATCATTCCGGCTGGAGCGGCAATGTCAAATGGCAGCCTCAACAATCGACAGGCTCCATAGGCAATCAAGAAAATCATGAATGTCTGAATAATCAATGGAACCGCAATCAGAATAATATGCACCGGATTGCCAAGGATAACTTCTGCCTGTGAGCTGAAAATAATTACAAGGGTCAGAAGAAGCCCGATGGTCGTAGCGTTGTCAAATCTATGAATAAAGGAATTTTCCAAGTACTCTCTTCCTTTTGACTTTATAATGCTCACCCTGGTCAGAATTCCTCCAATGAGCGGAATGACAATAAATATAAAGATGCTGACAAGCAATGTGCTGTACGGAACTGTAACAGCTGAGACACCAAGCAGGAATTTTACAATCGGAGCAAACAGCACAAGGATAATCAAATCGTTCGTCGCTACCTGAACCACGGTATACGCCGGTTTTCCCCGTGTCAAAGTGCTCCAGACAAATACCATAGCCGTACATGGCGCAGCTCCAAGCAAAACCGCACCGGCCAAGTATTGCGTTGCATATTCAAGGGGAATAAAGGATCGGAAGACAACGAATAGAAAAAAATATGCAATTCCATACATTGTAAATGGCTTGATGAACCAATTTGCAATCCATGTGACAAACAATCCCTTCGGATTTCTTCCGACATTCCGAATACTCTGAAAATCTACCTTGATCATCATCGGATAGATCATCATCCAGATCAAAATGGCAATCGGAATGGAAATTCCGGCAATCTGAAGCTTGCTGAGAAAAGCAGGAATCTCCGGAACGAAATGTCCGATCAGAACACCTGCCGCCATACAAAGTAAAACCCATATTGACAGATTTTTTTGATAAAAACTAATCCCGGCTGATGGATTTTTCATCATCACCCTCCTTGCATTGACATCCCGAATCCTCGCAGATACAGGATTCCTTCTTCGTAAAAATTTGTGTCAACAATCGAGTCAGCTTCGCCGGAATATCTTCATTGAGACTATAATAAATATTTTTTCCTTCGCGCCTGTTTTTTACGATCCCTGCATCTATCAGGACTTTCATGTCATGAGAAAGCGTCGGCTGCGTAACCTGAAAATAATTCAGAATCTGACAAGCGCAGATTTCTCCGCATGAAAGCATATCCGTAATCTTCAACCTTTTCGGATCAGACAGCGCCTTTAACATTTGAGACAAATTCAAATATATTTCTTCCATTTTCCCGCCTCCGATAATATTGAAAATATTCTATGTATTTTATTTTATGCTTCTTATAGAAAAAATTCAATATATATGGATTCAGAAATGTACATTTTATCTATCAAAACAGAAGCGGAAATTCCAATGATTTTCGCATCACGCTCTTTGTTTCATTTTGTTGACTTTTCATACTATAAAAATAAGTCTGCTTTCGTGGTCAAAGCTTTTGTGATTTCAAAAACCATAAAATCATAACTCGTAAAGGGAACTTTCTGAATAAATTTCATTTCATTTTTCTGACATCTGTTTTCGGCACGCAGCGTTTATTTCTCCGCAAGCGTATTCCATGATGATTCCCTTTCTGTTTTCTCAACAACGTTTCGAATAATATCAGCTAATCGCTCAGGATCTTCCCGATGGAATAGTATAATTTGCTTTGATCCCGCACTTTCATAAATGATAAAACCGCTTAAAATCAACATTTTATTGGGGCTTTTCATTGGAATTGACCATGCGAAAAATACGTCCCGTCCCCGTTTTTGTCCCCACTTGAAAAATTTGTCTTTTCCATACCCCATGGAAAGTTCTCGCACAAAAAAAGGCGGAGAATCACTCCCCTCCCTTTAGTTTCTTTTTGATCTTTTTCAGTTCCTTTTTCATTTTTTGATTTTCTGTCCTTAGTGACGAAAGGTCTTTTTGATAAAAGACATACAATATAAGAGCCGTGACAAGTCCCTGCGATACGACTTTCAGGATATCATCTTGTTTCCTCCCACAATTTCAGTTACAATTTGAGTAAGGAAAATAAATATCACCTTTTCGGTGATGACTTTCAGCGAAAGCCCCTGCCCGGGCTTTTTCTTTTTATTCATTTCTTTCTCCCATAAAAAGAGCGCACCCGAAAGGATGCGCCCTGTTTCCTACTGCTCAAGCAAAGACTTTCCGCCACTGTAGAGCCCCATTGCAGAAAGCCCCATCACAAGACCATACAACACGCTGTCCTGCCATGCAGAGGCTCCGGTATATGCCTGCCCTAAAAAGGCAAGAGCCACACCGACCGCTAAGGCAACCAGCGGCACAAAGCGGTTTTCCTTCATCAGCTTTTTGATGATTTCCACAACGCCTACCGTAATCGCCGTTAAAATAACAAAACTCAGTTCCATGATTTCCTCCTATTCTTTTTCCTCTTCCTTGACCGGCATCGCCATCGCCTGTTTGAACAGTCCCGATACATAGCTGTTGCCTCCAAGCTCCTGATACGCATTATAAAGATAGCTCAAATTGCTTTTTTCATAGGGACGCACCCATTTTCGATCGGCTGAGCACATGGAAAGATACTCATCCTGAATCTTGCTGCGCAAAAGGCATTTCGTCCCCTCCTCGATCTTATCCAGCCTGTTGTTGAGGTCTCTTTTTTCCTCTTTGCGCCGTTTCGGAGAGGAAATCAGCCAATTGGTCAGCGAACCGACGACCACCCCGAGAAAACTTGCGATTGCCATATTGAGATAGGTCATCGCATCACACTCCTTCCTCCGGTTCTTTTATCGAAACGAGCCCCAAGGCTCGCCTCTTCTTCCGTTTTGATACGTGCGGCATGCCACATAACGCCTCTTGCCGCTCCTGCCGATGTAACTCACCCACACATAGCCCGCTCCCACATATACGCGGTCATAGCGAATCGCTTCTCCCGCATGGTATTTGGCCACCGCCTCACTTTGTGTCGTCGGCTCTGCGCGAACATTGACCGTGGTATTGGGGGTAAAGGTTGCGGATTCATATTTTTGAAACGCTCCGACCTCTTGCGTTTGGGCAGGAGCCTTCTGTGGCGCGCTCAGCGGCTCTACATAAACGCTGTGCCCCATCTGGGCACACACGTACCCTCCGTCTGTTAAACGCAGCCAAACGCCGTCTACGTTCGCCCGCAGCTCTTCTATCGCGTGAATCTCGCTTCCCGCAGGAAGCGTCTTGATGTGCGTGGCGCTTGTCGAAGGGTCTTTCCGCAGACGAAGCCCGACGGAAGGCGTTACCCGGTAGCGGCCCGGGGGATAATCTCCATAGCCCGAAACGGATTTCTGCTGTTGGAAAGCCCCTTCCGTTTTCCCGCCCAAGCGCCGGGTAACCTGCTCGGCAAGGTCTCCCAATCGGCTATAAAGCCAGTCTCCGGGGCAGGCCTTATCGGCAAACCAGCGGTGCACCGTAAGCACCATCTCGTGCTTTTGGGGCGTATAACGAAGCGTCTTCCCCTTGTCCCCGAACCAAAGAAGCCGGGTTTTGCCGTTGCGCCTGCAAATGTCTACGCAAAGATCGATCAGCTTTTGATACACGATGGGGCGCATGGTGTAAGGGTGTGTCTTATCCGATGCGCATTCAATGGTGACGGCTCTTTGATCGTTCGCATTGGAAGAGGAACACCAGGAACGGTTTCCCTCATCCACATACAGCCCGATGCTGCCGTCACAGCCGATTCCATAGTTGGAAGAGACTTCCCGCGGCGTGGTCGCAAAATAATTGCCAATGCTGGCCGCGGTGTTTTGCCCCTCGACGCAATGCGGCGTAATCCGGTCTATCGCGTGCGTTCTCCTGCCGGAATGGTGGTGGGTGCGCCGAATGACCGTAACCAATGCACTATTACTCATGTTTTTCCTTTCTTTCCATAAAAAAAGACGCTTTCGCGTCCTCAGGCGTCGGATCCTAATTTCAGAATGCGTTCCGCAGTGTCCAAATCCGACATTTCTTTTTCCAAAAGCAGCGTCTGTTCATTCTTCTCACTGATCTGCCGTTGGATTTCCGTCACCTCCGCTTCTTTCGTCGCCTGCTGCATGCGAAGGTCTTTGAGCTCTCTTCCGATGGTGTCTTTCTCCGTTTTCCGCTTTTCTTTTGCCGCCTTGATTTCTTCTAAATTCATTGCCCTTTCCTTTCTATCGCCATTTTCCGATGGCGATTGCCTGTACCTGTGTCTCCCCGTATTCTCGCTGATAAAAATCAAAGAGATAAAATGACACGCTCGTATTCTCCGATCCGCCTCCCATGAATGCGGAAGCTCCCCAGGACGCGCCCGTCCCCCAGCGCATGGTTCCCGGAGAGACCACCGGGCGCCCCACAAAAGGCTTGGGAAAGGTCCAGCGATACTGACCGATAAATGCGGAACCGTAAGCATTCGAGATGGAGAGATTCACCATCTTGTCCATCCAACAGATCTGTACGCCGTTTCCATAGCGCACATAGTGACCGTTGCTGTTGGAGCCGTAATCATGAAGCCCTGCGGTCGGTAAGACCGTCTCATCAAAGGTGATTGAGCCATTTTGCGCCGTCACGCCCAGCCCGATTCCGTTCGGACTGAAATCGATCAGGCTCAGCGCCTTACTCAGTTCCGTGGTATAGGTTGCAGACTCTCCCACCGCATCCGTGAGCGTGACCGTTACCGTGTATCCCTTATCGGCATCAATTCTGCTGAGCGTTTCCGAGGAGCTGATTTCCGGGCTCTCTCCTGCCACCGTAATCGATGCCCGCAAAAGTGTCGTGCTTCCGGTCGTCGTTTTTATGGTGAGCGTTCCCTCGTTTTCTCCTCCCACCGGGGAAATGCTTCCGCGGTATTGCACCTTCGCGCTGGTTCCGGTGGCATCAATGACGCCAAAGTCCGTACACCGGTCCACCGTCACCGCATCCAGCTTCGGCGGACGGTAGGGATAGACCTCATAGCTGCCGGAATAGGTGCTCCCGCGTCCCCGCGTGTCGAGTACGGTAATGGTATAGGTTTTTCGCCCGGGCGTGGAGCACCAAAAGCCCTGATCATCGGACAGTAAATGCGGGGGAAAGTGATTTTCAAAGTCGGCACGCCAAATATCCCACTTTTTCCCATCCGTTCGAAGCTGAATGAGATTGATGGCCGCACCGTAAAGATTGTCGGTTCCAAACGTCCAGGTAAAGGCGGCCATCGTTTTGTTTTGCAGGATTTTCCCGTTTAACCCCTTTTCCATCGCGATCACCGTATGTTTGGTAAGCGTCGGCTTAATGGAATCGGGGATTTTGAGTTGTACATACTTGTAGCTTACGCCGACCAGCTGATCATCCGGCGTATACGAGCGCACACCGATGGCAAGTGCCGCCTGCGCTTTGTGCGGCAAAATCGGCCCGAAATACGAAAGCTCCGGGGTAAACGTCCACGTCTCCCGCCCCTCTGTGCTCGTATAGTTTCCATAGGTCAGCTGCTGTGCGCCGATGACGACCGTGCATTCATAGCGGAGCTGGCTGCTCTTTTTTTCGATTTCCACGGTGATGCTGTCTTCGCCCAGCGTGCAAATGGTATTTTCCGGAACCTCCCTGCCGTTCATCATCAACCGCGTCGCCTGCGCAATTTGATAGGGAATTTTCACGTTGATGCTGCTGGATGTCCGGAGCGTTCCGAAGCTGACATTGGTCTGATACGTCGCCGAGACGGAAACGGAAATCGAGTTTTGAGCGGAGCCGTAGGACACTGTCTTTTGCGCACTGCCGATCCACTGTTTGGCTTGGTAGCGGTCAAAGCTATGCGAAAACTGCGTGGTGGTTCCGTCAATGGTGATCGTCCCGGGCGGGCCATAATGATTCCAGCCGCCCGCCGTATCGCAAATATA
>JALFST010000014.1 GCA_022779285.1 Peptoniphilaceae bacterium
TTATTAGCGTTAATAAAATGGATAATATTTTTTTCATACCTACTCCTAAATAAGAAATTTATGATATCGACATATTGATAAAATATTATCATAATATGACGTGTTATTCAATAGTTTAATTATTTGAATTGTGAACGCTACATTCGGCATTCTTATATCTTTCCGTATATGTCCCTATACAGTTCGGCCATCTTTATAACTGTGTTTCATTGGCGAACTTGTCCGTCAGGAAGTGAATGGGAATGGGAAGCGAACCGTCATAAATATGGTCGGCAGTATAAATAGCTGCTGAAAAAGCTGCATGTAAATGATAGATACCAGAAGTGAAAGCTTGCATTGTTGTCTTGTCAGGGATAATAAAGCCATGCATAATTCTGTTTTTTCCCTTTGGTCAGGGCACAATGCATTCTTCCCTTTCTTGTTTTTTTCGGAATCAGAGGATGGATCCTATTCGTTTTATTAGTTGCATCATATTCGTTGTCGGCAGTTGCATTAAGTGACAGAGTGCACTCCACCGATGATTACAATTTGAGCGGGCCGGAGGCAATGTAAGCGGCGGTTTTCCATCGCGTCTTGCAATGGAGACATTTATGAGACTGTCGAGAAACACATCCTCCGAGTTTGGCGACAATGCTGAGATTGAAAACCGAGTATGATGAAAGCAACCCTTTTCAATGTGTCACCAACCCCAATCAAACGATGCGATTCTCCAGACCGAGATGCCGAAAAGATACCATACCGTGAACACATTGAGTGCATTTTGCAACGTGATGAAGGACAAATTACGGAAGGCAGGGAACCGGAATCGGGGAAGTCCAACCCGATTCGAAAGGAGGGGGTCATGAATCCGGAAAAGATGGATCAGTGGCTTACGGAGCTGCGTGAGAATTATACGGTTGCGTCTCTTACGGATACGGAGCTGATCGGGGCGATCGAAAAGACCCTGCACAAGGATCCGTTCACGGAGCGGATTTCGGCGAAGGAATTTGCGGAAAGCATCGACGATCTGTACGCTATGATTCGCGGATATGACATTTTGGATCGCCTTCTGGAAGACAGAAGCATTACGGAAATCATGGTCAACCGATACGATGCGATTTTTGTAGAGAAGGATGGGCATCTGATGCGTGTTCCGATCCGTTTTTCCTCTGAGGAACGGTATCAGAATCTGATACAAAAAATCGTTGCGGAGGCCGGGAAGGAGGTGCACCAGCGTACGCCGATTACGGATTGCCGAATGGCGGACGGATCCAGGGTCAATATTGTTCTGGAGCCTATTGCACAAGGGAGTGCGGCTCTTACCATACGAAGATTCCGAGAGCATATATACACACTTGGGGAGCTCGTTCAAAACGGAACCCTGAGTCCGGAAGCAGCCGATTTTCTCAGAAGATGCGTCCGGGCGAAGCTCAATATCTTTATTTCAGGAGGCACGGGTTCCGGAAAAACAACGCTGCTGAATGCTCTGGCAAGTGAAGCGGATCCGGAGGAGCGATTAATCTCCGTTGAGGATGCCCGTGAATTGAACTTTGAAGGTCATGAAAACTGGATCGCATTAGAGGCAAGGAGGGCGAATGCAACAGGTGAGGGAGAAATTTCCATTCGTGATCTGATACGGACGACCTTGCGCATGCGTCCGGATCGCATTGTGGTAGGAGAGGTACGGGGAAAAGAAGCCATTGATATGCTTCAGGCGATGAATACGGGACATGACGGATCGTTTTCCACGGGACATGCGAATTCCATTTATGACATGCAATTACGTTTGGAAACGATGGTGCTGAGTGGACATGAAGGCCTGCCGCTTTCCGCGATTCGGCAACAGATAGGCTCCGCAATTGATCTTTTTATACATGTCGCTCGCTTACGCGATCACAGGCGATATGTTACCGCCATTGAAGAGCCCTATCCGGAGGCGGGACAGATCTGCTATCATCCTCTCTTTCAAATGCGGGAGAAGGAGAATCGATTTGTTTTGGAGGCGGTGAATCGCCAGCTCAGGAATACGGAAAAATTCGACCGATTGGGCATAGCCTCGGAAATTGCAATTCACGAGGAGAAAGCATGAATATCTCTGAAAAGCAGTGGACTATGCTATGTTGTTTTTTCAGCGCATGCATCGCATGGTTTTACTTTGATTCCGCCCTGGTCATCCTTCCCGCCCTCCTTATCAGCAGATTTCTTGCACGCAGGGAATACCGCAGGCGGAAAGCGCGCGAGAAAAGATGGAGAATCCGAACGGATTTCAAGCTTTATCTGGAGCACCTGAGTGCACAGCTGAATGCGGGAAGAAATCTCAGAACGTCGATGCAATTGAGCACTGCGGATATGAAGAGCAAGCTCTTACGTCAGGGTCGGGATCGCTCGGAATTCTTGAATGGAATGGAAGTCGCCCTGGAGCAGATGGAACTGGGAGAAGGCCTGAAGGAATGTGCAGAGGTATTCTTACAAAGAATAGAGGATCCGTTGATCCATCGTTTTTGGGAGCTCTTATTGATCGGAGCGGAGCATGGCGCCAATATTCCGGATCTATCCCTATCCTTTTATCGCATGATTTCCGCTCAGGAGGACCTCATAGAAAACCGTAAGCTCAAGTTGTATGCCGCAAAAAGAGAGCAATATCTTCTTTTCGCAATGCCGCTCGTCCTCATGGGGGCGATGCGCATCACGGGAATTACAAAATCTTCAGGTGCAGCGGACTGGATAGCTCGAATGATTTGTCTGGGGATTTTTTTGGCCGCATGGAGAATCAGTCTGAGAATTTTACACCGTAGCGGGCTTTCGGAGGGAGTGGAAATATGAATATGCGCTTTTTTCTGATTTCCTGGATACTGCTGGGCTTATGGATTGTTTGTTTTGAAAAAGCTCTTGAGGCGAATCGCTATTACGACAACGATGCGGTTTCAGGGAGAAAAAACAGATATGTCGTCTTTGTCGGAAAATATTTTTTTACGGAATTTCAAGAAAAGATGCCGAAGACGTATGCCAAATGGCTCGGGTATGCAAAGATCCTCTATGGGGAACGAAGGGCTTTTGAAGCAATGCGGCATCTGTTGATCCGGGCATATGGCGAGGCTTTCTTCTATCTGCTTTTCAGCGTCATGATTTCGGCAATCTCTCCTGTTTTCTCGATGTGTATGCTTGCGCTTCCTCTTGTAAGAATTGCATCTGCATTGCAAAAGCTGAGAAAGGATGCGAAGCTCAGGATAAAAAGCATTGAACGGTCACTGCCCGATCTGTTGGCAGGCTGGGTTTTATCTCTCAAGGCAGGCATGACGCCGACAGCGGTATGGGAGAAGCGGGAAATGCAATCGGCCGGTCCTCTTGATCAGGAAATTCAGAGAATCACACAAATGATGCAGGAGGGCGTCAGCAGGAAGCAAGCCTATCTTCGCTTTGGAGAAGATTTTGCGATGGAGGATCTACGGGAATGCGGCAGATTATTTTCCCAATATATGGAACTGGGAGGCAATGAGCTGTGTATTCAATTAGAGGAGATCAGAAGAAAGGCGGTAGAAAGAAGAATCCGTATCGATCAGAAGGAAGCGGAAAAGGCATCGCAGCAAATGATATTTCCAAGCCTGCTCCTGTTTATCGGGATTCTGATTTTGGTGATGACGCCGATGCTCGGACAATGGTAGGGAAAGGAGGAAAACATGCTGAAAAATGGAATCGTATGCTCCGGCTTTTTAGAGGATGAACGCGGAGAGGTGAATATGGTAGCCATCGTATTAATTATTTTAGTGGTGATCGCACTCATCGCCATTTTCCGAAGCAGCTTGATGGATTTGTTGCGCACACTTTTTGACAAAATTCGATCAGAAGCGATGCAGATATGAAAAAGTTATTGGCGGAAGAAAAAGGTGCGGTTGAGATTCTTGAGGGCGCGCATGCGTTTCCGATCACCATGCTTGTGCTTCTGCTGCTTCTTGTGATGATTTTCTTTCTATGGGAAAGCGTGTACGGGGAAGCGCGTATCAGACAGGAGATGATTCATGATGATACGGAGCAGAAAATATCGGAATGGAAGGGCATTTTTCTTGAGAAGAAAATAACCTGCTCGGAAAGCTCATCCTTGTTTTTCCCCACCCGTGAGCTGAGGTGGGAGAGTAAAGTGAAGCCAATGTATCCGATGCGCTTTTGGAAAATACAGGGCGATCCGGAAAATCGAATTCGAAGAGCCAGACAGACAGATCCCGCTGCAAACTTATGGAAGGCTCTGACTATCCAAGGAATTGACATACGTTCGGAGCGAAAGGAAGAGTCATGAAAAGATCTTCTATGCAAATACAAAGGATATTTCGCAAGGAGAAGGGGAGCATTACGATTTTTCTTTCCGGGGTTCTGATTCTTATGCTCTATGCATCCGGCGTGCTATATGACTTCGGAAATCTTGAAACGGCGCGGGCGGATGTTCAGGAAGCGCTTGCTCTGGCATCGCACAATGCGCTATCGATATTTGACGATCAGATTGCAAGAGAATTCGGCTTATTTGCGATTTCCGACTTCAATGAAGCCAAAATCAGGGCGCAGGAATCCTTAGAGTCTGTATTTTCAGACGGAGACTGGACGAATATAAACAGTCTCGGGTTTGACTTACAGCCGGCGGAACGGGAGCGGCTCAGCGTGC
Organism: Peptoniphilaceae bacterium; assembly: GCA_022779285.1. Classification (GTDB taxonomy): domain Bacteria; phylum Bacillota; class Clostridia; order Tissierellales; family Peptoniphilaceae; genus JALFST01. The sequence continues at coordinate 4,631 of JALFST010000014.1, forward strand.
CGGAGGTGTGCAGGGGTCAGATTGACCGATTCATGGAATGGCAGGCGCCTACCATGATGCTTCAGCGCATATTGAGCACGCTTCCGGTACTGCAATCCCTGCAAAAAGGCTTGTCGGCATGGAAAGAAAAGACGGATTTTGAGAAATGCCTGCAGAAGGTTCAGGACACATGCAATGAGGTAGCTGGCTTTTTTGAAGGACTGGAGAGCAATTCGCTGGTGCGTATAACGAGATCGGAGGAGAGCATTCCTGTCGTTGAAGGAATTCTGCCCATACGCGACAAGTATGCCCGGTTGAAAGATCTGTTTTATGAACTGGAAAATTACACAATCAGCATTCTGCAAAAACAAGCGGGAGATACGGCTCCGCCACAGGACATACAGGCATCCGAGCTTCTCAATGAGGAGGCAAAAGGACCTATTCGGGAGCGGTTTGATGCTGCCAGGGAGCTTTTTTGCGAAACACAAAAAGACCTTGAGCTGTTACGTCAAAAAAAAGAAAGCATTTTGCGTTCATCGGAAGCAATCCGTACTCAGATCTCAGAGGCGGCAAGCGCTCAGGAAAAATGGAAGTCATCATTGGAGAAGCTTCCTCCGGGAGCCATGGAAAATGCCTTGCGAGCGGAATATCATGCACAAACGCAGAGCTTGAATCCGGAGGCGGTCAGCGACCTGATCGAAGAGACAAATCAAATGCTTGAGCCGGTTTCCGCATGGGAGAAGGCGTGGAAAGAGCTGCAATGGGAAGGCGAGGATGTGCAAGCCTTGAGCTTTGAAGGCTGGTATGCCAAAACAATGGGAAAAGCTGAAATTTCAAAAGGCAGGTGGACAATACCCGCATCGCATTGGTCATCCCCGGATCCTTTCGCCACGGAGAAAGAAAAAGGCTTTTCGGAAAAGGCGGTGAAAGCACAGAAAAGAATAAGACTGAGCACTCCTCAGAAGCGATCAGGCCTTGGCGATTTTCTTGATGCCTGGAATCAAAGACGGAAAGCCATTGCCAATGCCAAGCATGCCGAAAAGCTTCAATTAGAAAACCTGAAGGGCGGAATTCTTGACCGAATCGGTACGGAGAGCTGGCAGCGATATGAACAGGATCAGAAATCGGAGAGCGGCTCCATCGGGCTTTGGATGCCGGAGGCCGGCGAAACGGAAGCGATGATTTCGCAATCACAAAAGCTTCTTGCAGCAGCAGACCCTTTTTTGAAGGAGGCGGACAGCTCCGGTGTACAGAGCCGTCTCTATGATCAGATCAAGCTGTTTCTCTATTGGGACGGGATGTTCAGCAATCGTCTCACACCGTTGAGAGATCAAGAAAATGGTGAAAAGAAGAGTTTAACGGGTCTTTCGTTCAAGGAACGTCCGATTTACGGGGGTGAGCTTGAGTATTTGATTCAAGGAAAGAATCAGTGGATCGATAATATCCGGGCGATGCAATACCAGATTTCCGGAATTCGGTTTCTCGCGAATTTAGCCTATGCCATGACATCCTCCGAGATCAATGCGGAAACGTCCGCCCTTGCAGTCGCATTGGCAGGATGGACCGGATTCGGAGCGCCGTTGGTAAAGAGCGCCCTTGTTGCTCTGGTCGCAGCCGGAGAGACCAAATTGGACTGGGAGGATCTTATACAGGGGAAAAAGGTTGCTTTTTGGAAATCTCCTCAGACCTGGCGCTTTGCGGTCTCAGGAATCCGAACTCTTGCTTCCGAGAGCGTTCATGACGTCTTCCAATATGTCAGCGAGGAAGCAGAAAGCGGAGTTCAGGCAATGCATGAAACGGTTTCCGACACTTTGGATCAAATGCAGGAGCAAATACAAAACAGCATCATGGATCGCGTTCGAAACACTCTGAGAGATTGGATGTACTCTTCCGTTTTCTCCATGGAATCTCTGACCGAGGAGCAATTATCCGATCAATTTCATAAATTGTGGGCGTCCTTTGCTGGGGAAAAGGGGGCGATTGCAAAAGCGACAAAGTCTGTAATATCGAATCTGCAGAATCAAAAAAGCGGAATCCTCGATACCATACGGGAGCTCGGAAAGACTGCGGGAGAAACGGAAACAAAAAAAATAAGCGCTGCCATTGAGGAAGCCCTTGACCGGTCTCTCTCCGGAGCAAAAGAACGCATATCCTCTTTCATTCAATCGGGAATCGAGTCGTCGGGAAATGAGATACAAAATCTGCTCGATCAGGGAGAAAAGGCAACACAGGAGCATATGAACCGGTGGTTGGATCGGATTTCGGAGGGTGTCGGCAAGGGCTCGGGAGCGCAGCAGGCAATCGGAGCGAATATAGCGCTGAACTATGAGGATTATCTGAGAATTCTTTTGGCGCTTCAAATGGCGGCGGGACAGGAAGCGAGCCTGTTGAGTCGTACGGTACGCCTGATCGATGCGGAATCGGGCGATGCGGACTTGTCGATTGCACCGACGCGTATTCTCATTCATCAGAAATTTGCGGTACAAACTCCTTTTTTTCCGGCATGGCCGCAGATGCTTGGCAGCAACGATTCCGTGCCGGCGCTTCGATTTTCCAAAAAATGGGAGCAGGGATATGTTGATCGCGAGAAAAAAAAACAATAAGGAATCCGGAGCCATTACCATAGAAGCGGCTTTTGTTTTGGGGATCTTTATCCTGATTATGGTCAGCTGGATGCTCATACAGGGCCTTTTAAAAATTCAATCGATGTCGCGATACGCGCTTACTCAAAGCGTCCTGGCCTATGCAGATCGTCTCTCTCTGCGGAACGCTATCGAGTTCGGTAAGATAAGCAGGCTTCAAAGCTCCCCGAACTCACCGCTCTTTTTACAGGAGGACAGTTCCATTTTAAACGATCTTTTTCAAAAAGCGGAAGAAAAGGGAGAGAATTTCGAGGCAGACAGGCTGTTTCAATATTATTTCGGAAAATCCGGGATGTCTGCGGATCACGGACTTGAGAAGCTGAAGGATAGAAGGCTTACGATATCCCGGCGTGGAAACAACATATTGGAGGCCGATCTCATATATCGATTAGAGTTGCCGGGAGTGTTCAGCTTTTTGAAGCCTATTGAGGTTCATCAATATGCGGTTACCGGGATATGGCTGATCAATCGCAATCAGGAAGATCAGGTCGGCGAGACGGGCGATGATGGCGAAGCTTCTATTTGGCGTCTGCCTCCGTTTACCCGAGGCAGAAAGCTTGTGGAACGGAGAAGACGGAGGACCGATGCATCGGTATTCCAAAAAGGGCAGGGGATTGATTTGCTGTTTTCGGATCGGTCCGTGGAATCCGTTTTTTCACTGAATCTCTTTTCGAAAAGCTATTCCTCAGGTCAGGGAGACAGGGCGGAAAATTATCAGTTGAATTATGACGGAATACGAAAACAAATGCTGTTATATGCTCGGGAGCAGGAAAAAAATCTTCGCAGGGAGAGCTTTCTATTGGAAAACGGAACCAATGTGAAAAATGATTTTTCATCACGTCGTGTTCTGCTGATTCTGCCGGAGGAAGCAAAAGCCTTTGAGGCCGAGCTCACCGGCTTGGCACGTGACCTGGAAAGCAGCAACGGCGCTCAATTCTTATTCCAATATACGGAGAAGGCGTTATTCAAGGAGAAAAACAATGAAATGCCGTGATTTTCTATTTCGTAAAGAGCAATGGATTCCTCTGATACTAATCGCGCTTCTTTTGTTTGTGAGCATGATGTCATATGTCCGGGAAAAGAATCAAAATATCCGGGAAACAAAAAAATTTCAGGAGGCGAAGGACCTGCTGGAGCTGGGATTCTCTCGTGAAGCGGAGCAGATTTTACAAGATATTTCAACAAAAAACCGGGGTCTCAATCATCAAATCGCAGGACTTCGATTTCAGATAGCCATAAAAAGCGGAAATGCGGAAAGAGCTGTGAAGATTTGGAAAAATGATCTCAGCCATGCCGATAAGAAGGAGAATATCCAAGGCTTGATCGAAGCCCATATTGTTGAGCATAAAAATGCGGAAGCGTTGCGTATTCTATACCGCCTGCATAATGCACTCGATTCCGATCAAGCGCAATCGTTGGAAAACAGGATTCTCTCGTCCTATCAGCTTTTACCGACAAAACTCGCTCTATATAGTGAGTGGACAGAGTCGGGATCTGCAATTGCCACCGATGAAGCAGGATATCATATCATCACGGCAAAAGGCGATATGCAGTCAAATGCATCATATGAATGGATCGGTATCGGTCAAAATGGATTTGTCGCCGAGGCAAGAGATCATTTTTTTCTTCTCGATTGGCAAGGAAAATTTGTCAGAGCATTGGAGCGCAAGGAAGAAGAGAAAATAAAGGAAAAGTATAATCCAAAGACTCCGGCAATGTTCACTTCCGAGGATCTGATCACTCAAGAACCAGGAGAATCCGAAATCGATTTATATCAGGAAAACGGAAAAATAGGCTATCAAATCCGAGGGCATCCCCTGACACCGCCGATTTTTACAAAAGCAAGCAGACTGAGCCGGATGGGAGTAGGTTTTGTTGTAGAGGGAGAAGTCTGTTACCGGATCCAATTTGAGGCATTGGAAAAGGGATGGCCTGAATCCAAAGGGAATGAATGATTACCGGCATGTGAGGGAAGCGGTGACTCGGATTTTGAGATTTGTTATGATTTTCAGATTTGTTATAATAAAAACCGAAGCTCAATGAATCAAGGCAAATAGCAATTTTTGAATGGAGAGTCATGTAATGAAAATCGGTCTTTATGGAGGAACATTTGATCCGATTCATGTAGGCCACCTTCTTATGGCAGAGAGTGCTCTGATCGAAGCCAATTTACAAGAGGTATCTTTTATTCCGGCATTTTCTCCGCCGCATAAGGACAGCAAAGCCGGAAATGTCGAAGATCGTGTTTCCATGCTGCGATTAGCGATTCAAGACCGGCCGCAATTCCAAATTGATATGCGGGAAATTGAATCGAAGCAGGTGCAATATTCTATTGATACCGTCAGAGAAATTCAGTCACAACATCCGGAAAATGAATATTATTTTATCATGGGGGAGGATAGCCTGCTCAGTCTAAAAACGTGGTATCAATGGCAGAACTTGATCAAGGAAATTCCTCTTCTTGTAGTTTTACGACCGAATACGCAGGTGAGCACAAAAGAAGACCGAGAAGCGATCCTTGAGGAATTCAGGCAATACGGTGCACGTATTCAAGTGATTGATCAATTTTCTGTAAAGTGCTCTTCTTCAGAAATTAGGGCTCAGCTGGCAAAGGGACATATGCCACGGTATATCTTTCCCCCGGATGTCATGGACTATATCATAGAGAAACATCTTTATGGCTATCATGCAAAGCGGGAGGAAAGCTATGAGTATGCATTACAGGATTTTTACCGCAGGCTGGAAGAGGAACGGCTGCCTTATGACGAAGAACCGTACTTAGAATGGATTCCCCGTCTGCAGGAGGATTTAGGGGAGAAGCGTTGTCGCCATGTACTCGGAGTCGCAAAAACCGCACAGATGTTGGCAAGAAGATATGGAGCATCGGTAAAAAAAGCTCGCGATGCGGCGCTATTACATGATTGTGCGAAGAAAAATGAAAAACGATTTTTTCACGAGCTTCTCTTAAAGGGGATTTTACAGCCGGAGGATTGGATTCCAAGTCCCGTATACCATGCGTTTCTTGGCGGTATAGTTGCCAAGGAATATTATGGAGTCGAGGATCCGGAGATTTTGCGCGCTATCGCGCATCATACGACCGGCTGTCCCGAAATGAGTCTGCTGGAGAAGGTGGTGATGCTTGCCGATGAAATTGAGCCTGCACGAAGCTTCAAGGGGGTGAATGAAATTCGCGCGGTGGCGCTTAAGGATCTGAATCAGGCAGTACTCATGCTTATGGATCAAACACTGGAATTTTTGATTCAAAAAGAAACAGAGATTGATGAAGAAAGTATACAGACAAGAAATCAATTGCTGATAGAGTATAAAGGGCTGGAGCCTATCCCTTCAATTAATTCACTGGAAAGGAAATATTTTGGAAAATCAGCTTCAACAGAAAATGACAAAAAATGAACTCATTATCAAGACAGCGGAGAACAAGCTTGCTCAAGATATACGCTTGATTCCCATTGAAGAAAATGCGGGAATCAGCGATTATTTTCTGGTCATGACGGGCCGCAACAAAATCCATACTCAGGCGATCGCGGATGCCATCGAGGATGCATTATACAAGAACGAGATGCCGCCGCGAAGCGTGGAAGGATTTCGTGAAGGAACATGGATTCTGATGGATTGCGAGGAAACCATTGTCCATATCTTTACGGGAGCTGAGCGCAAATTCTACGATCTGGAGGGGCTCTGGTCCTGAGAGGAGGACCATGAATCCGCGTTGGGAAAAAACTCTTTTATTCCTGGTCATGATTCTCTTTCTTGCGGTGGGCATTGCAAGATGGTTCCACAGCCGGGAAGAGAGTGATCGGGAGCTTCTTATAGAAAGCCGTGAGGAAACAACCTCGAGAGCGAAAGGCTCCGCCCGGGCATCGCTGCCGGACAACGATACGAGACCGGAATCCGAACCGAGCCGGGCTGTGATCTATATTACCGGTGAGGTTATCCATCCGGGATTGTACACGCTGCTTCCAAGTCAGCGGATCGGAGATGCCGTAGAGGCCGCAGGCGGTTTTACGGATGATGCCGACGTTACGGCGGTCAATCTCGCGATGTATCTTCAGGATGAAATGAAAATCGTGATCCCTCGTTCTCGGGATAATGACCATACGGCCGTATCACAGGATGCTGTTACTGTTCCCGGTGCGCCGCCCGCCTCCCATTCGGGAGACGGCAGCGCACCTTCTACAGGGAAAATCAATTTGAATAAGGCGAATGCAAAAGAACTGGAAGCTTTGCCGTATATAGGCGCTCAGAAAGCGCAGGCAATCATTCGGTATCGAAACGAGCATGCCTTCCAATCGGTGGATGAACTGAAAAATGTAAAGGGAATTGGCGAAAAAATGCTTGAAAGAATCCGAGATCTTGTGACCGTTGATTGATTCTTCGGTCACAGTTTGTTATAATTTCCATATTATTGATTACAAGCATAAGGAGTGTGAGAATTTGGACACGTTATTTATCGTCATTCTGGTAATATCCAGTATTATCATCATCGCGACGACTCTTATGATGGAGCCGAAAACAAGAGCGGGTGCTTCATTTGGACAGGAGTCCAATGCATTCGGCAAATCGGTACATCAGTCTCGCGACAAATTTTTACAGAAGGTTACTGTGATTTTTGCAGTGATTTTTCTCGTAAGTCTCATTGCGCTGCTCGCGCTATAATGAAGAGGAGATGCATGGAAATGAAGGATGACTCGAAGAAAACGAGGCATCCTTTTTTTGTGGTGTGAATGGTGATTTTCTTTTGGGAGAGCTGAAACAGAGATCTCATTAGCGATTTGCCCGGGAGGAAGAATTTGAAAAATACAAAGAAAATAAAAAAACGTCAGCAAAAAGCGAGAAAAAGAAGATTTTATGAACTCACCGGGGTTGTTCGGGGATCCGGCAGGGGATTCGCTTTTGTTCAGCCGAGCATGGAAGAGGCGGATGAAATCTTTATTCCAAGAGAGGACGTTCATGGCGCATTGCATGGCGATCTTGTGAGGATTCGCATCTTAAAGAAAGCCGATCCCGCTCAAAGGAAGAAAGCGGAAGGAGAAGTGCTCCGCATTCTCAAGCAAAGCAAGGATACGATCATCGGACTGTATTTGGAAGACGGAGCGGGAGGCTACGTACATCCGGATTCCAAAAATTATGGAGAGGATTTTTACATTGCCCGCTCATGTGCATTAAGCGCTAAGGACGGTGATAAGGTGATCATGGAAAGGCTTCCCCATAAGCCCCATCGGGGGCCGAGGGGCCGGGTGATTCAGGTGCTGGGAAATGCGGAAGCGCCGGGCGTTGCGGTGACCTCGATTGCTTGTGCATATGATTTTCAGCCTACATTTCCGGAGCCTGTCATTCAAGAAGCAGATAAATTGCCGAATCGTATTACAGAGAATGAATTGGAAGCAAGAAGGGACCTTCGAGATCTTTTTACCGTTACCATCGACGGAGCGGATTCCAAGGATTTTGATGATGCCATTTCCATTGAAAAAGAAGGAAATCAATATCGCATTTATGTTCATATCGCGGATGTTTCCCATTATGTAAAAGAAGGAAGCGCAATGGATCAGGAGGCGCTGAGCCGCGGAAATTCCGTTTATCTGTTGGACCGCGTCATTCCGATGCTGCCGGAAAAACTATCCAACGATTTATGCTCGTTAAATCCGAATGCCGATCGTCTGGCGATGACGACGGAGATGCTATTGGATGAAAGAGCGGAGGTGATCTCCTATTCCTTTTATTCGTCGGTAATTCATTCAAATTACCGCTTGATCTATGACGATGTATCGGATTACATGGAAAAAGGTCAGGAGTTCTCCCGGGATGCGGAGCTTTATTTGCATTTGGATTTATTCCAGGAGGTTTATGATAAATTACGGATTTTGAGCGAAAAGCGTGGCGCATTGGATTTTGACTTTCCTGAGAGAAAGATCTCCTTGGACGCTGACGGCAATGTTCTTTCTGTCGGCAGGGCAGAACGAAGAACCGCCAATCGAGTCATCGAGGAGCTTATGATCCTGACAAATCGCATAGTGGGCACCCATTTTCATGAGTTGGGCATTCCGTTTATCTATCGAATTCATGAAGCTCCGGAAAAAGAGGCAGTGGATCGATTGAATCATGCATTATCCGCCTTCGGATATGATCCGGTTTCGGAGGAAGCGGATTCCAAGGTGTTTCGCGACATTCTGGAAAGGGCGGAGGGAACTCCGCAGGAGGGGATTCTCAACAGTCTCGTTTTGAGAAGCCTTCAAAAAGCTGTGTACAGCTCACATCCGGAAGAACACTTTGGAATTGCCGCCGAACATTACACGCATTTTACCTCTCCCATTCGGCGCTACTCGGATCTCATTGCACATCGACTCGTGAAAAATGCGCTGCAGGGAAAAAAGCGTGAGGACGAGAGGTGGCTTTCCGAGCTGAATGAACATTGTCGGCATATTTCCGATACGGAGGAGCAGGCGGAGGAGGCCGAAAGAGATGTTGAGGATTTGAAATGCGCGGAGTATATGCGAAAATATATAGGCGAAGTTCAAGACGGAATTGTGAGCTCATTGACGCATTTCGGCATATTTGTTATGTTGGAAAATACGGTGGAGGGTCTGATTCCTTTTCGAGAAATGACCGATGATTATTATTCCTATGAAGAGGACAGATTTCGAGTGATCGGAGAGCGCTATCATCGGGAAATCCGATATGGTGATCGCGTAAAAATTCAAGTGGCGGCATCCAATCCGATCCTACGCCAAATTGATTTCCGACTATTAGAGGTGAATGGAGTAAAATATGAAGCAGGAGAGTCGATTAGTCGCAAATAATAAAAAGGCCAAACACGAATACTTCCTGGAAAAAATTATAGAGGCCGGCGTTGAGCTGCGCGGCACGGAGGTCAAGAGCATTCGTCAGGGCAAGGTATCGATTCGAGAATCGTATATTGAGGTGAGAAACGGAGAAGCATGGCTTAAAGGGCTGCATATCAGCCCGTATGAGCAGGGCAATCGTTATAATGTGGATCCGATTCGGGATCGCAGACTGCTGCTGCACAAAAAAGAGATTCGTGAGCTGGATCAAGGTGTGCAGCGTGACGGCTATACGGTGATTCCTCTCTCCGTGAATATTCGCAACGGACTTGTCAAAATTGATATTGCGCTTGCCAAGGGAAAGAAATTGTACGACAAGAGACAGACATTAAAGGAGAAGGAAGCAAAAAGAGACATCGACCGGGCTGTTCGAAATGCTTTGAAATAACATTCCCCCTGAAGCTTCGGATCTTTTGGAATCTGCACCACATCGTCCTTGGAGAGCGGAAGCATTTTCAGGGGGATTTTTATTTTCTTTGCAGAGGGATTATTTCACATAGGGGATCCAGCTTCCATATCCTTCCTTTTCCATTTCCGCAAGCGGAATGAAGCGGAGAGCGGAACCGTCGATACAAAAGCGCAATCCGCCTTTATCCTCCGGACCGTCCTGAAATACATGACCTAAATGAGAGCCGGCATGCCGGCTGCGCACCTCGGTACGTGTGCGAAACGGAATCCGGCGATCCTCTCGGTATTCGACAGCACGCTGCTGAATTGTTTTACTGAAGGAAGGCCACCCGCATCCGGCGTCATATTTGTCACGAGAGCTGAACAGAGGCTCACCGGAGACGATATCCACATAGATACCCGGTTCAAATTGCTGATCATACGGGTGCATATGAGGGGCATCCGTGCCTTCATTTTGTGTCACATCGTATTGCTCAGCCGTCAGGGTTTGACGCAGGTAAGAATCATCGGGCTTTACATAATTTTCATAATGAGAATCCAGCGGCTGATCGGCCAGGGATAGGTCTACATGACAGTATCCGCCGGGATTTTTTTTCAAATAATCCTGATGATACCGTTCCGCATCCTTCCAGTTTTTCAGCACACCCAATTCAATGGCGATGGGAGCGCTATACCGATGCTGCAGATTTTCAAGACTTTTTTGTATGCGTAAGACAAGCTCCTGTTCCGCGTCTTCGGGATAAAAGATACCTGTACGATATTGTGTCCCGTAATCGTTGCCCTGATGATTGATCGCTGTCGGATCGATGATTCGATAAAAATGATCCAAAAGCTCCTCCGGTGACAGCTGATTGCCGTCAAATTGTATTTTCAATGTTTCCGCATGACCGGTGACAGCTAACTGCTGATAGGTCGTATCTTGACTTTTCCCGTTGGCATATCCCACTGTCGTGGAGGTTACTCCGGGGATGCGATTGAAATATTCCTGTATTCCCCAGAAACAACCGCCTGCAAGATATAGCGTAATATTTTTTTGTTGCATGCTTTCCTCCTATGTCAAGGCATTCGCCAAAAATAGTCACTGCGTATTATTTTACAACAAATCAAAGATGAAAATAGCAGCAGATGCCGGATAAAGTGCAATGAGTATATCTCTCAGTGACTTTTGTATTATAATTAAATAATACATAGAAATGGTGTAAAGAGCGGCTTATGGAATCAAGAATGGCAAGGAGAAAATATGTTTAAAATCATAAAAAAGGAACAGCTGGCTGAAAATATCTTCAGCATGGAATTTGAGGCTCCACGTGTAGCACAAACCTGTTTGCCGGGGCAGTTTCTCATTGTAAAAACGGATCGCGTCGGGGAGCGCATTCCATTGACAATCGCTGATTATGACAGAGACCGTAAAACCGTCACGGTAGCGGTGCAGACTGTCGGTGCTTCCACAGCAAAATTGGGGAAATACGAAGAGGGCGATATGGTTATGGATGTTGTCGGTCCATTGGGACAACCGTCTGAGCTTTGTGAAATGTCCTTAGAGGAGCTGAAAAAGAAGAGCATGGTTTTCATCGGAGGCGGATTGGGCTCCGCTCCCGTTTATCCTCAAGTGAAATGGCTCCATGAACATGGCATTGACGTGGATGTGATAATGGGTGCAAGAAGCGGGAATCTGATTTTTTGGGAAGACCGTATGCGTGCCGTTGCGGGCAATTTATATGTGACAACGGATGACGGCTCCTATGGCAGAAACGGCCTGGTCACGAAGTGCCTTGAGGATCTCGTGAAAAAAGAGGGGAAAAAGTATGATCATTGTGTTGTCATCGGACCGATGATTATGATGAAGTTTGTTGCAGCGCTGACGGCGCCGGAGAAGCTCAACATCCCGACAGTCGTTTCCATGAATCCGATTATGGTGGACGGAACCGGCATGTGCGGAGCCTGCCGTGTGACCGTGGACGGAAAGGTTAAATTTGCATGTGTGGACGGCCCCGAGTTTGACGGACACAAGATCAACTTTGCGGAGGCCATGACGAGACAGAAAATGTTCCGTACCAAAGAGGGCCGCGAAAAGCTCCGTGAGATTGAGGGAGAAGCGCTTCATCATGGACAATGTGCGGATCAGGCTGCCGCATTTGACGTTAAAAAGCGTGTTCCGATTGCGGAGCAGAACTCTCTGGAAAGAGCTTCCAATTTTAATGAGGTCACTTTAGGTTATACGCCGAAGGAGGCTCAATTAGAGGCTTCGCGCTGTCTGGATTGCAAGAATCCGCGCTGTGTGGCGGGCTGTCCTGTTGCCATTGACATTCCGGGATTTATTCGCGAAATCAAGGTCGGTAATTTTCAGATGGCATACGATATTCTCAGTGAATCAACAAGCCTTCCTGCGGTGTGCGGGCGTGTCTGTCCTCAGGAAGAACAGTGTGAAGGGGTATGTGTTCGCGGAATCAAGGGAGATGCGGTTGCTATCGGAAAGCTTGAACGCTTCACGGCAGATTGGGCACGGGAGCATGGCGTATCACCAAGGGGAAGCATGGAGGAGAAAAACGGACAAAGGGTGGCCATCATCGGATCCGGTCCGGCAGGACTGGCATGTGCAACAGATCTTGCCAAATATGGCTATGAGGTTACCATTTTTGAGTCCTTGCACGAGGCAGGGGGTGTTTTACAGTACGGCATCCCGGAGTTCCGGCTGCCTAAGGATGAGGTTGTTGCGCATGAGGTCGAAAATGTAAAAAAATTAGGAGTTATGATTGAAACTGATGTCTTTGTCGGACAGTCCGTAACGATTGAGGCTCTGATGAAGGAGGAGGGATACGATGCCGTATTTATCGCCAGCGGAGCCGGACTTCCTCGCTTTATGGGGATCCCCGGAGAAAACCTCAACGGTGTTATGTCCGCCAATGAATATCTGACACGCAACAATTTGATGCATGCCTATGATGAAGCATTCGACACCAAGGTTCAAAAGGGGAGTCGAGTGGTTACCGTCGGAGGCGGCAATGTGGCGATGGATGCTGCGCGTACAGCGCTTCGGCTCGGTGCGGAGAGCCGTATTGTCTATCGCAGGAGTGAAGAGGAGCTTCCCGCCAGAAAAGAAGAGGTGGAGCACGCAAAGGAAGAGGGCGTCATCTTCAATCTTCTCGAGAATCCTGTTGAAATTTTAGGTGATGATCAGGGATGGGTATCCGCCATCCGCTGCATCCGGATGGAGCTTGGGGAACCGGACGAATCCGGTCGCCGCAGTCCGGTTCCGGTGCCGGGATCCGAATTTACCTTGGCATGCGATACCGTGATCATGGCTTTGGGGACCAATGCCAACCCGCGTGCCGCTCGAGGCTTAGAGGGGCTTGCCCTTACGAAGCGCAAGGGAATTATTGTCGATGAAGAAACCGGAGCAACAAATATCGAGGGCGTATTCGCCGGGGGCGATGCAGTGACTGGCTCAGCGACGGTAATTCTCGCAATGGGAGCCGGACGCAAGGCGGCGAAGGGCATCGATGCTTATCTAAAAGAAAAACGCGCCGCAAGGGGAGAATAAAATACTCAAGCCGCAGGATGCCCTGCGGCTTTTTTCAATCAGAACGGGACTCCTTGAGACATTCTCTTTGCTATCCTGATGGCAAGGAGGTGGATTATGTTTCATGTGGCAATACAGGCTGAGGATCAGGAATATGCAAATCGGTGGATTTCTGCGATTCGAAGAGAAAATCCCGGTGAGCTTTTGATTTCAAAGATCAATTCTCAGGATTTTTATGATCAAAATCCCGAACAATATGACTTGATTCTGATTGTGAATGACAATTCCTTGGAAGCCGAGGAAAAAACGGAGCTGTCGGAATGCGGGAACCGGCTCACAAAAAAAATAAAGTACTTGGTACAGGATCGGAGGTTAATGCTTGAGCATCCGGAACGCTTCATTTATCGGTACCTTCCAGCTCCGGATATGATTCGTGTTTTGATGGGATTTTTACCGGCGCAAGAGGGGAGCGTATTTTCTGAGCAAAGGGGAAAAATCTTTCGCATCAGCGCCTGTACAGGCGGTCTGGGGGCATCGATATGCGCCAGAGACCTTGCAAAGGCGATCTGTTGGCAATATTCTCAAAAAAGAATCCTGCTTTTAGAATTGGATCCGTTTCCCTATGAAGAACAGATTTTCGAAAGGCAAGGTATGTCAACGGCTTCCGACAATCCTTCATGTCCAACCTTCCGAGATCTTGCCATAGCGGCAAAGAGCAGACATGGCAATTTGGCTGACAAAGCGAATGACTGTGTACAGCGCACTGCGGAAGGATATTATTTTTTTCGAAGCTCTCGGGATCCCGGTGATTTTTTTCTGGAACCGGAGGAATGGCGGAGGATTTTTGAGGCTTTTCAAATGTGCTTCGATGAAATGATTCTTGATATTCATGCGCACGAAAATCGGTATTGGTCAAGGATCTTCGGTACCTCCATGCCAAGCTTATACTTGGTCTCCGGAGAGTCGGGAAGGCTGCGCTGGTCCAAAATATGCTCATTGAGGGAGATGGGCATCCTATACTCGGAAAAAAAGGATTTTGTGATTTTTCTTCAATCCGATGCCTCGATAATGGATTCGAAAAGAGTCTGCTCATTGCAGGAAAGCAAATGGCAAGCAATCAAAAACGACAGTACTGATCAAAAAGAAACATTTGAGCGGATTCTGGCATGGCACGAGGCGGCGCTTTATTTGCATTGAACAGAAACCGTCATCTCCTATATAATATTTCCATTCATTGTGGAGGAAAGAATGGAAATCACTACAAAATTACTCAAATGGTATGATCAAAACCGCAGGACACATCTGCCATGGAGAGAGGATCCCACTCCGTACCACGTATGGGTATCGGAAATCATGCTGCAGCAGACAAGAGTGGAAGCGGCTTTGCCCTATTATTCCCGTTTTATTCGGGAGCTTCCGGATATTTATGCGTTATCAATGTGTGAGGAAGAGAAGCTGCTGATGCTTTGGCAGGGACTCGGCTATTATTCACGAGTACGAAATTTACAAAAAGCGGCGCGTCGGATTCTCCAGGAGCATGCAGGACAGATTCCCTCATCAGTGAAAGAATTGACTGCATTGCCGGGAATCGGAAGATATACAGCAGGAGCCATCGCCTCTATTGCATTTGGGAAAAAAGAAATTGCACCTGACGGCAATGCCTATCGAGTAGCGGCTCGTTTACTCAATGAAAAGGAAAGCATCGATCAGACTCAAGTCAAAAAAAGACTGGAAAAGCACCTTTTGTTATGGATTCCCGAGGATCGGCCGGGGGATTTTAATCAGGCGTTGATGGATCTGGGTTCCGGTGTCTGCATTCCTAACGGACCTGCACGATGCGAATCATGTCCTCTTCAACAGGAGTGTGTGAGTCTTCGGATGGGGACAGAGGATCAGCTTCCTGTCCGCGATGCAAAAAAGGAACGGCCGAAAGAGAATGTTTTAGTGCTTAAAATTCGCATGAATGGGCAAATCATGATAGTGAAGCGCGCATCTAAAATGCTGCTTAGCGGGATGTGGTCTTTACCAACATATCATATTCCCGATATGACATATTTGGATCAGCAGATTCAAGATAAAATAGCAAATGGACGAGTACAGGATTTGGGCAAACATCACAGAGTTTTCAGCGGATGTGAATGGAATATGCGTGGATTGGAAATTGAGCTTACAGAGACAGATGCGGTTTCGGATTCGTGGATCGGCGTTCGAGCGGATGCGTATACGGAAACGGCATGGGTACAAGAAGAGCAATTACAGAGCGATTTTTCCGTTCCGACGGCATATCGGTTTTATCTGGAAAAGAGGAAGAAATGAGCTGGACGGACAAGACAACTTGGAATTTGGAGGCCATGATCGCCTCCCGTGAGGATTTACAGGCAAAAGAAAGCGAGTTATCCGCCGGAATTGAAAAGATCAAGGCGCTCGCTTCAGAACAAGAGTACGATTTGTTGGCGATTTTAGGGGCGATGCGAGATACGTTGCGCGTAGCGGAGCATGTCGCGGTGTATACACATATGAAGCAGGACGAAGACAGCCGTGTACCGGAGGCGCAAAAGAACAATCAGGAAGCCAACAGACTTTATCGTGAATTGGCCGAGGCATTGTCATTTCTGGAGCCGTATCTTCTGTCTCTTTCCGAAAAAGAACGCGCTTTGATTATGAGAGATGAAAAATACAGCGAGTTTCATGAATGGCTGGGCAAGGTTTTTCGTTATGCGGAGCACACCCTGTCCGCCGACAGCGAACAGCTCCTGGCAAAGCTCTCTTTCCAAAATGATGCACCCGGAGATATCTACTATTTCCTTATGAATACAGATTTGAAGTTTCCAACGCTCAAGAATGCCGGCAATGAAGAGCTGACAATGAGCAATTTCACAAAGTGGGAGCAGAATGCTGATGTGTCCATAAGAAAGGAAGCATTTGAAAACCTATACGAAACGATCGCCGGATATTCCAATACGATTGCGACCGCATATCTCAACAACATTCAATCCTTAGTCACTCTTGCTCAAATAAAAAAATTCAAATCGGCGCGTGAGATGGAGCTGTTTGCGGATGATGTTCCTGTTGAGGTGTATGATGCTCTGATTGAGAGCGTCCACAGAAGTCTGCCCTTGCTCCATAGATATTATGCTAAGAAAAAAGAGCTTTTGGGTTTCAAGGAACAGCATATGTATGATGTGTATCTTCCCATCGCCAAGGGTGACACCCGCTCGTACACCTTTGAGGAGGCCAAAGAGCTTGTCATTGCCTCTGTGGCGCCATTGGGCAAGGAATATCAGGATGTCTGTCGAAGTGCATTTGAAGAGGGCTGGATCGACGCTTTTCCTAGAAAGGGCAAACCCGGTGGTGCATATTCATCCGGTTCTTATGACAGCATGCCCTATATCAGTATGAATTTTAATGGAACGTTGGATTCCGTTTTTACGCTTGCACATGAAATGGGACATTCCATGCACAGCTATTTAGCAAAGCGGAACAATGAGTTTTTGTCATATCAATATACTATTTTTACAGCAGAGGTGGCATCCACATTCAATGAGCTGCTGCTCCTGCATGAGTTGACAAAAAGAGCTGAAACTGCGGAAGAAAAGCTGATGCTTCTTGATCACCATTTGGAGAGCTTCAAATCCACCGTATTTCGTCAAACAATGTTTGCCGAATTTGAAAAGATCACACATAAGCGCATTGAGCGGAAGGAGGGCCTGACTGCGGGAGATTTTGATGCGATCTACGGCGAATTGAACAGAAAATATTTTGGCGAGGCTATGATTTCCGATGATTTGATTTCCCATGAATGGATGCGAATTCCTCATTTTTATAACGATTTTTATGTGTATAAATATGCTACCGGATTTACTGCGGCGGAAGTGCTTTCGCAGAGAGTTTTGCATGGCGGAGATGAGGAAAGAAAACAATATTTGAATATGCTACGCGATGGTGGACATCATTTCCCGATCGAACAGCTGAAGAATGCGGGGTGTGATCTCTCGAATCCGAATACGGTAGACCGTGCGCTTGATGTGTTTCGAAAATTGGTAGAAGAATTGGAATCAATGGATAGTCTGTAACTCAGATTCATTCGATGGACTGTTTTGGGAGGCTTGTATGAGCAAAATGGATCAGATTTTGAGCTTTTTCACCGGAGATAACAAAAAGGTGGAGAACGGTATCGCGCAGGAGGCAAAGGGCTTTATACAAGCTCAGCTTGCCGAAGACAAGCTGGAAACGACTTTGACAATTGTAGATCGTGTTGTGGATATGGAAAATTGGCTTTTTGAGCCGGAGCAATCCGGTCAGGGAAAATACGAAAATGAATCTCTTGAAAAGGCAATTCTGATTGGGCATGAAGTTCAGGATCTCATGCGGTATATGAAAAATGATTTGCCATATCAAGGCGTTGAGCTGAATCAGGATGTATTAAAAACGGTGTTGATGCATTTTCTGAATACGATCGAAGTGTACGAATTCGAGGCCTGCACATTTCACTTACCGGAGCTGTATACGAAGGTGAAAAACACGCCCTATGATTTACTGAAATATGTGATTGAGGAACGTCAGGAGAAGCTGGATCAGCTG
This sequence comes from Peptoniphilaceae bacterium, assembly GCA_022779285.1. Taxonomy (GTDB): domain Bacteria; phylum Bacillota; class Clostridia; order Tissierellales; family Peptoniphilaceae; genus JALFST01. The sequence goes on from JALFST010000014.1 coordinate 22,618, forward strand.
CAAAAGGATCCGGAGGCCTTAGCTTCCCCGGAATATGCACGACGAATTTTCGAATATGATCTTTTGATACAAAGCGTCGGGACTCCGGATTCCGGAGAGAACGCCCGCATCGCATCCTATGCTGAAAAATACGAAGAAACGGTTTATGCATGCTATCTTGCCGCTTCAGATTTTTCATCCGATGAAACGAATTGTGCGGATGAACAGGGAGAAGGCGAGGATCGGATATGAAGAAATGGTTACTTCGTATAATCCAGCTCATTCTTATTGCAATCATTCTCTATTGCGGATATCAAATCGGAACCTATGTTTGGTCCAGATATCGCGGAGAGGAGGAGTTTCATGCAATCGAGAAAAAAATAGAAAAGCTGCGTCCACCCATGGACTCCTCTGCTACAGGAACAGAAAAGGCGCAAATTCTTGACTATCGATCCGTTATGGAGCTTTTAAGGTCGGAGAATACGGATTCCGTGATGTATCTGGAAATCCAGGGTACAAAGGCGGCATATCCGGTTGTGCAGGCAAAGGACAATGACTTTTATCTGCGCCGTAATATGAAGCGCGAATATAACATAGCCGGAACTCTGTTTCTGGACTATGAGAACCGTCCGGATCTGACAGACCAGAATACCGTGATTTACGGACATATGTTCTATCAGGGAGATCAGATGTTTGGTGTCCTCAAGCATTTTTTAGATCAGGAGTACACGGATCAAAGTCCAAAGACATTTACGCTTGTTCACGACGGAGGCATCAATACGTATCGTATATTTTCCATATATCATGTTGCGGCGGATGCACCGTATCGCAATCCCAATACGGCTGAGGATGAGTGGGCTGACTTTTTGCAAAAAACGGCGGCTGAGTCCGAAACGAATATGCAATTCACAAGGACACTTACAGCAAAGGACAGAATCGTTACTCTTTCGACCTGCACCCCGAATCAGGATGATTCGAAGCGGCTCGCGATCGTCGGCGTTTTGGAAAGTATCACTACAGACGAGGGAACGGTATCTATGGATGGCAGTACGGAAGAAAAGCCGTAAAGAGAATGGACTGCACCCTAATCCGGACAATCGGGATTGGGGTGCAGTTCGTTTAACCATAAGCTTGTTTTGCAAATTAAATTTTATTTGATTTCTCTGTACAAATTATCTTTGCTTGTGCCATATACCATAAGTAGACAATAGCGATGCTTATATAACACATGACAGTTGCATTTTTTCTTTTGGTTTCCGTAAATGCTTTAAGGAACAATGGAAGCCAAAAAATCAAATTTTCCAATAAGCGTAGCTCGATTTCATATGTGCATTTCCATTTCAGCAATCATTCCGCAAGCAGAATGATTGCGCCTAAATAACAGGTAAGTTAATTTCTGTACACATAAACGATCCCTGCATATTGCTACATCGTACGTACCCGACCATGATCGACTGCAAGACATTAAGGAGCGGAATGTCTAAGGGGAGCAGGAGATTTAGAGAAATTTTTAAGAATATCACTGTAGACAACGGCTTTGAGCTTGTAGACGGGAGGCCTTTCGAGCAATTCGTTGAGGGAATCGTCCAAGAGCCGGAAAGGCAGATCGATTTCGGCCATTCCTATAGTGCCGGGCAAAGAGAGTAATGAAACAGATTGATCAGACGACCGATTTCCAAGGGGAGCGATATCCGTCTGTATAGTACATCTCCTATTCAAAGAACGGAAGGACGCTACTTTATAATCGAAGATCATTTGTTGCGTCTTAGCTTGCAATTAGCCGTAGATTCCCAAAATGTTTTGGTTGGGAAAACTAAACTTGTATGATACAATTTACATAATGTTTGATTGTCTTTTCACAAACAAAATATTCGAAATCACAGGAGGTTGTATGAAAAAAACAAAATGGATCGCGTTCCTTCTTGCTGCATGCTTATCGCTCAGCGCTTGCGGCGGAAAACAGAATTCCCCGAAAAAAGAGACGCCATCTGTCTCCGGGCAAACGAGCAACAGCGTACTGAAGGACGGAGACTACGAAGTCACGGCAAAGGGCTTCCATGGGGAATTCCCGGTCACTGTCAAGGTTGCCGAAGGAAAAATCAGCGAAATCTCTGTAGGAAAGCATCAGGAAACCCAGGATATCGGAACAAAAGCGATCGATGCCATTCCGCCGGCCATTGTTGAGAGCCAATCTCTGGCGGTTTCCGCCGTTTCCGGCGCCACTGTGACATCCACCGGATTGCTTCAGGCTGTTGAGGAGGCTGTACGTCAAGCCGGCGGGGATGTGGAAGAATGGAAGTCCCGTCCGGTATCGAAAAAAACCGCCGAACCCATTCATAAAACGGCTGATGTCGTCGTCATCGGCGGTGGCGGAGCCGGGCTTTCTGCAGCGATCAGCGCAGCAGAAAAAGGCGCTTCAGTGCTTCTTGTAGAAAAGACGTCCATGCTCGGTGGAAATACAATCCGCGCAGGCGGACCCTACAATGCCGTAGATCCCAAGCGTCAGGCCTTGGTGGAGCCGGCCTCCGAACAGGCGATGAAAAACCTCTACGCACTGACGGAAAAGGAAGCGAAATCGCCTGAACACCAGGCCTACATGGATCAGCTTCGTAAAGAGATCGATGCGTACCAATCCGGTCAAAAAGACCATTTATTTGACTCTATTGCCTTGCACATCCTACAAACTTATGATGGAGGCGATTATGTCGGGAAACTTCCCTTTGTTGAAAAATTGGCTACCGATTCCTATCCCACGCTGGAGTGGTTAGAATCCATCGGCGTCCAATTCAATGACAAAACCTCCACGGTCGCAGGCGGATTATGGCCTCGGGCACATACGCCAATCAACGCCGCCGGCAGTGACTACATCCGCGCAGAACACGATCGCGCCGAAGCGCTCAAGGTGGAATTCCTCTTTAACTGTCGTGCACAGGAGCTTGTCCAGAGCGATGGACGCGTCACAGGCGTCAAGGGTACCACAGCAGAGGGCGCGCCGGTGGAGATTAAAGCCAATCGCGCTGTCGTGATTGCTTCGGGCGGCTTCGCAGCCAACCCGGAAATGCGCCATAAATATGATCCTAAATTGGCTTTAGATCTCGGAACGACCAATTCTCCAGCCAATGTGGGCGATGGAATCGTCATGGCGCAGGCCATCGGCGCCGGAGTCACCGGCATGGAGTGGATTCAGTGTTTGCCCTACGGCGATCCGAAAACCGGAGCCCTCAATGGCTGGATGGGTGGCAATGGCGTCGAATTCTACTATCAGATCAACCAGGATGGCGTGCGCTTTATGGCCGAAGACGGCCGTCGCGATACCATGAATCAAGCTTTGCTTGCACAGAAGGATCAGCTCAGCTATGTCATTGCAGATAGCACATCGATCGGCCCTGATGGGGTTCACAATATCTGGGGCGATGTTGTCGACGACCTCGTGGCTAACGGCACCATCTATCGCGCCGACACCATTGAAGAACTTGCGAAACAGATTGGGGTGGATCCTGCGGTGCTTGCAAATACCCACGAGACCTTTAACCGCTATGTGGAAGCGGGTGAAGATGCAGAATTCGGGCGCAAGCTCTTTGGGAAAAAGTTGGATCAGCCTCCCTACTTTGCGTCGCCAAGAAAACCGACCGTACATCACACCATGGGCGGATTAACCATTGATCTTGACTGCCGCGTGCTCAATACGGAAGGAACGGTCATTCCCGGTCTATATGCAGCCGGAGAAGTCACAGGAGGTATCCACGGCTCGAACCGCCTCGGCGGAAATGCCCTTGTTGATATCCATGTCTTCGGGCGCACTGCCGGTACTAATGCAGCCAGCGAAGGCGTAAACGAAGCAAAATAGATTGCACAATTATCAAAAAGAGACAAATCTTTTTGTAGAGCGACCTCTTCTGATTGGGCCAAAAAGGAGCCAGTCAGGGGAGGTCATTGCCTATCTAAAGGAAAAACGAAAAACATGCAAACCGGTTCAATTCAACCCCTCGCAGAATACTTGCAGGCAAATTATCATAGAAAATGGTTGAGAAAGTGAAGAAGGGAAAGAGCGCTTGCCAGCATTCTTCCCGCTCTATAATGGGGAAAAATGCTGCTTTTTATTAAAGATTATTTGTTGTATTTTAGCTTTTCATCAGTAGCCGGAAAACTTATTCGGAAAAAGTTGATTTTTCTCAAAAGATGATGTATTATATCTATGTTGTTAGCACTCGTATATTGCGAGTGACAATAATAAACTATTGGATTAGAGTTGGTAACAGGAGGTAATGATGAAATTAAATCCGATTGGCGAACGTATCGTGATTCGCAAGCTGGAAAAAGAAGAGACTACTGCGTCGGGCATCGTATTGCCATCCTCCGCACAGGAGCAGCCACAGTATGCTGAGGTCACTGCAATCAGTGATCAAATTCACAATAATGACGACTACAAAAATTCAGTACAAATTGGAGATCATGTGATCTATTCCAAATATGCGGGTACGGAAGTAAAGCTTGACGGTGAAGAATATATCGTGATTAAGCTGGAAGATGTACTTGCTGTTGTAGAAGACTAATCGCTTGAAGGGAGACCGATATGGCAAAACAAATCAATTATGGAGATGAAGCGCGCAAGAAGATGCAAATCGGCGTCAATAAGCTTGCGGACGCTGTAAAAGTAACGATGGGTCCCAAGGGCCGCAATGTTGTTCTGGAAAAAGCATATGGCTCACCGGTGATCACCAATGACGGTGTTACCATTGCAAAGGAAATCGAGCTTGAGGACAAGTTTGAAAATATGGGAGCACAGCTTGCCAAAGAGGTTGCTACCAAAACGAACGATGTAGCGGGTGACGGAACGACGACCGCAACACTTTTAGCACAAGCGATTGTCCGTGAAGGCTTCCGCAACGTTGCGGCAGGTGCAAATCCGATGGTTCTTCGCAAGGGACTGCAAAAGGCTTGCGATAAGACCGTAGAGGTTCTCAAGCAGAATTCCAAGGTTGTTGATACTATGGGAGCCATCACGAATGTAGGTACGATTTCCGCAGGCGATGAGACAATCGGCGCCATGATTGCAGAAGCTATGGAAAAAGTCGGCAAGGACGGAGTGATCACGGTAGAGGATTCGAAGTCCATGGCTAATCAGCTTGAGGTAGTCGAGGGTATGCAGTTTGATCGCGGCTATCTGTCGCCATACATGGTGAGCGACACGGATAAGATGGTTGCAGAAATGGATCATCCTTATATTCTTTTGACAGATAAAAAGGTATCGAACATTCAGGAGCTGCTTCCGCTCTTGGAGCAGATTGTGAAAAGCGGAAGACCGCTTTTGATTATTGCTGAAGATGTGGAAGGTGAAGCTCTTGCTACGCTTGTTTTGAATAAGATTCGCGGAACCTTCAATTGCGTAGCCATTAAGGCTCCCGGATATGGCGATCGTCGTAAGGAAATGCTTCAGGATATCGCCATTTTAACAGGTGGACAGGTCATTACGGCAGATCTCGGTCTGGAGCTTAAGGATACGGATATTACACAGCTCGGTTCTGCAGCAAAGGTCAACATTGACAAGGAGAACACGGTCATTGTCGGCGGTGAAGGTGACAAGAAGCAGTTGGAAGAGCGTATTGCGCAGATTCATACACAAATCGAAAATACCGACTCCGATTACGATAAGGAGAAGCTGAAGGAACGTCTTGGAAAGCTCTCCGGAGGTGTTGCGGTGCTTCGCGTAGGTGCAACGACCGAAACGGAAATGAAGGATAAGAAGCTGAGAATTGAGGACGCCCTTTCCGCAACCCGTGCGGCTGTACAGGAGGGAATTGTAGCCGGCGGCGGTGTTGCACTGTTGGATGCGATTGAGAGCGTAAATAAATTTGTCGAGACTCTTGAGGGTGATGAGCAAATCGGCGGTAAGATCATCGTGCGCGCTTTGGAGGAACCGCTTCGCCAGATCGTCACCAATGCAGGCTTGGAGCCATCCGTCATTGTCGATCATGTAAAGAAAGCCGCTATTGGTCATGGCTTCGATGCATATAAAGAAGAATATGTCGATATGTTCGAGGCAGGAATCGTGGATCCGACCAAGGTTACACGTTCAGCGCTCCAGAATGCCGTATCGATTGCAAGCATGCTTCTGACAACAGAAGCGGCTGTCAGCGACGTGCCTAAGCCGGAGCCGGCTGAGCCGCAGATGCCTGCCGGCGGTCCGGGATACGGGGCATATTAATCATTGTTACAGAAAGCGGGAGCTTCGGCTCCCGCTTTTTTTTTAGTATTTTTTAGAAAAAAAACTAAATGTTACAATTTATATCGAAAAAGTAGACAAAAAATCGGATATATGGGAAATTCTTTTGTTTTTTTCATGCTACAATTAAAAAAACACGGGAAAACAGGTATCGTTCATCTCTGGGCATCAAAAACCATAGAAAGAAGGGAAAAATGAAAAGACATATCTATATTTCTTCGGAGGAATCCAGAAAAAACGTGCTCAGAATGTTGGAAGGATATCAGTCAAACCTGAAGAAACTGAAAAGAATTGAGGAGGACGATCTGATTCGGGAGTGGAGTACGGATTATCAAATTCGAGAAAGAACGGGAGGTGTACATGCTCCTGCATTGCAATGCAGCAAGACGGGAGAAACGACAAAAAAATCAATACAAGAGGTCCTGGTGGTGGAAAAAGAAAATATCCTGCAGCATTTATATGATCTGCGGGCAGAACATCAACTGATGCAGCTTCTTTTGTTCAATCTGGATGAAGATGCATTGAAGCTTGTTAAGCTTCGATATTTTGAACAATTGTCCGTTCGTGTGATCTGCGGAACCCTTTTTTTCTCACGCAGCACCTTCTATCGGAAAAATGCAGAGGTGATTGATCGTCTGGCATTGGAATATGAAAGGATTTTTCGGGCCGGACCTTCAAACAAAAAGCCGGACCGCAATTAGTCTTTTCAAATCATGAAATTCCTGATATGGTATGCATAGCAAGAAAGGAGGCTGGAGATGCAATTGATGATTGCGCATCGGGATCGGGAATTCGTAGAAGATTTGAAGTACAGTCTCGAAACGGATGGTATGATTGTTTATGAAGCGTCGACAATTGCATGCGCTCATGAGCTATTGACAAAACAAGAGTTCCAATTTTGTCTTGTCGGCAGTCAACTGGAGGACGGAAATGCTCTGGATTTTCGCAGACGCATGGAGGATGACGTTTTTGTTCCCATGATAGTTGTTTCTGAGCATTCCACAAGCACGGAGGCTGTCCTTTGCTTAGAATACGGATATGACGATTATATGCGCTTTCCAATCGATTTCCTCGAACTGAAGTCACGGATTCGCTGTGTGCTTCGGCGGTGGAAAACCCGGAAGGATACCGGTAAAAAAAACGCCGTAATGGAAATCGGTCAAATCGAGGCAGATTTCATACATCATACGCTCAGCTATCAACAAAACCAAATTGAGCTTACGATGCGTGAATTTGAGGTCTTCTATCATCTCTGGGCTGCGGAAGGCGCTGTGGTCAGCAGAACGCAGCTGCTGACAAAGCTTGGAGGAGAAACGGACAGTCAAAGCCGAACAGCGGACGTATATGTGCGCCGGATACGTACCAAATGTTCGAAGCTGGGATTTCCAAATCTGATTCGAACTGTATGGGGGCGAGGGTATCGCTTCCAAAAAGAACTGTTGTGAGGAGTCGATGAAGCTGCGCTTGGATAAGTTTTTAGCAAATTCGGGAATAGGATCTCGCAAAGAGGTAAATCACCTGATTGCGGAAGGGCATGTTCATGTAAATGGAAAAGTGATTGTAGCCGGTAAAACGAAAATTGAAGAAACCGATGCCGTTACCGTGGATGAAACGATACTTTCATATAGAAAATACCGATACTATATGATGAATAAGCCCGTCGATGCTTTATCAGCGACTCGAGATCATCGTACAACCGTCATAGATTTCATTCGAGATGAGGATCAAGTGCCGGATCTGTTTCCCGTTGGCAGATTAGATAAGGACACAACCGGTCTTCTTCTGATAACCAATGACGGCCGCTTGGCACATGAGCTGCTTTCACCGAAGCATCACGTTCAGAAGGGATACGAAGCACTATTGGATGACGATGTTACAGAAGAAGACCGGCAAGCCTTTCAAAAAGGTTTTTTCCTTGAGCCTGAAAAAATATGGACAATGCCTGCTGAATTGCAAATTCTGGATACAAAAAAAGCGCTGGTTCATATTATGGAGGGAAAATATCATCAGGTAAAAAGAATGTTTGCATTACGAGGGAAAAAGGTTTTACAATTAAAAAGAATTTCCATGGGGACGTTGCGCTTGGATCCTCGACTTGCATACGGAGAGTATCGTGAGTTGACGAAGGAAGAATTGGACACACTGCGCGGACTTGTCAGGAAAACGACAGTGAATTAAGAAACATAGGAAGAGGGGAAAGATGAATTATTACATCGCCGACTGTCATTTTGGCGATGAGCGCGTGATTGATTTTTGTCACCGCCCGTTTGAAACGGTCGAGGAGATGGACGAATTTATGATTTCGTCATGGAACAGGACGGTGCGAGAATGGGATGATGTGTATATTATCGGTGATCTGATGCATCGCGTAGCTGAGCCGGAGCAATATCTGATCAGGCTGAAGGGTCGTCTGCATCTGATCTGTGGCAATCATGACGGCATCATTCGGGAAAATCCTTGTTTACACACCTATTTTGAAGAGATCGCGGACTATCTTGTGATTCAGGATGGAAGACATCGGTTGGACTTATTTCATTATCCCTTATTGGAGTGGGACGGTTATTACTATGGAACATGGCATCTCTATGGGCACATACACAATCATCCCTCTTTAACACAGGAAAGAGTGAGAATGCTGCCGAAGGCGCTGAACTGCGGGGTAGATGTGATCGGATATCGTCCGCTCTGCTTTGATGAATTAGTGACAGCGAATAAAAGGGATTGTGAACGTTCCATGCGGCCGCAAGGCTCCGTATAATCATCATTTTCTTCTTTTCCGGCGAATTTTTCCGCTCGTTAATTCATCGAGAAATTGAGAATAATCCTGTTTTTTGCCATCAATTGCGGTTCGTCCAATGAGCCGCAATCTTTTTTTTGCGCGAGTGATCCCCACATAAAAAAGGCGGCGTTCCTCCTCCAGCAGGTCTGCGTCTCCGTGCCGCAAATTTTCCAGAGCCGACATTGAGGGAAACTCCTCCTGAATCAGATCAATCAGCCAGACATTATCGTATTCTAAGCCTTTGGCACCGTGGATCGTGGAGAGAGTGACATTGCTTATGTCTGAGGGATGGAGGAGCGAGTCGTAGAGCTTTTTCAGATGCCGCTCAAGATCAGGAAAATCAGCGGAGGCTTCCGCAATTATGCGGAGCGTTTCGATCGTTCGGTAACTTTGAGCCAGAGGCTTCTTCTGTCGGCGGGAATGCTCCTGAAGATATTGTCCATAACCAAGCCGGACAAGGATCTCATCGATCGCATCCTTCGGCGAAAGAAAGCGTAAACGGGAAAAAGAAGCCTGTAAAGATCCGATTTTTTCTCGGTAAAAACGATTTTGTGTATCAGGAAGCTCGGCCAGCCTTTCCAGGACGGGCAGATACGGATCTAATACAGAGATTTTCTCCAGAAAGATTTTCTTTAAATAGGCGCCGAGTTTATAGTAGATTTTTTGGAATGTTCTCAAATCGGTCGGATCGACAGAAAAATGAAGAATGTGCAGGATATCCGCAAGAATGGGATTCCGAAAAAACTTATGGGGGTCGGCATTGCTCGAAAAATGGAGATTCATTTGTTGAAAAAGCTCAGCTATGGCAATTGCGGAGAGATTATTACGAAAGAGAATTGCGGTGGTCTCATTTTTATTCTGCATGGCGAGTTCTTTTTTTATTTCCTGAAGCTGCCGTGACAGGGATTTTACGAGAAGAATCCGTACCCGATCATTGCCTTCTTGTGTTGCAGTGATATTCTTTTCATATCGATCGTTGTTTTTGACAATGAAATGGGAGGCGATTTCCACAATATTCGATGAGGAACGATAGTTCTCCTGCATGAGTATAATTTTTGCATCCGGATAAAATTTCTTGAATTGAAGGAGATATTGGGGATCGGCGCCTCGAAATCCATAGATGGACTGATCATCATCCGCGACCATAAGAAGATTGTTTTCCGGAGCAGCTAAAAGCTGAATGATTCTCCATTGAATCAAGGATGTATCCTGAGCTTCGTCTACCTGTAAAAACGGAAAACGCCTGCGAAGAGAGTTCAGCAAATCCGGATCCTGATCCAGAATCTGCAAGGTTCGGATCAGCATATCATCAAAATCGATGAGATTATGAGACTCCTTAAATTGAATATAATCATGCGAAATCTCTTGAAAGTGAGGGAAACTTTCTCCACTTTTTATCCGATATTGCTCATAGGTCATGAGCGCATTTTTCAAGTAACCGTCGATTCGGAAATAATCCTCCGTTTCCTCCTCCGTAATGGCGCGGTTTTGATAAAAGGCGAAGCGTTCTCTTAAGAACTGATATTTACTCCATTTGGGATGTCCTTCAATCAGAGACAACATCTCATTTTTTTGTGCAGCATAATGACGGAGTATCTGAAAACAAAATGCGTGGATTGTAGAGAAGGCCGGTTCTCCTTGCTTTTTGTCGTGAACCGAAAAAAAGCGAGCCTGCATGTCCCTGGCCTGCTGACGAGAAAATGTGATGGATGCGATTTGATTTGCGGGAATTCCGGCATTCAGGAGCGATTGGATTCGTGCGAGCAGCACGGTCGTTTTGCCGGCGCCGGGAACCGCCAGAACAAGACAAGGTCCGTTTTTATGAGAGATGGCTTCCATTTGAGAGCTTGTGAATTCCATGCGGCCTCCTTTTCTATTTCTTAATTGTAACTGCAAACAAGAAAATGTGATAGCAATCATAAGTATTATTTTGCTTCATTTTCATCAAAATTATCCCATAATTGATGATCCATATAGCATGAGAGATCGGCTTGGCAATTCATGATATACTGAAAAAGAATTTGCGTGATCGAAATATTTTTGATAGAATACTTCGGCAAGCTGGTGTGTCGGAATTGGCAGACGAGACAGACTCAAAATCTGTTGCGGTATCCCCGCGTGTGGGTTCAAGTCCCACCACCAGCATAAGCCACGCAATGCGTGGCTTTTTTTGTATACGAAACCATGTCATGGCATGTCCGTGGAAAGCAACACCGAGGAGGCGGCTGAAATGGAAGAAAAAAAGAAATTCCTGATGATTGACGGTTCGGGTTTATTGTTTCGAGCGTTTTATGCAATTCGAAACCTGACAACAAAGGACGGAATCTATACGAACGGCGTATACGGTTTTTTAAATATGTATTTGAAGGCGGTGGATATGCTTTCTCCCGATTATGTGGTGGTGGCTTTTGATAAAAGCACTCCGACATTTCGAAAAAAAGACTATGAGGCATATAAAGCGAACCGTCAGGAAACGCCGAGCGAGCTCTCTTCCCAATTCGGCATTGTGAAGGATGTTTTAGACGCCATGGGCGTATGCCATATTGATATGGATGGATATGAAGCGGATGATTTGATCGGCACATTAGCCAGGCATGCAGAGGGGCGTGGCCTGCAGAGCTATCTCCTGACGGGAGACCGAGACTATTTTCAGCTGGTGGATTCGCTTACCGATGTGCTCTTCACGAAGAAAGGTATTTCCGAGCTGGAAATTGTAAACTGCGAGTGGATCCGGGAAAAATACGGTTTACAGCCGCAGCAGCTCATCGAGGTCAAGGGACTGCAGGGAGATCCCTCGGATAATATTCCGGGGGTTCCGGGAGTCGGCGAAAAAACCGCATTGAAATTGATTCGGGAATATACAAGCATTGATGGAGTATATGAAAATATTGATTCCATTGCAGGAAAGAAATTAAGGCAGAATCTGGAGGAAAATCGGAATTTAGCGTATTTGAGCCGCAAATTGGGAACCATTTTCCGGGAGGTGCCCATGGAAACGGATCCGCTTCATTATACGCCGAAGCCTATGGATAGAGAGAAATTGATGGATCGCTTGACACGCCTGGAGTTCAAAACTCTGGCTTCCCGTTTTGCCGTTGATGCGCCTGAAATTGTACAAAGCTATGAATTTGAATTGGTTCATGACAAAGACTGGAAGAGTGTGGCGAGCTCTCTTCAGGAGAACAAAATCTGTGCTTTTGCAATTCTCGGAAATGAAGAAAGCTATCAGCATGCGTATCCCGTATTTGCATGTTTTTTCGATGACAATTCAGGGACGAGGATCTTGGATATTTCAGAAAATGAAACCGAATTTTGTGAATTATTCGCTCCGATCTTTCAAAATGAGACGCGTCACTGGATCGGCTATGACATCAAGGAGGCCATGGTGCTTCTTGGGAAAACAGGCATTTTGCTGGAGGGCACCTATGATGATATGATGCTGATGGAGTACCTGATCGACCCCAACCGTTCGAGCTATTCCATAGCTTCACTTGCGGAGGCTGCGGGACTTGCAGCGATTCAGGGTCCGGTTGACCTGCTTGGCAAGGGAAAATCCAGAATGGAATTTACAGAGCTTTCGCAAGACGCTTTGGGAAATTTTGTTTCCGGCATGCTCACGACATTGTGGAAGGCGAAAGAGATTGTATCTCAACAGCTCAAGGATATGGGAATGTATGAGCTGTATGAAACGATTGAAAATCCGCTGGCAGGAGTTCTGGCGCGGATGGAGAAAAACGGAGTGGCGGTTGATACTCACGTTTTGGACGAGCTGAAGGTTGAGTTTTCCGCAGTGTTACAAAAATATGAGGCGGAGGTCCTGGGGCTTGCCGGAGAGAGCTTCAATATCAATTCGCCAAAGCAAATGGGCGAGGTCCTTTTTGAACATATGAAGCTTCCTCATGGAAAAAAGACGAAAACCGGATATTCCACAAATGTCGATGTGCTGGAAAAGCTCGTGAAGGTACACCCGATCGCAAGGGCAATTCTTAACTACAGAAAGCTGTCTAAGCTGATGAGTACTTATATAGATGGCTTTTATCCATACATTGATCCGGATCAGCGTGTACGATCTTGTTTCCGCCAAAATGTTGCGGCAACGGGCAGACTTTCTTCAACGGAGCCGAATTTGCAAAATATTCCCATTCGCACGGAGGAGGGAAGAAAGCTTCGTTCCGTATTTGTTGCCGAAGAGGGAAATCTTCTCATCGATGCTGACTATTCTCAAATAGAATTGCGCATTCTGGCATCACTGAGCGGAGATCAGACAATGCTTGAGGCCTTCCGCCAGGGTGAGGACATTCATAGGAAAACCGCTGCTGAGGTGAATCACATTCCTTTGGAAGAGGTCACAGCGCTTCAACGATCTCATGCAAAAGCGGTCAATTTCGGAATCATCTATGGAATCAGCGACTATGGCTTGTCTCAGGATTTGGGAATTTCCAGAGCTGAAGCCAAAGCTTATATCGAGGGATATAAGGACACCTATCCGTCCATTCGCGAGTATATGACGCGCATTGTGGAACAGGCACATGAGCAGGGGTACGTAGAAACGGCTTTTGGACGCCGCAGAAATATTCCGGAGCTGAAAAGCAGAAATTATTCGATTCGCAGCTTCGGAGAACGTGTTGCGCTCAACACACCGATTCAGGGAACGGCTGCGGATGTTATCAAGATGGCAATGCTTCAGGTGGATCAGGCCTTGAGAGAAAGACACAGCCGCGCACGCCTCGTGCTTCAGGTACATGATGAATTGATTTTGGAAGCGCCTGAAGACGAGGCGGAGGAAATCGGCGAACTCGTTGTGCAAATCATGCAAAGCATCGGAAATTTTGCCGTGCCCCTTATCGCAGACATGAAAATTGGCAAGAGCTGGTTTGAGACCAAATAAAGTGTTAGGAGGCAGGCATGCGTATCGGCTTAACAGGTGGAATTGCATCCGGAAAGTCTATGGTGACAAAATATTTGCAGCAAGCAGGATATCCCGTAATTGATGCGGATGCGATTGTTCACGAGCTCATGCTTCCCGGGAAAAAGCTGTATCAAGCTCTTGTTGCTCATTTTGGTTGTGATATTCTATTAGAGGACGGAAATATCGACCGAAGAAGGTTAGGAAGCATTGTATTTCAGGATGCAATTCAACGAAAAAAATTGGATTCTCTGTCCCATCCCGTTATTTATCAGGAGATGGAGGAAAGGGCGCTGTCTTGGGAGAAAGCGCATGGAAATGGATTACTTTTCTTTGATATTCCGCTTCTTATGGAAACATGGGACCGGGCGAAGGCGCTTTCCATGGATGAGGTTTGGGTGGTTGATGCTCCGCTTGAGCTTCGAATTTCGAGAATCATGAAAAGGGATGGCTTGACGAGGCGAGAGGCAGTGCTGAGAATACAGTCTCAAATGGGTGAAGAACGTTTCCGGCTTGCGGATTGTATTATTCGAAATGATGGAACGATATCGGCGCTATATGGGCAAATAGAAGAGGCATTAAAAAGGGTAAAAAAAATATGAAAACTGTATTACGTACCTTTGGAAGAATACTTCGCAATCTGATTATTTTTCTCATCATCATCGCGATCCTTGCGCTTGCGGTTTGTTATGCGGCAGTTGTGCAAGGCACAAAAAACTATCCGCTGTCATACAGCGCGGAAATTCAGGAGGCTGCAAAATCAGCCGGATTGGATCCGTATCTTGTAGCGGGGATTGTGAAGACGGAATCCGATTTCCGCTCCGATGCGGTCAGCAAGGTCGGGGCGAGCGGGCTGATGCAGATTTTGCCCGATGCGAAAGCCGAGGCGGCACAAAAATTAGGATTGGATCCGGAATCTGTGGATCTTATGGATCCTTTGCAGAATCTGAAAATCGGTACGCAATATTTTTCAGATTTGCTGCAAAAGTATCAAAGCCGAGATCTGGCCATCGTAGCCTATAATGCGGGAAAAAAGAATGTCGATCAATGGCTGGCAGACGGAACGATCAGTTGGGAAATTGACTCCATGAAAAACATTCCCAATAAGGAGCCAAGAGAATACGTGCAAAAGGTCAATAAGGCGAAATCGATTTATGAGGTGTTTTATTTTGACGGACTGCCCGGCACGGATTCGAAAAGAAATACATATGCTCAGGCGTTTCATAACATGCTGAATGTATTTCGGTGGGCATGGGCGACTTATATAAAATAAGTAAAGGATATCGCCAAAAGGAAGACCTGTCCGAGAGGCGAGTATGTCCAAAAAGCTGAAGAAAAGGAAAGGGCCGGATTTCAGAAAGACGTGTTGAAATTCGGCTTTTTTGTAATTGCTTCAGGTAACTGCAAGTTTTTTCTGAGAGTGCCTGAAAAGCGGGAATCAGGAAAGTATGCTATTATAAAAAAGCTACAACTCAATTGTTGTTTGGAAGAGGAGGAATCAAGTGAAACTTAAGACTTCAAACTATCTGCTCGAGAAGAAGGAAGCGCTGCAGGATTTGGTGGCCCGTCTTTCTGAAGAGTTTTCTTATGTTTCTGTTCTCGGAACAGATGTTACAGGTACTGCATGGATTGTGCAAACGAGCGGAATGGCGCTTCGCCCTTCCGATGACGAAGAAAGAGGCTTTGTTGTTCGTGTTATGCAGCCAACAGGCTTTACCGAGTACAGTTTCAATGAACTCGATGTGGATGCCGTCGTCAATGAGGTAAGGCAAAAGGCAGCGGAGGAACGTGCCTGGTATCTCAAAACGGCACAGCCTCTGTCATATTCGCAGACTCCAAAGGATGAGCCCATAGAAAAGAGTTTTGTTCAGGAGGTTGATGCGCTTCCTGAAGAATCCGATCCCAGGGAGATTTTAACCAGGCTCAAGAAAATCCATGATTCCGTTAAGGAAAAACATGAGGAGCTGTTGCACCTGGCACTTGTACTCACCTACACACAGGTCAATAAAATTTTCATTTCCGGTCACAGATCCTTGTACCAGAGCTATGTCTATACGACTGCCACGGGTATGGCCGATGCCGGAAATGCAGAGA
>JALFST010000042.1 GCA_022779285.1 Peptoniphilaceae bacterium
TATTGCCGTTGTCGGAGCAACGGGACTGGTAGGCAGAACCATGCTTCGTGTTTTAGAGGAGCGAAAATTTCCGGTTCGAAGACTGAGTGCCTTTGCTTCTTCTCACTCGGCCGGTGAGACTCTTGAATTTCAAGGAAAGGAATGCATCGTACAGGAGCTCAGGGAAGATTCTTTTACGGAGGATATGGATATTGCGCTTTTTTCCGCAGGAGCCGCCATCAGCGCTCAATTTGCACCATTGGCGGCAGCCAAGGGAGCTTATGTCGTCGATAACAGTTCGCAGTGGCGCATGAAGAAGGAAATCCCGTTGGTTGTGCCCGAAGTCAATCCTGAGGATCTTTCAGGATATCAGGGCATCATTGCCAATCCGAACTGCTCGACCATTCAGTGCATGCCGCCTTTAAAGGTTTTGAGGGATCTCTATGGTCTGAAACGAGTCATTTTTTCCACTTACCAGGCAGCGGCCGGTGCGGGAATGAAAGGACTTGAGGATTTAAAAAACGGGACGAAGCATGCATTTGATCATGTGCTCAAGCTCAATGTACTGCCTCGCATTGACGTCTTTTTGGAGAACGGATATACCAAAGAAGAAATGAAGATGATTGACGAAACACGTAAAATTCTTCATCTTCCCGAGCTCGCAGTTACGGCTACGGCGGTACGCGTGCCGGTGGATTTCGGACATAGCATCTCCGTCAATGTGGAGCTTGAAAATGACTTTACTCTTGAGGATGTGCGCCATGCCATGCAAAAGCAGGACGGCATCGTACTGGAGGATGATCCGGAGAATCTGATTTATCCTTATCCCGAGCTCTGCAAAGGCAATGATGCGATTTATATCGGAAGAATTCGAAGAGATGAATCCTGTTCGAATGCGTTGAATTTCTTCTGTGTTGCGGATAACATCCGAAAAGGAGCCGCCACGAATTCCGTGCAGATTGCGGAGCTTCTTGTGAGAGGCAGACTATGAGGATCGGACTCTACGGCTTCGGAACCGTCGGAAGCGGTGTTTACCGAATTGCCAGGGAGGAAAAGAGGAAGCTGGAGCATTTTACGCAGGAATCCATTGAAATTGCAGGGATTGTTGTTCGCGATTGTAAAAAAGAGAGGGGATCCTTGATTGCTCAGGACGATATTCCCCTGCTGACGGACGATTTTGAGAGCTTGCTCAGGGATCCGGCTGTGGATGTGATCGTCGATGCCATGAGTGATCGGGAAGCCTCGATTCAATTGATCAAAAACGCTTTATCTGCAAAAAAGCATGTGGTAAGCGCCAGTAAGGCAGCGATTGCGGAGTGCTTCGAGGAAATGACGCGGCTTGCGCGGAGACAGGGTGTTTTTTTTCTTTACGAGGCGGCCGTTGCAGGCGGAATTCCGATTTTGCGAACCCTTCGCAGCGAGATGATGAGAAATACGATCACCAAGCTTGAGGGGATTCTGAACGGATCTTCCAATTATGTGCTGTCCGGGATGACCGAAGGGAAAGAGCGGGAAAGTGCGCTTGCGGATGCTTTAAAACACGGCTATTTGGAGGCGGATCCCACAGACGATCTATCCGGTGCTGATGCTCTGCGGAAATTGACGATTTTAAGCAGTATCATTTTGGGGAAACAGGTGGCACTTCGCGAGATCCCCTGTATCGGCATTGAAAAAATCGAAGCGGACGATATCGTCTGTATGAAGAAAAAAAAGAGAGTGGTAAAGCTCATTGCGCATCTGGAGGTGCAAAAAAGAGGGTATGCCGCTTTTGTAGCACCCGCAGCACTTCCGGAGAAAAGTATTTTTGCAGGGATCAACGGTGCACAAAATATTGTGCAATTTACAGGATCGCATGTGGGAGATCTGCAGCTGGCCGGACCGGGTGCGGGAATGGAGCCTACTGCGGATGCCATTTGGGGGGATCTCATAGAGATTGCATCGGGCTGTGCTTCCCAAAAATCGGACTTTCCTTTGGAGACGGAGTGTTTTCTGGAAAATCTTTCGATGAAACAAAAAGGCCTGTATTATGTCCGGGAGGGCTCTGTGCAAGAGTCGGTATTTTTAGAGGCTTCGGAAGCGGAAAAGCTTTCTCGAGAGGGAAAGACAGTCATTTGGATTGGAGATGAAAATGCGGTATATCAGCACACGCAATCTCAATAACAGAGTGACGGGCGCTCAGGCGATTTTACAGGGGCTGGCAGGTGACGGCGGTCTCTATGTTCCGGAGACAATTCCAAGGGTGGATTTTTCCACATGGAAGACTTTCTCCTATGCGGAAATTGCAAGCCGAATTCTGTCCCTGTATTTTACGGATTTTACGGACGAGACGATTCGAAATCTTGTTTCCCGGGCCTATGATGCGCGTTTCTCAGTGGATTCCAAGGTTCGGGTGCACCGGATCTCACCGAAAAGGGGATATCTTGAGCTTTGGCATGGACCAACCGCCGCATTTAAGGATATGGCGCTTTCGATTTTGCCGTATCTCATGCAGGCGGCACAGGAAATAGAAAAGAAACGGCAGAAGGTGCTCATCCTTACCGCAACCTCCGGGGACACAGGAAAAGCCTCTATGGTCGGGTTTTCCAAAAATCAGGACATGGGAGTTCTTGTGTTTTATCCGAGAGCGGGCGTCAGCGCGATGCAGCGGCGACAAATGCGGTCTCCCGAGTCCCCGAATGCCCTGGCTGTTGCCGTGGAAGGGAATTTTGATGATTGCCAGAAAGCCGTGAAACGGATTTTTGCCGACCCCATGACGAAGAAACGACTTTTTGAGCAGGGCATTGTGCTTTCCTCGGCAAATTCGATTAATATCGGAAGACTGGTGCCGCAAATTGTATATTATGTTTATGCATATTTGGAGGCCGTGAGAAACGGAGTGCTTTCTTATGGAGAAAAGCTGTCCTGCTCCGTTCCGACAGGCAATTTCGGAGACGTACTGGCAGGATTCTATGCACGAGAAATGGGACTTCCCTTAGGAAAACTGCTCGTGGCATCCAATTCGAACCATGTTCTGACAGATTTTGCCCGGGAAGGCATCTATGATAAAAGAAGAAAGCTTCGCCTGACAGCAAGTCCTTCCATGGATATCCTTGTTTCCGGCAATTTAGAGAGATTTCTGTATCTCAAATTGCACGATACGGAAAAGGTAAAACAGCTTATGGGAAATCTGGACACGAAGGGCTATTTTGAGCTTCCGAATCCCGAGGCAAAATATGCGGCGGAATGGATTGACGAAGAAAAAACCGGAGAAGAGATTCACAGGATCTGGGAGGAGAGCCGATATCTCATCGATCCGCATACGGCGGTCGCTTCTGCAAGTGTTCCCGCGAATTCCGATTTCCCCTGGCTGATTTTAAGCACGGCCAGTCCGTATAAATTTTCAGAAAAGGTGCTGGAGGCGCTTGGTGCTGACGTTGATGACGATTTGCAGACTCGTATTGATACACTTTATCGGCTTACCGGAACGCCCGTGCCGGAAGGACTGCTGCGCATGTTTTCTCAGCAGTCCAGACAGGAAATCACGCTCTCCGAAGACAAGCTTGCGCATTTTGTATCCAAGGCGGCACAACCCGTGGTTGACGGACAGGTCGAAGCTCTGATCGAATCTCTTTCGAAGGGAGGAGCGGCATGGAACAAATCGTAATTCGCGTTCCCGCAACGAGCGCCAATCTCGGTCCGGGCTTTGATTGTCTCGGTGTTGCCCTTTCCTGCTATATGGATGTCACTTTTCGGTGGAAGCACATGGATGCCGTTGCAAAATTTAAGCAGCATGCATTTGACAAGTCCAATCTTCCGCTGGAAGCCTATCGTGAATATGGCAGGAAAATGGGAGAAAAACTGCCTCCGGTCTCTGTGAGCATTCATTCGCATATACCGGCGACAAGGGGCTTAGGTTCCTCAGCGGCCTGTGTTGTGGCAGGCGCTGCCGCGGCGGCATATGCAGTGCAGAGAAAAAAGGGGACTCCTCCGCAGGAGGTCGACATTCAATCGAAGAAGCTGCGTCAGGGAATCCTGCAAGCAGCGGCGTGTCTGGAAGGACATCCGGATAATGCGGCGCCTGCGGTCTATGGAGGACTGTGCCTTTCCGCGATGGACGGAGATCAGATTTATTATGAAAGACTTTCTCTTTCTAAAAAAGTAAAATTTGCGGCAATCATTCCGTCTGAAAAATTATCCACAAAAATGTCAAGATCGGTTTTACCGCAGAGCATTCCGAGGGCGAATGCCGTGCGTAATCTTTCTTATTTGGGATTTTTGCTCAGCGGATTTTCAACAGGAGATGCCAATCAGCTGAGATACGGCTTGCAGGATTGCATTCATCAGCCCTATCGTCGGAGCTTGATTCCGGAGCATGAGCTGATTCAAAAAGCTGCAAAAAAATGGGGCGCCTGCGGGCTCGTAATCAGCGGTGCCGGATCGACCATGCTTGCAGTTTTGACTGGCGAGGAAAAAAGCTTTGTCAAAAAAATGCGAAGCCTGGTACCGGGACGCTGGGAGGTGCGCAGACTCTCTGTAGATACGCGAGGCGCTCGTATTCAAAAATGGAAGATTTCCGAATAAGCAGGGAAAACCCTGCTTATTTTATGACGAGATCATTATTCACGAATCCTGTCTTTTCCGGTAGGAAAAAACACATCCGCAGTAATCCTGGCGATACATTTGATATTCCTGCGTCAGCATTGTCGAGCGTCGAAAGCCGTCCCTTTTCTTAAAATCCGAAAAAAGGTATTTCACGCCGATTTCCTCGGCAAGCTCACCGCCGATACGATTGAGAGCCTGTGAATCCTTATGGGGACTGATGGACAGAGTCGTTGTAAAATAATCAAAGCCGCTTTTCTTCGCAACACGAGCAGCTTCCCGTAAACGCAGACCATAACAGAGGAGGCATCGTTCACCTCCCTCAGGATCCTTTTCATGAGATTTCACCGCTTCATAATATTCCTGCGGATCGTAGCGTGCAGCTAAAAAATGAATGGGATATTTGGCAGGGAGCTTCCGGATAAAATCCTCCTGCTCCCGCTCTCTCATGAAATATTCCTCCGGTGGATATATATTAGGGTTGTAATAGTAGACCGTGATGGAAAAATACTGTGAAAGATATTCCAGAACATAGGTGCTGCAAGGCCCGCAGCAGCTGTGAAGAAGCAAGGTAGGAGGAGCGGACAGGGATCGGATTTGCTCCAGCGTTTTATCCAGTACGAGCTGGTAATTTGTTTTGTTCAAGAGTTTGTTCCTTTCCATCTATGCTATAATCATTATAGTACGAAAAGAAAGGATATGATGTGCAAAAGTTTATTGTTGACTCCGAGTTTTGGAAAATTTTTCCGGAAGCTGCCATTGGCGCTCTTTCCGTCAGAAATGTCAGAGAAACGGCAAGGCTTTCTGATAAACAGGTGCAAGAGCTCAAAAATCTTTTGGCGGAAGCCAATGACATTGCAAAAAAATATGTTCCCAAGGAACCGATTTCGGAGAATCCGTTGATTCAAATCTGGAGAGAAGCATATCGCAGGTTTCCCACGAAAAAGGGCGCACGTGTATCGATTGAGGCTTTGCTGAAGCGTATCATGCATGGAAAGCCGATCGGCTCAATTGCTCCCTCTGTAGATATTACCAATGCGATTTCTTTACGCTATGGTTTTCCGATCGGCGTTGAGGATTGCGATAAATTTGAAGGAGATTTACATCTTGGTACGATGAAGGGCAACGAGGACTTTCTTCCGATCGGAGAAACCAAACAGGATCCGCCGTTGCCGGGAGAAATTGCATATTATGATAAGCTTGGTGTTGTTTGTCGCTGCTGGAACTGGAGAGACGGTCAAAGAACACAGATTACCGATGCGACGACCTCAGAATTTGCAGCTATGGAATGTATTGAAAAGGATCGTATTCCGGAGCTGCGGGAAGCGATTGATTCTTTAGCGGTTTCTTTCGAAAAATATCTCGGAGCCTCTGTAATTGCCAAGACGATTGTTACTGCAGAGAATCCGGAGATGGAACTCGAATAGGAAGCGCGCTTCGACAGGGAGCGCGCTTTTTGAATGCGCCGGGGGGATGAAATGAACAGAATCGAAGAAGAGCTGCGAAAACTGCTTTCCGTTTGCGGAGTATCGGGAACGAGCAGTGAGCGGGAGATGGGACTTTTTTTAGAGGAAAGGGTACGAGCGATTCCTTATTTTGCAAAGCATTCGGATTGCATATATCGAATTCCCGTTCCGAATGATCCGTTGAACCGATTTTGCGTAGCAGCATTGCTGGAGTCCGATACGGATTCGAGGGATTGTGTGATTATCACGGGGCACTATGATGTCGTCGGCATTGAAGAATATGGCATGGCCGCTCCGTATGCTACGGATCCGGATGCCTTGGAAAAGGTCCTTGCTCAGGAGGAATTGCCGGCTGAGGCGCGATCGGATTTGCAGAGCGGAACCTGGCTTTTCGGGAGAGGCAGTGCGGATATGAAATATGGATTGGCGCTTTGTCTGGACCAGCTGAGGGAATTCGCCGCTGAAAAGGAAAGCGGCAGACTGAAGGGAAATCTCCTTTTTCTGGGAGTTTGTTCGGAAGAAACCAATTCGGAGGGAATGCGGAGCGCCTGCAGCTTCCTTGTGCAATTACAGAAGGAAAAAAAGCTGGACTATATTGCTATGTGTCTTACGGAATGCCATGAACTCGATGAGCAAGAGCCGGATACTCATTGGATTCAGCTCGGCTCCTGCGGAAAAGTCATGCCGTTTTTTTATTGCATAGGAAAAACGACACATGCCAGAGAACCGTTTGAGGGTCTTGATGCGAATGCAATCAACGCGGCCATTTATCGGCGTATGCAGCTGAATCCTGATTTTGTGGAGCACGCACATGGACAGTCCTCACCCCCTCCGATCTGTTTGCATATGGAGGATCGAAGGGCGCGATACTCCGTCTCCATGCCGGAGAAGGCGGTCAGCTATTACAATCTCATCACTCTTTGCGCGGAGCCGGGACGAATCTTGGAAAAGCTGAAAAAAATTGCACAGGAGGCTTTACAGGAAGCCTTATGCGAAAAAAATGAAAAACATCAGGCATATCGGATGCGGATAGGGAAAACAAAAACAGGAGATTTACCGGCTCCTCAGGTGCTTACCTACCGCACACTGCTCCGTCTGGCACGGGAGAAGGGCATCCATATCTCCAATGCGGATTCGCAATTGCCCTCACAAGAAAAACCAATGGCAGAAGATGTGCTCTCAGACGGCATTCATATCCAAGAGCAGGCAATTCGCCAAGTGGAAAGGCTGATTCATGAGCTTTCGCTGGAAGGCCCTCTGGTGGTTACGGGCTTTCTTCCGCCATATTATCCCAATGTATTTCCGCAAGCCTCCGATCCGCGGAATCAACGGCTTTTGCGATGCGTTGAGGACATATGTCACGAAGCGCAAGCGGAAGGCGTCAGGCTTTCCACGAAAAATTATTTTATGGGGATTTCGGATCTCTGCTATTCCGGACTGGGTGAGCAGGATTGTTCTCTGATTTTTCAAAACCTTGTGACTCACACGTCATATTATTCTTTTCCCATAGAGGCATTACAGCAATTGAACATTCCCGGAGTGAATGTCGGCGGCTATGGAAAAGACATTCATAAGCGTGAGGAACGATTGGAACGAAGCTTCAGCTTTACGATACTTCCCGGGTATTTTCACAGGCTGATTGAAAGGCTGTTCGGCTGATCCATGACGAATTCAAAATCAGGAATGCGATCATGCTTTCTTCAGATCAGACCCGGATATCCTTGTTGTCTGAGAACTTCAAACAGTGCAATCGCAGCGGAATTGGAGAGATTGAGCGAACGCTGATCGGGAGCCATCGGGATTCGGTAGCAGCGTTCGGGATGCGCATCAAGAAGCGATTTCGGAAGGCCCTTGGATTCCTTTCCGAAGAGCAGCATGACCGGGTTCTTGGCTTCGATTTGATCGATGCGATGGATTGCTCCGGTTTCGATATAACAGATGTGAGCTCCGTTTTTGGCCTCTTCTTCCATATGAGCTGTAAATTCATCCAGACTGTCCCAAATGGTCAGATCCGTTTTTTCCCAATAGTCCATGCCGGAGCGCCGAATATAATGATCCGTGAGCTGAAACCCGAAAGGGCGAACTAAGTGCAGGGCGGTATCGGTGATGACACAGGTCCGTGCAATATTGCCCGTATTATAGGGTATTTCCGGTTCAATCAGCACAATACTGTTTTTTTTCATGGAGACCTCCTTTTGGAATATGGTACACTTTTTTGAAAAGAAGAGAAAGGTGAAAACTATGAAGCCAATTCATTTTCTACACACCGCCGATATGCATCTTGGCGCAAAGCTCCCCGCTTTACGGAGCCGAGGGGAGGAGCGCATGAGCGAAAAAATACAAACGCTGAAGAGGATTCTGACATCCGCCCGGAGCCGGGAGATTTCTTTGGTTTTGATTGCGGGGGATTTTCTCGAGGCATCGGAGATCACGCCCTCATTGCTTCGTGAAATCCGGCATATCCTTGCGGAATATCCTGAGATACAAATTTTCATTTCTCCGGGCAATCATGATCCCTATACCGTGGATTCCGCATACGCCATGCCGGGATGGCCGGAGAATGTATATATATTTTCCGGAGGCCTGGAACGCATCGACCTTCCGGAATTTTCACTCAGCATCTATGGAGCGGGATTTCAGGAAACCTATCAGCGCACTTCGTTTTTGTGCGACTTTGAAAAAGTAAAGCATGAGGCGGAACCCGGCTGGACACAAATTGCGCTTTTGCATGGTCAGCTGGTCAGCTCGGGTCAGGAGAGCCTATATAATCCCATGGATCCCGCACAATTTCCGAGCGAATTGACTTATGTGGCGTTGGGACATATTCATCAGGCCTGTCAGAAAATCAATGCATACGGAACATCCTATGCCTATTCAGGCTGTCCTGAAGGAGGCGGCTTTGATGAAACCGGTGAAAAGGGAATTCTGGAAGGCATCATTGACGATACCGGTCTTCATCTTTCGTTTCTTCCCACAGCAACGAGATTGTTTTTCCGTGAGCACATCGATCTTTCCGATATCGAGACCACAGAAGAGGCGGTGCAGCGGATTCGAGAGACGCTGGGAAATACGGATTTCTCCAAAAACTATTATCGTCTGATTTTAACGGGAAGGACTTCCTGGCGGGATATTTCACTTCTGGAACGGGAGCTGGAGGAGACAATGTATTTTCTTTCGCTTCGTGATGAGCTTTTGCCTTGGCAGGATCCTTATGCGCTTGCTCAGGAGGAAAGCCTGAAGGGGTATTTTGTGCAAAATCTTTTAAGAATGCAAGAAAAAGCGGATCCCGAGCTGCAGAAGCAGATTGAGCTGGCGATGCGTTATGGATTGGACGCGTTTGAAGGAAAGGAGAATTTACTTGGAAATACAGCATTTGACCCTGGAAAAATTCGGTAAATTTCAGCAGCTTTCCTTCGATTTTTCCGGCGGATTTTCGGTCTGGGAGGGAAACAATGAGGATGGAAAATCCACGATTCTTGACAGCATTCAGCTGATCTTTTACGGCTCCATGCAGCGTGGCGGAGATCCCCGTACCAACCTGCGCAGAAGATATGTGAAATCCGGATCCAGGGGCGTGATCTTTTTTACGGAGAACGAAAAAAAATATCGTCTGGAGCGCAAATTTGGAAAGACAAACGGCCAGGATTCGGTAGAGCTTCGAGAGGAAATGACGGGACAGGCGGTATCCCTTCCCGCAAAAAAGACACCCGGAGATCTGTTTTTTTTGATGGATGCCGACAGCTTTCGGCGCAGTGTTTTATTTGGCTCATCCGGAAGCATTATCCATGCGCAGAAGGATGATATGCTTCTGGACAGTCTTCTCAATTTGCAGACGACGGGTGATGAAGCCACCTCATTTACACAGGTTGCAAAAATTCTACAGGATCAGGAAAAGCTTCTTGTGAAAAACCGTGGGAACGGGGGCATATTGGTCGATGCGGAAAAACGTCTTGTCCGTCTGAAAGAAGAGCAGAGCTTTTTGGAGGGACGGGAAGAAGAACGCCGCGAAAAGGAAAAAGCAATTGCGGAATGGAAAAAGAAGAAAGAGGATTCGGATACTGAGGCGTCGGCGCTGCGAGAAAAAGTTCATGTGCTTGAGGAGAAGGCAAAATCCTTTGATCTTTTTCTGATTCGGGATCGGATCCGTCAAAAGGAGGAGCTTGAAAAAAAGATTCGCGAGCGGAGCAATCATTTACAGAGGAAGTCGAAAATCCGAGATTTCTCCGAGGCTCGTGAGGCCCGGGAAAAGCTGTCCCGGCTGGAATTTCAAAAATCACAATACCGGGAGTTGCTGAGCAGCCGGGAAAAGGTTCGGGAAAAATACAAAAATGAGATCTCTGAAGCGCAGCAGGCTTGGCAAGAAGCCGGAGCAAGAGCGGAGGAGGCGCGAAAAGAAAGAGATGCCTTTGGAAAAGGCCCGCAGGGCATTCCGTCCGGAGCATACGCAATGCTTGTTTTTGCCATGATTCTTTTCGGCGGAGCCTTTGCAATCGGAACCATCTTTTTTTTGAAAACGAGAATGAGTACAGCGTTCGCTGCCGTTCTCTTTCTTGTGATTGAGATAATCCTCGTCTGCCTTTTGATTCAACAGACGAAGAAAAAAAGACTTTCGCAAATGTGGCTTGAAAAAAACGAGCAATGGCTCCGTCTGAAAGAAGAAGAGAATGCCGTTTCGATCCGTTATCATTCGATGGAGAAAGAAAGAGACCGCAGAAATCAGGAAACGGAATTGCAGCTGCAAAATCTCACGGAATCGATGGAAGCGGTTCAAAATGAGCTTCGATCGATGCTTGGTGAGTCCGGCGAGACCGTGCATGATTTTTCGGAGACATTGGCTGAGGCTGAAGAGGCAATCCTCGCAATACGAGACCTCGAAACGGAAAAAGAGCATGTAACGGAACAGCTTCCGGATCCGTGGAGGCACGCTTCCGTTACGGATTTAGGAAACGAGCTCGAGAGCCGCGGAATCTTGCCGGAGGACGAAAAAAGCAGGGAGCACATTCTTCAGCAAATTCAGGAGCTGCATGAGGAGGAAAGAAGACTGCAGGAGGATGATGCGCTTCTGCAGAAGAAGATTGTACAATCGCAATCGGAAATCCGAGCGGAATTTGCTCAATATCGCAGCTTGGAGTCGGTGCTCGCCGAGCAGCGCTCATTGAGCGAATATCTTCATGATCTCCGCAAGAAGCGGAGCGCACTGCAAATTGCACAGGAGGCATTGGAAAAGGCCTTTGAAAAAGCACAATCCGGATTCAGCCCTGAGCTGAATCGAAGAGCTTCTGAGATTTTTTCGGAGCTTACCGGACAGAAATACGATTCTCTTCGAGTGGATCGAGCATTCTCTCTGACTGCGGAGACCGCAGAGAGCCGAGAGCTTTTCGATTGGCAGTATCTGTCCACGGGTACGGCGGAACAGGCTTATTTTGCGGTTCGCATCGCTTTATCCGAGATTATTGCCGGGGAAAAAAATCTGCCGATTTTTCTGGACGATTCCTTTGCATATTATGATGATGAAAGGGCGGAAAGGGCGGCTCGTTTTTTGGAGGGCTATTCGAAGACGTATCACAAGCAGATTCTGCTCTTTACGAGCCATCGCAGATTTCGTCAATGGATAAAAACGGTGGAGAGCATGAACGGGGCGACATGTGATTGATTCCCATGCGGCACGGGTATATTGCAAGAATGCAGCCGGAGAAAAATGACTGCAGCCTCTTAGAACAAGAAAGGATATGAAATGTACGATATCATCATCGTGGGCGGCGGGCCGGCGGGCCTTTCCGCTGCGCTCTACGCAGCACGTGCGAATAAGAAAACCCTGGTAATCGAACGAGAAATGATCGGCGGACAAATCGCACAGTCGGCAAATGTGGAAAATTATCCCGGCGGGCCGGAGGATGCTTCCCCGTTGACGTTGACTGCACGCATGAAAAAACAGGCGGAGGAATTCGGCGCTGAATTTGTACTGGATGAAATCACGGCACTGAAGCTCGACGGTGATCCGAAGATTGCAGTCGGCAATGACGCTTCCTATGAGGCAAGAGCGCTGATTCTGGCAACAGGCGCACATCCCCGGAAATTAGGATTGCCGAATGAGGCTTCCCTTGCCGGACGCGGAGTCGGATATTGTGCCACATGTGACGGCCCTTTTTACCAGGGGCTTCCCGTATATGTTAACGGCGGAGGCGATTCCGCCTTTGACGAAGCGCTTTATTTGGCAACCCTTGCGTCTCATGTTACAATAATCTACCGTGGCGACACGCCCCGCGCTGCTCATTTATTGCAGGAACGCGTGGTCGAAGCATCGAATATGGACGTAATGTTGAATACGACAATTGAGTCTCTTCACGGTGAGAATATGCTGACATCCATGCAGCTGAAAAATCAGAAAACGGGTGAGGTTCAGGAGATCACCGGAGATTTCGGCCTCTTCATTTATATTGGCATGGTGCCGAATACACAATTAGTGGAAGGAAAGCTCAATTTGGACCATGGCTATGTTGATGCCGATGAATCTACTGTTACCAATATTCCGGGTGTCTATGCGGCCGGCGATGTACGCAGAAAAGCGGTTCGTCAGGTGGCTACCGCCGTTGCGGACGGTGCTGTTGCAGCGATTGCGGCAGGAAAATATATTGATTTGCTTCCAAAGCAATAGACGCAAATCAATCGAATCGATGAGGTGAGGGAACATGATTCGGGGAATACCAGAGGTTCCTAAGAAAAAAAAGCACAGGATCCGGTGGAAACGCCTGATGCTTTTTTGTGTGATCGTATGGATGGTTTTGGGGAGTGTGGTGACAATGGTAAGGTCGAATCTCACGTATCGCGTAGCGCGTTATCAGGTGGAGTCCGCGGCAATCCCCAATGCCTTCAACGGTTATAAGATTTTACAGATCTCCGATGTACACGGAAGAATTTTCGGAAAAGACGGAGAGTCATTGACGAAAACGGTAGAAGAAGAACAGCCGAATATGGTTGTAATCACAGGGGACCTTCTTTCCAGAAACAGCAAAAATTCGCAGGAGATGACGGAATCACTCAAGCGGATTGCGAAAGAATTTCCGGTATATTATATCCGTGGCAACCATGAAATGTGGAGGGATCTCCATATCCCGGATCAGGATCAATTTTATGAGCAGCTCCGCTCCATCGGCGTCACGGTGATGAGCAATGAAGTGATGCCCATTCTCTTCGGGGGATCCCGAGTTTTCCTTGCGGGCTTGCAGGAGCCTCTTTCTTCGTACAATGAGGGTACAGATTTTGATATGACGGATTTATTGGGGAAAAAGCCTGAGGGATATACCGTGCTTCTGGCACACAATCCGCTTCTCTGGGAAAAATATCGTGAATGGGGTGCGGAGCTTACAATTTCGGGACATGTTCATGGCGGGGTGGTGCGTCTGCCTCTGATTGGCGGTATCTTTTCCCCCGATAAAACTTTTTTTCCGAAATATGACAGAGGCTTGTATCAGGAAAACCAAAAAGCGATGGTTGTATCTGCAGGGCTTGGCAAATCTGCAATTCCTTTTCGATTTCTCAATCCGCTTGAGGTGGTGGTGATCACATTGCGATCCCAATCGATTCACTAAGCGATGGCGGAGTATGGAACTGAGGTGGTAAATGACGGTGGAAAAGAACGCGGATGCTTTTGCTGAAGAAAAGCGTCGGGCGAGATCTTCGAAAAAAGCACATTCAAGGAATCGGGGATTTTTTTGGGGAGGAGTCTGCCTGCTTAATCTTTTGTGTATTTTCTATGCATTGTGGAATCCGGGAAGTAAAAATGTAAATCAATATCAGCCATTAGAGGGAATTACCTATTCCGGAAGAGTGCATCATGTTCGCTTTTCGGGTACAGGACAAATCATCTTTTCAGATGGAACACAGTATACAGGTGAATTTTTGAACGGACTGATCAACGGAAGCGGAACATTTCGCCGGGCGGACGGCCTGAGCGCAAATGGGAATTTTGATGAGGATGGCATTCAGGAGTCCACGAAAATCGAAACGCCCGAAAAAAACACATGGAGAATGAATGCCCAAGGCACCTGGGAACAGTCGGTGGAGGAAAAACATGACTAAGAGAATGAAAGGACTGGATCCCATCCGTCTTTTTGCACTGTTTGGAGTGCTGATCTATCATTTTTTTCCGGCTATCTTTCCTGCGGGATTTTTGGGCGTTGATATTTTATTTGTTTTATCAGGATTTTTAATTACCGGACTGGCCTTTGATGAAATAGAAGAAAATGGAAAATTTTCGTTTACCGCTTTTATGCAAAAACGTGTGATTCGAATTCTTCCCTCTTTAATTTTCATGGTAGGGCTGACCGGATTGTTTGCGTATTTCTTCTCGCCGGATTATCGTGTGCAATTCGGACGGCAATCGGCAGCTGCAATCGGCTCTGTTACGAATTGGTATGAGATTGTCACGGGTGGCAGCTATGAGTCTCAATTCATCAAGCATGTTTTTCTACATACATGGACTTTGGGGATTGAAATGCATTTTTACCTCATTTGGGGATTTCTGCTCAGCTATTTGTCCATGAAAGCAAGAAGAAAGAGGCGTATGACAAGGCGAACTCGGGAGATCGGGGGCCTGTCGGAGAACGGCGCCCAAAAACAGACAGAGATTTTACGATATGTACGGGCAAGGGTGTGGAGAATTTCCATAATCCTTCTGATCTTTAGCGTTGCTGTTCTATGGATAGGAGCTTTACTCGGAAAGACCTCCTTTTTATATTTTTCCGACTTCTCTCGAATGGGAGCCTTTTTTATGGGCAGTATGGCGGCCTGTTTGACCGGCATGCGCGCGACGTCGCCGCGATTTTCCCGGATGCAGAGGATCTCTCAGCCGATTTTGTATACGATGATCGGCGTTGGTATTTTTCTTTTTGTACTTTTATTTAAGAAGTTATCGTATGCATCGAAGGGAACGTATTTTTTCGGATTTCTTCTCTCCTGGATTTTATCGGGAGTGATGATTTTCAGCTTTCGAATTCTGCATGAAAAAGCTCGATGGGAGGAGCCTCGCTGGCTCGGAAAGGCATCCATGGAAAGCTATGGTGTTTATCTTTTCCATTGGCCGATTTTTGTGCTTCTGGATACGAGAGTGCCGCATATTGCAGCGGTGCTTTTGGCCTTTACGCTTTCGATCGGATTGACGATTTTTGCGGACAGGCTATGGACGCCCTCTCTTCTCGGAAAACGAGGCAATGTAAATGTCAGACAACTTGGAAAGATTTCACTTCAGAAAATTGCACTGGGCGTTATCTTCCTTTTTCTGGTGAATCAGGGGATTTCCTCTGCTGTGGCACCGAAGATGACTTCACTGGAAAAGTCATTATGGAAGCAGAGCTTGAACCAGCAAAAGGATACGATTGTCGGTCAAATGGAGGATGCTCTGCATGCGGAGCAGGAAATGTATCAGCACCGGAAGGAAGAGCAGGAAGCGGAAGCGCAGGCGTTTTTAAAAGAAAAAGGAGTGACGATCATCGGGGACAGTGTAACGCTCTCAATGCGTGATGCGCTCTTGAAATCCATTGCGAACAGCACCGTGGATGGAAAGGTCAGCCGTTTTCTGCACGATGGTGATGATGTGCTCAAAACCTATATTGATCAAAAGAGGATAGGCGGTATTGTGGTCATGGCACTGGGGACGAATATCTATCCGAGATATGAACGGGATACGCAGTCCATAATCGGCCTTCTGCCGGCAGGGCATCGCTTGATCTTTGTGACGCCCTATGACTCACGGTCGCCCGCAGACTCGGACATGAATCATTTTGTAGCCTATGCAAGAACGCTGGAGGAAAAATACAATTATATTACAATAGCGGATTGGAACGCTGTCGCAACGGAGCATCCGGAGCTTTTTGAAGGGACGGACGGTGTGCATTTAAATCCCAACCGGGGGGAGAATGCCTCCTATTTTGTCAATTGTATTCAGGATGCCATCCTGCGCGCTACACAAAAGCCTGCGAAGGAGGAATAACTTCAGTGCTCATTGCAAGCATTAGGAGAAAGGAAAATTTATGTCTTTTGTTGATTTGATCTTAAAAAAAAGAAACGGAATGGTGTTGAGCGATTCGGAAATTCACGAATTTGTGGACGGTGTCAAAAACCGGAGCATGGAATCATATCAAATCAGCGCCATGCTTATGGCCATTTATTTTCAAGGGATGAATGCCGGGGAAATTGCCGCATTAACAAGAGAAATGGCTTTTTCCGGGGATATTCTTGAATTTCCGACGATTCATGAACCCATTGTGGACAAGCATTCATCAGGCGGAGTGGGTGACAAGACGTCATTGGTTTTAGCACCTGTGGTTGCTGCCTGCGGACTTCCCATCGCCAAGCTTTCCGGAAGAGGCCTGGGCTTTACTGGCGGAACAATTGATAAATTGGAGAGTATACCCGGATTTCGCACGGAACTCAGTGAAGAGGAATTTATTCACGCTGTGGAAAAGGACGGCATTGCCCTGATCGGACAATCCAAAGAGATTGCGCCGGTGGATAAAGTGCTGTATGCATTGCGCGATGTCACGGGAACGGTGGATTCGATTCCGCTGATTGCCGCTTCTATCATGTCGAAAAAACTGGCGGATGGAAGCGATGCCATCGTTTTGGATGTCAAGGTTGGCTCCGGCGCATTTATGAAAACAAAGGAGCAGGCCATTGAGCTGGCTCGGGTTATGGTAGGAATCGGTGAAGATAACGGAAAGTCCACAATTGCCCTTGTAACAAGCATGGATCAGCCGCTTGGGAGTGCCGTGGGAAATGCGCTCGAGGTAAAGGAAGCGTTGGCGGCATTACGAGGCGAGGGGCCTGTCGATTTTGTCACGGAATGCCGAGAGCTTGCAGCAGCCATGCTGATCGCCGGAAAGAAAGCCGAATCGTCAAAAGAAGCGTTTGCGATGGTGGATGAGGTGATTGCCGGTGGGAAGGCTATGGAAAAAATGAAGGCAATGGTTCGTAATCAGGGCGGTGATGTCGCATATATCGAAGACCCCGAGCTTTTTCCGGATACGCGGTTTCATCTGAATGCCGGGAGCCCCCGGAACGGGTATGTATCGGCGATCAATGCCGAGGAAATCGGCAAAAGCTCTCTGCTGCTCGGCGCAGGCAGACAGCGCACGTCCGATACCATTGATCCGGCGGTGGGACTCTGTATTCATAAAAAGGTCGGAGATTCCGTTCAAGAAGGGGATTGCCTGTTCACGGTTTATGCAAATGACGATAAGCTCGGAAAACAGGCGCTCTCCATGGCGCTATCCGCATATTCCTTCTCGGACCGGCCCGTTTCTCCGCTTCGCAATCCGGTCATTGCGATCGTCGATAAAAGCGGAGTACGTATGCAGGAGGATCACGAATGAAAAAAACAACCAGACAAAGTTCCGCTTTTCATGAGCTCATTGATCTTGCAGAAAAAGCGCTGGATCGTTCGTATACGCCATATTCTCATTTTCAGGTGGGAGCCGCGCTGGAGGATGTGACGGGAAAAATATGGCTGGGCGGAAATATTGAAAGCGTGTCGTATACCCCTACCTCCTGCGCAGAGCGTACGGCGCTTTTCAAGGCGGTATCCGAGGGAAGCAGAAGCTTTCGGGCAATTGCGATTGTCGGGAGAAAGCAGGGAATGCAAGGGCTTACGAAGCAATTCACCTCACCCTGCGGCGTGTGTCGTCAGGCTCTTGTAGAGTTTTGTGATGAGTCGATGCCGGTGATTCTCGCCAATGGGGCAGGTGAGGTTCAGGAGTGGACGCTGGGAGAGCTGTTGCCCTTGTCCTTTCGACAGAGCAATTTACTGGACGAAGCGGAAAAAAAATAAGGAAATTATTGCGTTCATCTCATTCTTCGTGCATACTAAAGGTGCAAAAATCATTTGGTTTACTTTTGCAGGTGAAGCGTTATTTGAGAGGAGATCGGAAAACGATGATAAAGAAATTTCTTGCACTCATCACAGCTGTTGTGCTAAGCGTGACCCTTGCGGCCTGCGGTGGAAGCAAGGCCGATTCTCCGTCAGCGACAACGGAGACTTTCCTGAAAGCCGTGAAAAAACAGGATCAGCAGACGCTGAAGAGCGTGTATTTAGGAGATACGGACAGCATCATTTCGGATTCCGATATTGACGCTTCCAATACGAAAGTTCCGATAGATCAAAATCTGAAGTCCCTGCTTTTCGATTTTGATTATGCGATTCAGGAAGAAAAAACAGAGGGAGATACCGCGGTAGTCACGGTGGAAATTACGACCTATCCCCTCGGCGATGTCTTTACGGAATGGTTTCAGGAATTTATTGCGAAAGCATTCTCTGTGGATATGATAGGGGCGAAGAGCGAGGATTTGCAAAAGGATGCCATGGAGGCTTTGCAGAAAAAATTCAAGAACGTTAAAAAAACTTATAAAAGCAAGGTGGACATACATCTGGAAAAGAAGGATGCGGATTGGAAGGTTTCGGATTTCAAAGGAAATTTGGATTTTTTGAATGCGGTGACAGGCGGGATTCTGGACAGCATGAAAAAACTGCCGAACAAAATGGATCCTCATAAATAGACCGAACGATGGAGAAACCGATCATTTCCACAGCGCAGGCAGCGTATCTCATAATGGAGAACGCCGCCTGCGCTGTTTTTTTAATCCGGAATCTATGATTCGTCCGCACCGATCGCCTCATCGATTTTCAGAGCGATGGCGCATTCCACTCTTTTGCGGAACAAGTCGCAGCTGAAGGGAACCGTGCCCTGGAGATTCCCTGTTGCGTGAAGAGCATTTGCAGAGCAGCCCCCGGAGCAATAGAGCTTTGCCCAGCAATCATGGCATTCGGGACGGGAGTAGCAATTGGCGCCCCGAAATTGCCCGATAATTTTTTCTTCCAGGATTCCGTCGAAAACATTGCCGATGGAATAGGGCTTTTCGCCTACAAATTGATGGCAGGGGAAGAGCTCACCCCATGGGGTGACCGCCATATATTCGGTTCCGCTTCCACAGCCGGAAATGCGCTTGTAGATGCAGGGCCCCTCGGAAAGATTGAGCATAAAGTGGTAGAAAATAAAAGGCTGATCTTCCACAGGCAGGTCGGCAACGGTTTTTCCCTCCGCCTTCGCCTTCCTTGCCAGACGATTGCGGCGCATCATCTCGGCCGTGAGAAGGTCATATTGCTCATACAGGGCATCCAGATCCTCCGCAGAGAGCATATAGGGCTCTTCGGGATCACCGATGACAGGTTCCATCGAAAGGCGGTGAAAGCCGAGATTTGCCATGTGAATCACATCGGAAGCAAAATCGACATTATTTTTTGTATAAGTGCCGCGCACATAATATTCCCGGTCGCCCCTGGAGGCTACGAAGCGCTGAAATTTCGGAACAATCAGATCATAGCTGCCCTTTCCTGAAATTGTATGGCGAAGGCGGTCATGAATCTCCTTTCGCCCGTCCAGCGAAAGAACGACATTGTGCATATGCTCGTTCAGAAAAGCGTTGACCTCATCGTCCATGAGCAGTCCGTTGGTTGTGAACGTGAATCGAAACACCTTGCTGTAACGATCCTGAATCGACTCCGCATATTCCACTGTCTTTTTTACAAGATCCCAATTGAGCATGGGCTCACCGCCGAAAAAGTCGATATCAAGATTGCGATGATGGCCGGATTGTTCAATCAAAAAGTCAATGGCGCGCTTTGCGACATCCCAGGTCATGACGGCGCGCTCTCCGTGATATTTGCCCTGGCTTGCAAAACAGTAGTCGCAATCCAGATTACAGGTATGCGCCACATTGAGACACAGGGCTTTTACATTTGTCTTGCGCTCGGTCAGATTCAGAGAAAGGTCTTTATAAGAATCTTCCGTGAAAAGGGAAGACTCATCGATCAGTGTCTGCACCTCGGCGACGGTTTCCTGCAAATCCTTCTCGGCGATTTCCGGAAATCGCGCTCTCAGCAGGAATGCAAGGGAGGAGGCGTCGGTGCTGTTTTTTTTATCGAGCTCTTGTACAAGAAAAAAAGCGGGATCGTCCAAAATATGGATCGCTCCCGAATATACATCCAGAACCACGTTATGATCCTGATAACGGTAGGTATGAATCATTTTTACTCCTTACGGGGCTGCAAGAAAAGAGCCGCTGTTCAGCGGCTCCGCTTCTTATTTCACTGTTTTCTTTTCACAGGACTGGTTGGCAATTCCGCAGGATGTTTTGCATGCGGATTGACAGGATGTTTGGCATTCGCCACAGCCGCCGTCCTGGACACTCTTTTTGAGATCGCGTGTATTTAAGCTGATAATATGTTTCATAGGATGCTCCTTTCGAGTTCAATATAAAGCTATTTTAGACGCAAGGGGAATGGCTGTCAAGATGACGCTTAGCGCCCGCCGCGGCTCACAAGTAAACGACCGGCGCTTTTCCATAGCTCATCCAATGACATTGATGACATCCGGCAGCCCGTGTGAAGAGGATTTTAAGGTAATCCCCTGCTTTGTCAGCTGATTCATTCGGGAAATCATGGCTTCATCAATGCGTTCTCCCGGAACCAGCAACGGAATCCCCGGGGGATATGCCCAGATATATTCATGGGAAATCCGTCCGATACTGTCCTGAAGACTCACTTCCTTGTGAGGATATTCGAGGGTATCGTAGATGAGCATATCTTTTTCGGGAATGTCCGGGAAAATCGGAGCATCGAGCTCACTCTCCTCCGAGAGGGCGGCATCAATCTCCAGAAGCGCATCCGCAAAGCTGAGGAGCCCTTCTTCCGTATCTCCGAGCGTTACCATGGCCAGTACATAGTTTCCATAGCACATCTCCAACTCAAAATGGCGTTTCCGCAGCTCCTCGATGAGCTGTTTTCCGTAGATATTGGTTTCGAAGGTGGAGATAACGATTTTTGTGGGGTCATGCATGAAGCAATTTGGATGATCCTCTTCGCGATCCTCGCCCATGCCATAGACCTGAAGATGCTGCAAATCGTTGAACTTTTCGGAGATTTCCGCCAGCACCTCATGAAGCCATTCGTACTGACTACGTCCTTCCGCATACATATATTCCAAGCATTCGTCGATGGATGCAAGAAGTATGTGATTGGGGGAGGTGGTTTCAAAAATGGATAAATTTCTCGCCATGCTGTAGGGATCCACACGATTGGAAATATGAGCCACAGATGTTGATGTGAGTGCGGGAAGTGTCTTGTGCAGACTTTGAATGACGAGATCGGCGCCGCAGGAGACGGAATCCTCAAACTCGTCCATATAGTGGAGGTGTGCGCCGTGCGCCTCATCGACCATCAAAAGCACTCCGTGTTCATGACAAATATTCGCGATGGATCGGACATCGGAAAGCACTCCGTCAAAATTAGGAGAAGTAATCAGAACTACTGTCGTTTCCGGATTGGCTTCCAACGTTTTTTCGATGGTATCCGGATCAATGGATCCGTAGATTCCAAATTTCTGATCCACCTCGGGAAGAACATAAATCGGATTGAGCTGACAAAGTTCAATGGCATGATAGGCGGATTTATGACAATTCCGAGCCACTACAATCCGGTCGCCGCGTTCCGTGAGCGTGCGGAGCCCGGCAAGAATTCCGCCGCTGGAGCCATTGATCATAAAAAAGCTGTGAAATGCGCCGAATTCCTTGGCAAGCTCATTTTGTTTTCGTTCAATGATGCCATCCGCGGGATCGTGAAGATTGGCCATGCCGATCGATTCCGTCATATCTAAAGCATACGGGAGGCTGGAGCCGAATTTTTGTGTATTTCTTTTGTGACCCGGCATATGAAGGGAATACGTCTCACTCTCCGAGTAGGAACGAATCAGCTCCAATATTGTCGGGTATTCGCGGTTGGGATCCCAGGGAATATGGGGGCGAGATTCAGGAAAAATGTATTTTTTTGCCATCGGAATTCCTTTCCATGTTTTCGTCTGAAGATTCATCTACGAATTCAAATTGTATAGCTTTTAGAGCTGAGGTCAAGAGGCTTTTGGCATATTTAGAAGCTTTTGATATACTGGATTCAGGTTTTTTTGAGGAGTCACTATGCGTGCGTATAAAACAATATTCCCTTTTCTGAAAAAATATCGACTTCGACTTTTTTTAGGCGTGTTGACATTGATCTTTGTGGATGCGGCTTCTTTACTGATGCCGCAGATATTAGGCATTTTTGCCGACGAGGCAACGGCAGGAACGCTTACAATTCCGCGTTTATTGCACTTGATCGGAATGCTGGCGGGTCTTGTTGCGCTGATGGCGGTGGGACGCTATTTTTGGCGCATGGAGATTTTCGGAACGAGTGAGAGACTTGCCTACTGGCTTCGGGATCAGCTGTTCCGGAAATATCTGATTTTGGATCAAAGCTTTTACAATCAAAATCTTACGGGCGATCTCATGGCGCATGTCACGAATGACGTTTTAACGGTGTCTGATTCCATGGGACGGGGCATTTTGTTGATTGTGGATTCTTTATTTATGACAGTTCTCACCATCATTATGATGGTTTGGACCGTCGGCTTGCGCACAACGGCCATTGCACTTTGCACGTTGCCTTTTCTGGCGGTAGCCATTGCCCTCATTGTGAAGCCCTTACATCAAAGAAATCGCATTCTTCAGAACACCTTTTCGGATCTTACCTCGGAGGTGCAGGAGAACTTATCGGGAGTGCGAGTGATTAAGGCCTTCGGCATTGAAGATAATCGAGAGGCATCCTTTGACAGCGTCAATCGACGCTATGAAAAAAAATTTATGGACACCATCCGAGTGGACTCGCTCTTTGATCCCACGGTGGAGTTTATCTCAGGGCTGAGCTTTGTGATCTTCATCATATACGGCACACGCAGCGTGGCAAACGGGGCAATCACAATCGGATCCTTTGTTGTGGTGATCGAATATCTTTTTCGTATCGTATGGCCGTTGATTGCCATGGGCCTGATCGCATCGCTCTTTCAGCGCGGGATTTCCTCAATGCAGCGCATCAATGAAATCCTGCATACCTATCCCGTGGTGAAGGAGCCGAAGGACGGCATTGAGCTTTCCAACCCTCAGGGAAGAATTGAATTCGATTCCGTGCGCTTCCGTTATGGAGAGGATTTACCGTGGGTTTTGGACGGGATATCTTTTACATTGGAGCCCGGAAAAAGCCTGGCCATACTCGGAAAAACGGGTACGGGAAAGACAACGTTGATTCGTCTCCTGCAGCGCCGTTATGATGTGACCGAGGGGATTATCCGCGTGGATGGCTATGATATTCGTCAGCTGTCATTTGAAAGCCTGTTCCGTGTTTTGTCTGTCGTGGCGCAGGAGAGTGTGCTGTTTTCCCGAACCATTGGTGAAAATATCGCTTTCAGCAGCAATGATCCGGAGGAGGAGAGGATTCATGCCGCTGCGCAATTTGCACAGGTCGAGAGCGATATTTTGCAGATGAAGGATGGCTATGAGACCATGGTCGGTGAACGAGGCGTTACACTTTCGGGCGGACAAAAGCAGCGAGTCGCGATTGCTCGGGCATATTATAAAAATGCTCCGGTTATGATTCTGGATGATTCTCTTTCGGCCGTGGATACGGAGACGGAGAGCCGTATTCTCGAAAAGCTGCGCGCGCATCATAAGGGATTGATCATGATCAGTCAGCGCGTGTCTACGGTATCGGAAGCGGATGAAATTTTGGTTTTAGAGAACG
Organism: Peptoniphilaceae bacterium; assembly: GCA_022779285.1. Lineage (GTDB taxonomy): Bacteria > Bacillota > Clostridia > Tissierellales > Peptoniphilaceae > JALFST01. Next base: position 23,680 of record JALFST010000042.1, read on the forward strand.
GAAAGATTACGCAGCGGGGGACGCATGATCAGCTTGTAAAATGTGACGGCTTTTATAAAGATTTGTATGAGCGTCAGCTGCTGGAAAATAAAATAAGGGATCATCGCGTGGAAGGAGAGAATCATGAATCAACAAGATGAAATCACCCTGCAGGAGGGGAAAAGTCTGCCGGCTCTTCTACGCCTTTTTGGATATGCGAAAAAGCATTGGAAAATGTATATTCTTGCGTTTTCTTTGGTATTGATTTCCACCTTCATGCAGCTATTCCAACCCAAGCTGGTGCAAATGCTGATCGATCACAATCTTTCGGTTCTGATTCAGCCGGGAATCACTCAAACCGTCCGAGATGAAAATTTAAGCCGGGCATTGACGATCGCTTTGTTTTATCTGGGAACCATTGTTTTGGGATTTTTTACAACATATGCGTTTACCTATATCAATCAGAAGATCGGGGCGCGCATTGTCTATGATCTGCGCCGGGAGGTTTACAATCATATACTGGGGCTTTCCATGAGTTTCTACGACCGACATCCCATCGGCTCAATCGTGACTCGTGTGACCAATGACACAGAGTCCGTAATGGATCTCTTCGGCTATGTGCTCACCTATATGCTCATGAATTTCATCACGATATTAGGACTTATGGTCATGATGTTTATTATGAATGCCCGCCTGACGCTTGTGATTCTTTGCATACTTCCGGTGATTTTGGCGATATCGGTATTTTTTCAACGCATGATTCATAAAATCTATACGAAGGAGCGGAAGGCGCGCTCTAAAATCAATACCAAGCTTTCGGAAAATCTGACGGGAATGAGTGTCATCCAGGTGTTTCATCGTGAAAAAGCGATCTATCATGAATATGATGATGTGAATCGTGATTTTTTCGAGATTGCGCGTAGAAGGATTCGATACAATGCCATTTTCCGTCCCGTTGTGGAGGTGATTCGTGTATTCGGTCTGGCCTCTATTTTGTGGTTTGGCGGTTTAGCGAATTTAAAGGGGATTTTGACGTATGGCATTGTGTATGCGTTTCTCGACTATACGATGCGTATTTTTGAGCCGATCCTGAATATGACCGAACAGCTGAACGTGACACAATCCGCATTGGCCTCAGCAACCCGTATTTTCTCTCTTTTAGATGAACCCGAGGAAGAGGAGACGGGAAGACGCCCGATTCCGGCAGGAGGCTTTCGGGGAAAGATTGAATTTGATCATGTGTGGTTCCGCTACAACACAGGAGACGAATCGGAATGGATTCTGAAGGACGTTTCGTTTACCATACAGCCCGGCGAATTTGTGGCTTTTGTCGGCGCAACGGGAGCCGGAAAGAGCACAATTATGGGACTGATCAGCCGATTCTATGACGTTCAAAAGGGAAGAATCCTGATTGACGGCATCGATGTGCGGGAATATAGCCGGGTGGATCTGCGACGTGCAGTCGGTACCGTGCAACAGGACGTTTTTCTTTTTACAGGCGATGTCATGAGCAATATTCGTGTCGGCAGGGAATATGTGTCGCGTGAGATGGCGATTGATGCCGCACTTCTGGTCAATGCGGATGATTTTATTACGAGGCTTCCCAAAGGCTATGATGAGCCGGTTGCGGAAAGAGGCGCTACTTTTTCTGCAGGACAACGTCAGCTCATTTCCTTTGCACGTACCATGGCGGCGGATCCGTCCATTCTGATTCTGGATGAGGCCACAGCCAATATTGATACGGAAACAGAGCAGTTGATTCAAAGGGCAATCGCCAATATGTCTCGCAACCGCACTATGATCGCCGTTGCGCATCGCATTTCCACAATTGCGGATGCGGATCAAATTATTGTAATGCATCACGGAGAGATCGCAGAAAAGGGAACACAAGCAGAGCTGATCGCACAAAACGGGTTATTTCATGTGCTGTATGAGCTGCAATATGCTCATTCTTCTATTGATTCCGCATCCGATGAAGCAAAATAGAAAAATAGAAGGGAGGGTTTATGGAATCTCAACGGAATCACGCTTCTTACAGGGATTGGAACCGCATGCTGAGAAATCTATGTTTTCATGTCGCGAACGCAACACTGCATGATGTGAAGACGGCGGAGACCGTCTCGGCACTGGCCGTGCAACGTGGCGAAGAGAACATGTATTTTCTGTCACATCCGGACCGGGATGAGATCAAAGCGTTTTATATTCTTATTGCGCGGCACCTCACTTCGGTTGCTCAGAAAAGAAACCTGATGCGTGGCGCGGAAGCGGGTTCCGGTTCTGAGCGCCCGGAGCCTCCGCAATTTACAGAGCCTCTGGTAATCGACAGAATGCGAAGCGCTTTTGCCTATATTTCGATAAGAGACCGCATTGTTTTGCTTTTGAACATTCTCTTTTCATTGCGGGAGGATGAAATTGCAAAAATATTGCATATGAAAGGACGCTCGGCCGTTATTCGCCGAGAAAGAGCGCTTTCGTATTTGCATCGTGCTTTTATCGGAAATACTATGATGGAAAATGCGGAGACCGCCGGAAACGGCCGGTCTCGAGAGCATCAGGGAGACCGGACTCAACGGGAATTTGAAGAGCAGCTGGTTCAGATTGCATCCTCATGGATGCGGGAAACGATAAATACATATGAAGCGCTTGCCAATATGGATCCGCATGTTTTTTCCAACAGCTTGTCCGCAGAAGCCTTATGGGCACAGAATCATATGAAAAATGAGGCGGCGTATTTTTTGAAAAAGCACCGAAGACATATTTATTTGGGAGCCGGCATTCTTTTTCTTTTGATCATACTCAGCATTGTGCTGACGGGAAAACGAAAAAAAGCCAGGGACAAGGAGCGAACGGAGTCGATTGCTTTATCCCTGTCCCTGGCATCTCAAAGCGAGGAGTCGATTGTAATCAAAACAGTTTCCGTGAAACGTTCCTTGAGCGCATTTCTTCCCGGAGAAATCATCTTTGTCGATGAACAGACATCCATGCTGTATGAATCCAAGGAAGGGGAAGCTCCAAGAGGACTTATGGACTTGAGCAAGGCCGTTCTTGCGCATTACGGAATCGATCACATAGGAAAAATCGGCGATATCATCTATCTGGCATTTCTGGACGGAACGGGAGCCAGCATTTCGGGTTCTCCTCTGAAGCTGGAAGGAACGGAATATTGGCAGAAAAAGTGGTTTTCCAACCAATCGGACACACCGTTTCAGCCGCGCGTGAATATTGAAGGAGTGCTTTATGAATTTGAGCTGTCGGACTTGAGATAAACGTCGTGAGCGCCGCCCTCGATCAGCGAGGTGGATGACACAAGTGTGAGCGTTGCGTTTCGGTGAAGCTCGGGAATTGTGAGAGAACCGCAATTGCACATCGTGGATTTCACCTTATGCAGGGTAGCGCGTACATTGTCTTTGAGTCTGCCTGCGTAAGGAACATAGGAGTCTACGCCCTCCTCGAACTGGAGCCTGGATTCTCCGCCGAGGTCGTAACGCTGCCAGTTTCTGGCACGTGCGGAGCCCTCGCCCCAATACTCTTTCATCATGCTTCCGTTGATATTGACCTTCGCGGTGGGAGATTCGTCGAAACGGGCAAAATATCGTCCGAGCATGCAGAAGTCAGCGCCCATTGCCATCGCAAGCGTAATGTGGTGATCGTAGACAATACCGCCGTCACTGCAAATGGGAACATAGATCCCGGTTTCTTCAAAATATTCATCTCGTGCGCGAGCAACGTCAATGAGTGCAGAGGCTTGACCGCGACCGATGCCTTTGGTTTCCCGTGTAATACAGATGGAACCGCCTCCGATGCCGACTTTGACAAAGTCGGCGCCGCAGTCAGCCAGAAAACGAAATCCTTTCGCATCCACGACATTTCCTGCGCCGATTTTCACGCTATCACCATATTGCTTCCGCACAAAGCCGATGGTGCGCTTTTGCCACTCTGTATAACCCTCACTGGAGTCAATACAGAGGACATCGCAGCCGGCTTCGATCAGAGCAGGCACGCGTTCTGCATAGTCGCGGGTATTGATGCCGGCGCCCACCAACAGCCTTTTATGTGTATCCAACAGCTCATACGGATTTTCCTTATGAGAATCGTAATCCTTTCGGAATACAATGGAAGCCAGGTGTTGATCTTTATCGATGATGGGCAGAGCATTGAGCTTGGCATCCCATAAAAGATCATTGGCTTCACTCAAGGTCATATCCACATTTCCGACGACAAGATGATCAAAGGGAGTCATAAAATCCTCAACAACACTGTCCGGAGACATCCTGCTGATGCGGTAATCCCTGCTGGTCACCAATCCGACCAGCTTGCCGTTGGCAGAACCGTCCTCGGTTACCGGCATGGTGGAGTGCCCCATTTTTTCTTTTAAGGCCAGCACATCCTTCAAAGTATTCTTAGGGGAAAGATTGGAATCGCTGCGAACAAATCCGGCTTTAAAATCCTTGACATTGCGAATCATTTTCGCCTGAGATTCAACGGTTTGCGAACCGTAGATAAAAGAAAGACCGCCCTCTTTTGCAAGGGCAACCGCCAGAGTGTCATTCGATACGGATTGCATAATAGCGGAAACGAGAGGAATATTTAAACGAATCGATGATTCCTCACCCTTTCGAAATCTTACAAGAGGTGTGCTGAGCTGCACATGTTCCACAGTGCATTCCGCGGAAGAATATCCGGGAATCAGAAGATATTCATTAAATGTACGCGACGGTTCCTCTAAAAAATGTGCCATAAGACCTCCATTCGTTGTTCATGCCTGATTCATGCTTGATTACAAATAAATTTTACCCACTATAGCGAATTCCGTCGAGAGTGTCAATCCAAAATCTTATTTGACATTTCTCTCGTTTTTCAGTATAGTATCACAGTAATGAAAGCAGAGCACCCACTCTCACCGTCTGCATGGGCAGAACGGTATTCGAAAATAGCGTAAGCATTTTTTTGTAGTGGGCGTTTTCGTCCGCTTTTTTTTGACCAATCGGAGGTGTACCATTAAAGAATTAGCAATCAATGAAGAAATCCGTGCCAAGGAAGTGCGTCTCATCGACGCTGACGGCAAGCAATTGGGAATTGTCCCGTTGGATGAGGCAAATTCCCGCGCAGAGGAGGTTCATCTCGATCTCGTGATGATATCTCCGAATGCGGAGCCGCCCGTATGTCGTTTGATGGACTATGGCAAATACCGCTATGAAGCGATTAAGAAGCAGCGTGAACAGCGTAAAAACCAAAAAAGCACGGAAACGCGTGAGATTCGTCTTTCTCCGCGAATTGACAGCCACGACTTGGAGACCAAAGCCAAAAAGGCGATTGAAATTCTTCAAGGGGGAGACAAGATCAAAGCAAGTGTTCGCTTCCGCGGCCGTGAGCTCGGTCACACCGAGTACGGCAAAGAGGTGCTCGATCAGCTTTTAGATCTCATCGCTGATTATGGTCAGGTTGATAAAAGTCCGAAGATGGAGGGAAGAAGCATGGTTATGTTCCTTTCACCGAAAAGTGGGAATTAAGGGAGAGAATTATGGCAAACAAAATTAAATTTAAGACCCATCGTGCATCGGCTAAGCGCTTTAAAAGAACGGGAAGCGGTCAGCTGAAGCGTTACCAGGGCGGTAAAAGCCACATGACGGGACATTATGCACAGAAGCGCATTCGTTCCTTGAGAAAATCACGTCTGGTCAGTGCATCGGATATGAAGCGCATCGACAAGATGCTGCCGCGCTAAGGAGGTAAGAGATGGCAAGAGTGAAGGGTGGCGTTAACGCCAAGAAGAATCATAAAAATATTTTGCGTAAAGCAAAGGGATATTACGGCAGCAAATCCACGCTGTTTCGTACGGCAAAACAGGCGGTAATCAAGTCACTGCAGTATTCATATATCGGACGCAAGCAGCGCAAAAGACAGTTCCGTCAGCTTTGGATCGCTCGCATCAATGCCGCTTGTCGCGCAAACGGAACGAATTACTCCCGTTTTATGAGCGGGCTTCGCAAGAATAACATTACGATCAACAGAAAGATGCTCTCCGAGATGGCAATTCACCAGCCGGAGGACTTCAAAAATCTGATCGAGATTGCGGGAAAGTAACGCAATGGGCACTCAAGTCTCGGCTTGTGTGCCTTTTTTTCTAAAGTGAGGATGTATGATCAGCTCATCGGAAAACTCTCGTTTTCGTCGTTGGAAAAAATTGAAGACGACGCGAGGTCGAAAAAAAGAAAATGCATATCTTGTGGAGAGCAGAAAGCTGGTTTCCGATCTTTTAGAATCCGGTGCCGAAGTCGAGGCCATTTTGCTTTTAGAAGGAAGAGCGGATGCTTTTCTGGAAATGGAGAGAAATTACAGGCGATTTCTTCTGCAGCCTTCGGAATCGCACGATGCGAGGCAAGCATGGGAGCGCCGAAGTCCGGAGAAAATTTTTTTGCCGGAGAAGCTTTTTATGGAATTGAGCTCCATGGAAGCGCCGGACGGCATTTTGGCCGTGGTGCGAGGACGGCCGGGAATTCGTGTCGAGAGCCTTCGGAAAAGCAATGGGACCAAGGAGAACCCGGTTCATGAGAAAAACGGAAATTATCTGCTTTTGGATCACATTCAGGATCCCGGAAATTTAGGGGCGATCCTGCGAAGCGCGGAGGCTTTCGGTTATCGACAGATACTCTTGCTGGAATGCGCTGATACATCGAATCCCAAGACATTGCGAGCCTCGATGGGATCGGCGTTTCGCCTGACCTACTATGAAATGCATTCAAACGAGCTTTTGCCATGGAAATCGAACCGCCCTTTCCTCTGGATCGGAGCAGATATGACCGGAGAGTCCATTTCAAGCTTTTCGTGGCCGCCGCAGCATGTCTTGATTATAGGAAATGAAGGAAGAGGCATTTCTCCTGAGCTTCGCAAGTACATCGACAGATATCTCATGATTCCTATGGAGGGCAAGGCGGAATCGCTCAATGCCGCCGTTTCGGCTTCCATTTTAATGGCATTTCAACATCTTTCAAGTCAAGGATGATCAACAGAGAAAGGAAGAAAAATGATTGCGCAGTTAAATGAGCTTTTTGAAGAAGCGCAAAAAAGGATTGAAAAGGCAGCATCGAACGAGGAGCTTGATGCACTTCGTGTAGAGTATTTAGGAAAAAAAGGTCGTGTGACTGAGATCTTGAAGAATCTTAAATCGCTCGCTCCGGAAATGAAAAAAGAGGTCGGACAAAAAGCAAATGCTGTAAAACAGGCGCTTCATGATGCAATTCACACAAGACAGGATGCGATCATCAATGAATCCCCTGTGATTCAGGGCACTCTTGATTTGACAAGACCGGGCATGCCTGTAGAACGCGGGGCCCTCCATCCGATTACGCAAATGATGTATGACCTCAATGATGCGTTCCGCTCCTTAGGCTTTGAAATTTTTTCCGAGGATGATATTACAAGTGAAAAATATGCTTTTGACAATCTGAATTTTCCTCCGAATCATCCTGCGAGAGAAACGATGGATACGTATTGGCTGGCAGGAACGGAAGAAAAGCACGGAGCAGAGCGGCTGGCACTGCGTCCGCATTTGACGGGAGCTTCGGTTCGTTATCTTCAAAGGCACGGGGCACCGGCTCGTTTTGTTTATCCGGGAAGGGTTTATCGAAATGAAACCACGGATGCGAAGCATGAGCGAACTTTTACACAATATGAGGCGCTGATCGTGGATAAGGATTTTTCCTTTGCTTCCGGGCAGCTTCTGATCGATACGATTTTAGAGAAGGTTTTTGGTCATCCTGTACGCACAAGAATGCGTGCGGGCTTTTTCCCGTTTGTCGAACCGGGCTTTGAAATCGACATGGAATGTCAGGTTTGCCATGGCAGGGGATGCCGTACCTGCCAGCAGGTGGGCTGGCTGGAGGTGATGCCCGGCGGATCGCCGCATCCGAATGTACTGCGCGCTGCAGGTCTGGATCCTTCCATATGGTCCGGCTTTTATATCAATATCGGTCTTGACCGCTTAGTCATGATGCGATATGCGGTCGAGGATGTCCGCTTGTTCTATAGTCAAGATTTGCGTTTTCTGAAGCAATTCCGATAGGAGGCAGCCATGAAATTATCGTTGAACTGGTTAAAAAAATATGTGGATCTGCCGGAATCACTTACCATGCAGAAGCTCAGCTATGATCTTACAATGCGCACGGTTGAGGTGGAGGATACCGTAGATCTCTCTCAAAAATACAATCACATCGTTGCCGGAAAAATCCTGTCGGTTCAGCCACATCCTGCCGCAGATCGTCTGCGCGTCTGCCAAGTGGATGTGGGCATGGATGCACCGGTACAGATTGTCTGCGGCGGCGTCAATCTGGAAGAGGGGCATTGGGTTGTATGTACGCTTCCCGGCTCGTATGCGATATGGCATGGAGAAGGAGAGCCTGTTCTGATTGAAGAAGCGGAGCTTCGAGGAGTTTCTTCCTATGGAATGATCGCAGGCGCTGCGGAGGTCGGCCTGACTTCGCTCTTTCCCGTCCACGAGGATCATGAGATCATCGATCTGACCACCATGCTTTCGGAAGGAGAGATCGATCTATATGCAGGCATGCCTATTGCAGATGCTTTGGGACTGAATGACATTCTGATCGAGATTGAAAATAAATCCATTACGAATCGTCCGGATCTTTGGGGGCATTACGGGATCGCAAGAGAGCTTGCAGCCATTTATCACGTGCCGCTGAAGAAGTTTGTAACCGTGGACTTGCCGAGCGTTGATCACTATCCGGTAACAATTGAAGACGCTGCCCGCTGCAGACGCTTTCTTGCTGCCAAATTTACAGGGGTGGATGCACGCAAATCTCCGCTTTGGCTGCAAGTCGCATTGATGAAGGTGGATGTGCGTCCGATCAATGCGTTGGTCGACATTACCAATTATGTAATGATGACGACAGGAAATCCGACGCACGCCTATGATGCGGATCATCTCAAAGGGGGGATTGTTGTTCGTCACGCAAGGGATGGCGAGAAGCTGATGTTATTGGATGCATCGGAGCTCACTCTTTCTAAGGACGATCTTGTCATTGCAGACGAGGAAAAGGCGATCGGCTTAGCAGGCATTATGGGAGGTGCTCACGATTCCATTCTGGATCAAACCTCGGAGATTGTTTTTGAAGCGGCCAATTTTGAAGCGGCCGGTGTTCGCAAATCCTCACAAAAATATGCCGTTCGGACGGAAGCCTCGACGCGCTTTGAAAAGGAGCTGGATACTGAGCGTGCAGCCATGGCTCTTGCACAGATGTATGATCTTTTGAAGCGGATTTTTCCGGAGACGGAGCTTGTTGCGTTGGAAGATGCCTATCCCGTGCAGACAATTGCGCGCGTTATCGACGTTTCCCTGGCGTGGCTCAACCGCCGTCTGGGAAAGAAGGTGAAGGCTCAGGAGGTGATCGAGCTTCTCCATCCCCTGGGCTTTGAGATTGCGGCGAATCTCGTAGAAGAGGATACGCTTCTGCATATTTCCGTACCGATTTGGCGTTCGACAGGTGATGTTTCCATGCAGGATGATATTCTCGAAGAAGTGGCCCGCATGATCGGCTATGAAAATTTCTCGCTCAATCCGCCCGAGGTGGCATTGACAGGCGCAGTGCATCAGCCGAAAGAGGATCTGGATCGGAGAATCCGTGAATATCTCGCTTTCAGCTGCGGCTTTCAGGAAATTTTCTCCTATCCGTGGATGAAGGATGAATATATCGACGCTTCCGGAATGAGCGCAGATGAGGCACTTCGATTGGGACAGCCGCCGGCGCCGAATCAGGAAAAATTGCGCATGAGCAATGTTCCGAACATGCTGGAAGCCATCGTGAAGAACCTGAGATATTTTGAGGAATTCTCCATCTTCGAAGCTGCTGAGGTTTATCAACGGGGCGAGATGGCACCCTCCGATCCTGAAGAAAAGTTGCCGATCCAGCATCACGAATTGGTCGGGGCGATTGTCGGAAATGATCCGCGCATTCTGTTTTATAAGCTCAAGGGGGTGTTGGAAAATGCGGGAAGGGCCTGCCAGATGCCGGCGTTTGCCTTTTCACAGCAGAATGCGCCGGAATGGGCGGATCCGCAGGCGTGGCTTAATATGATTGCGGATGGCCAAACGGTAGGCGCTATGGGATTATTGTCCAATCGTGCAAGGCATGCAGCCGGAATCCGTTATCAGCATGCAGCGATTTTTGTGATGAACACCGATCTTCTGCGTCCCTATGATTCGCGCACGAACCATTATGAGCCGCTGCCGCTTTATCCGCATGTTCTTCAGGATCTTTCGGTTTTGGTCAAGGAGGAGCTGAGCTGGAGGGAGATCGAAAATGCCGTCAGTTCCCTGGCGGCAAACCTTATGTTTGTAGATGAATATCGAGGAAAACAAATTCCTGAGGGCTTTAAATCCCTGACTCTTCGTGTGGAGCTGGCTTCTCAGGCAGGAACGCTCACGCAGAATCAGATTCAGGAAAAGATGCAGGAGATCCTTGCAGCCCTGAAAAAAATCGGGGCGAACGTGCGTGAAATGTAATGAAAATGCCGCAATGTGAAATCATGGCTCCGGTGGGCAATGCCGCAATGTTCGACGCGGCATTGGCGGCCGGCGCCGATGCTGTTTACCTGGGTATCAAGCGCTTCGGTGCCAGAGCTTATGCAGAGAATTTTTCCGATGAGGATCTGGCAGTCCGGATACGAAAAGCCCATCTTGCAGGTGTTCGTGTGTATATTACCGTGAATACATTGATCAAACAGGACGAAATGGAGGACTGTCTTGCCCGGATCGCACGCCTGAAGGAGATGGGATGTGATGCGCTTATCGTGCAGGATCTGGGCCTTGTTGCGGAATGCCGTAAAAGATTTCCGGAGCTTCCTCTCCACGCTTCCACACAGATGAGTGTCACATCGCTTGCCGGAGCCATGGTGCTTGAGGCAATGGGATTTCGCCGCGTTGTCCTCGGACGGGAAATTTCCTGTGAGGAGACCGGCCGCATTGCAGAAAACACGGATCTGGAGCTTGAAGTATTTGCGCACGGATCACTCTGCGTCTGCGTATCAGGACAATGCCTGTTAAGCTCCTTTGCCGGAGGACGCAGCGGAAATCGCGGCCGGTGTGCTCAGCCATGCAGAAAAAGCTATACGCTGGAATCCTCCGATGGAAGAGTTTTGGCTGAAAACACGTATCTGAGTCCGCGGGATCTTTCCACCGTGGAGGAGGTAAAAACATATCTGTCTTTGGGAATTCATGCAATTAAAATCGAAGGCCGCATGAAAAAGCCGGAATATGTGTATCAGGCGGTACGCACTTATCGGGAAGCGAGAGACGGAAAAGAGACGGATGCCCGCAAGCTGCAGCTCATGACCAATCGACCGTTTACCAAGGGCTTTTTCTTTCATGACTTCGGTATCCGTTATGCATATGACCAAAATGACGAAACGGGATTTTGTGTAGGTCACATTCAGCGGAAGGGACGCAGAATCCTCCTTTTGCTTCAGGAGGAGCTTCAAAAGGGAGATATGCTGCGCCTTCCGGGGAAAAAGCATAGCTTTCCTTATACGGTAACGGCCTCATATCATAAAGGTGAGGAGATGGATTTGAGCCGTTTCCGGGATCTTTCGACCGGAGCGCCCGTTCGTCAGATTTTCGCTCAAAGCGTACGTGATGCGATGGAAAAAAGCAAAAAAGAGCTGTCTCAGTCACAGGATCGGGTATTTCGAGCAAAAATGGCTCTCACATTGGAGCCCGGAAAGCCGATGACGCTCACCCTATCGGCGAAAGACAACAGCGTCACCGTAAGAGGCATATGCCCTGAAAAAGCGAAGACAAGGGGACTTTCGGAAGACGACCTCAATCGCATTTTCGGAAAATTAGGAGGCACGCCCTTCTTCCTTTCCGGCCTGAAGGTGAATATGCCGGAGCCTGTTTTTGTGCGCATTTCAGAGCTGAACGCCTTGAGGCGCGATGCGGTGGAAAAGTGGATGAGAACGCATTGGAACGGGCGGCTGCAAAAGACAAGGGATCAATCGATGCCGAGGTTTTCACCCCTTTCCGGAAAACGGCTGGAGCGCCTGCAAAATCAAGAGAGGGACTTGACGATTCTGTGGGATACAAGGCGATATCCCGATGAAATCTGCTTTTCTATCGCCGGTGTCGATCAGATTCTTGTGCACTCGATCGATCAGGCCGAGGCGTGGCATCATGCCTGTCCGTCTCTTGTGATTCTGCTGTACCTTCCGGTGCTGCAGGAGCAGGCGGCATGGGAAAAGATTCAGGAAAAGATTTTGAAGGCCGATTCCATCGACGGGGTTTATGCAAATACACTCAATGAATGGGGTGAGGCCTGGCAGCTGTTTCGAAAGGGCTGGGATGGGGGCCTTGCCTTGGGACCGGGACTTCATCTGATGAATTCCTCCGCTTTTGCCCGGATTGCGGAAAATATAGGGGATAGCCGAATTCTATCCATTGCGCCCTCTCTTGAGCTGACACTAAATGAATTGCTGAGTATTTCAGCGGTTCGGGATCGAAGAGGTCTGCCGGGGAATGCAGGCTTGGAATGGCTGGTCTATGGACGGATTCCCGGAATGGTGGCAAAGCATTGCCCGGCCTCTCTGATCAAAAGATGTGTGGACGCCTCGGAATGTGCAAGCTGTACATTTCGAGACGGGTGGATGCTTCGAGATGCCTACGGTGCCAGACCTTTTGTGCGTGATCATGGAGTCACTACGATTTACACCCCGGAGACGCTGGACTTGCGTCTTCTTTCACCGCTTCCCGGGATCATCAAAAAGGGGAAACTACGTATTGTGGATGACGGCAGTGAGGAATGTATCGAGGCTCTTCAGGATTGGATCGCATTTCGCACGGGTAAGAAAATGACAAATGCATCCGGACAAAGCAAGAGAAAGCACTTTATGGGACATTGGATACAAGGGATCGAATGAGTCGAGGAAGGAGGACTTATGGATAAGTCCGTACTATATACTCTGGAATACGATAAGATTTTACAACAGCTGAGTCATTATGCAGAGTCTTCCTTAGGAAAAAATAAAGCAGAAAATTTATTACCATTTACGACTTTTCAGGAAGCACAAAGAGCACAGGAGGAGACGGATGAAGCGGTCGGTCTCATTCTGAAGCTCGGGAATCCTCCGCTTTTCGGAATTTACGAAGTAAAGAGCGCTTTGAAGCGGGCGGAGCTAGGAGGTGTGCTCTCTATGGGGCAGCTTCTTGAAATCTCGGAGAGTCTTCGTGTTGCCGGCGCTCTGCATCAGTATGCAGATGAGGCGGAAGAAAGTCTTTTTGTGAATGAAATTCGTGCACTCTTTGTCCAAAAGGGTCTGGAGGAGGAAATCGCGAATGCCATTTTAAGTGAAGATCAAATGGCGGATACCGCATCTCATACTCTCTTCGGCATTCGCCGATCTCGCAAGGCAAAGCAGGATCAGATCAAAACAAGGCTCAATGCCATTATGATGGGAGCCTCTCAAAAGGGGCATCTTCGCGAAAATCTGATTACCATGCGAGACGGCCGGTATGTTCTTCCTGTCAAGGCGGAGGATAGAGGCTCGGTCAAAGGGATTGTGCATGACCAAAGCGGTTCAGGAGCAACGGTATTTATCGAGCCCATGGCCATTGTTGAACTGAACAATGAAATTCGTCAATTAGAGCTGGACGAAAGAGAGGAGATCCAACGGATCCTGGCAGAATTATCCATGGAGGTCAGTGAATATTCCGAGGAAATTTCAGGCAACCAGGATCTTTTGCAATATCTGGATTTCACTTTTGCAAAGGCGAAATATGCTCTCGCAATAGAGGCGTCGCGTCCCGAATTTACCGAGGATCGCGTAATCGACCTTCATGGAGCCCGTCACCCGCTGCTGGGAAAAACGGTAGTGCCGATTGATATTCGTCTTGGAAAAGATTTCAATACTCTGGTGATCACGGGCCCGAATACGGGCGGAAAAACCGTGACGCTCAAAACCCTCGGATTGATGCAGGCCATGGCTCAGGCAGGGCTCCAGATTCCCGCACGAAGTCCCTCCAAGGTGGGAGTATTTCAAAATATCGATGCGGATATCGGCGATAAGCAATCCATCGAAATGAGCCTTTCCACATTTTCCGCGTCCATGACCAATATTGTGCGAATGCTGAACAATGCCGATGAAGGTTCGTTGCTGCTCTTTGACGAAATCGGATCGGGAACGGACCCCACGGAGGGAGCGGCGATTGCCATGGCAATTCTGGAACGTCTTACCGCCTATGGCATCCGTACCGTCGCGACTACGCATTATTCCGAGCTCAAACTTTTTGCGATTCGCGAAAAGGAGGTGCAAAACGCATCGGTCGAATTTAATGTGGAGACGCTTTCTCCGACATATCGTCTGATGATCGGATTGCCGGGAAGATCCAATGCCTTTGAGATTTCCAGACGGTTGGGGCTCTCTGAGGAGGTTCTGCAGGATGCACAAAAATATTTGGATCAGGAGTCGATTCAATTTGAGGATGTTTTGGCCGACATTGAAAAGAGCCGATTGGAAAGTGAAAAGGAACGCGAAAGGATTGCCCGTCAACGTCAGGAATACACGGAAAAGCTGCTTGCCATGCAGGCCGAGCTTGATCGTGCCAAGAAAGCCTACGAGCGTGATATGGACAGAGCTCGTGGAGAAGCGGATCGGCTGATTCGCGAGGCGCAGGAGGAGGCGCAGCATCTGATTCGTCAGGCGAAAAAAGCCGGAGGAAAGGATCTGCGTTCTTTGGATCGCACGCTTACGGAAATCAATGAAAGCTCTAAAAAAGCAAGGGCTCGTTATCACGTAGAAAAACAGCATGCGCAAAATGCAGGCCCCGAAAATCTGAAAATCGGGGAAAGCGTGCGTATCGTCAGTATGAATCAGGTGGGCACCGTCATCGAGGGTCCTTTTTCCAATGGAGAGATTTTGATTCAGATGGGGATTCTGAAGGTGAAGTCCAATCTGAACGATGTTGTCCGCGTGGATGAGGAGCCGGAAATTCATCTTTCACACGAAAGACCGTCAAAATCGATGCAGACGGGCGCACGCAAGGCTCTCGAGGTTTCTGCACAATTAGACCTTCGCGGGCGCCGTTTTGATGAAGCGATGCAGGAAGCGGACAAATATTTGGACGATGCGGTTTTGGCCGGGCTGCATACGGTGCGCATTATCCACGGCAAGGGAACGGGAGCCTTGCGAAAGGGAATCCATGAACGTCTCAAAAAGGATCGCCGCGTGGCAAAATTCGGCTTTGCCGATGCCAGAGAAGGCGGAACGGGTGCGACGGACATCGAATTAAAATGAGGAGGAAATATGCACGATATTCAAAATGTATATTCGGATTTTATTGATCGATTAAAGAAGACGGCTTCGGGCATTCCCGTCCTGTTGTCGGCCGGAGCGGTCTACGGGGTTCTGCAGCTCCTGTTTTATCCCCTTTTGGGAGTAATCGCTGTTGGTGCAGGAGCCATTCTCGTGAGTCTGATGCGCTGGATTTTACAACTCGCTTTTTTCTCTTTTTTTGCCGGCTTAATGTTGCACTTGCTGCGTTATCATCGTCTGAGACTCGATCAGCTGAAGCAATGGGATACTTCGTATATCGGACCGCTTAGCCAGCTCTTCTTCCTGTTATGGATTGTGGAGGTTCTTTTTGGCCTGCTGCCCTTGCCGTCAGAGCTGAAAGCATTGATTTTACTGATATGGCATGTATTTACGGCCCCTGCATTCGAGGCGGTTTATTTCGGCAATGTGTACCCGCAAAATATTTTTTCCTTTCTGACGGGATTCTGGTCCGATAATTATCTTGCGATTCTTCCTTTTGCCGTTGCAGTGATTCTGGTGTCGCAATTCCGCTTTACCGGATCCTTTTTGCTTCGCTTTCTGGGGCCGGGCGCCGGGGCCAACTATATTATTTTAGGAATCGCAGAGGCGTTTTATCTCTATTTGAAAGGAGTGCTTTTCAGCATTCTCTTCAATTCCACACCGAGGTCAAGAGAATTTCGCAGGAGGGCATCGCATTGAAAATCACAGATCTTTTGAAAAGCTGGAATGATCGTGTCGCCTTTTTGGAGCTCAAGCCGGGACATGCCATGATCGGCTCGGTGAATACGGAAGGTGTTCCTCTTCCGATTCGCATGGTGGATTTTTTAAACGGAATCGAATCCGAGCTTGCGGAAACCATTGATCTGCGTTTTTTTCTGAAAGGGATGGTTTGGATTTTAGGAATTGATGCGGAATTTCCTTATCATGATACCTATTGCAAAATTCTTCGGGAGGCTTTGCGGGAGCCCGATCAATATGCTGCTCAGCTCGGTGTGGAGGAGCTTCAGCAGGTGCAGCGCTATTTGCAGGAGCAGGAGCTCCGGCCGGAAACGGTGCTTTCAGAAGAAACGGCTCATCCGCAAGATCCGGAAACAGAAGAGAAAATCCGCTTTCATACAACACAGGCCATGATTGCTTTTCGTGCGGCATATTTGCTCAACGATCACAATACCTTTGCGGCGGTGCAATTTGCAAGACTGCTGGTGCAATATCACAGAATTGCCGATCAGGGAGAGGATGCGGTACAGGAGGCTTCCCATATTTTAGAGCATGCGCTGCACCATGATGATACGAATCCGGCAGCCAATGAAGCTCTGGGCGAACTCAATGAAAACATGGGCAATTATGCCAAGGCGACTGCATACTATCAACGGGCTATGGCCCATACCGATCAGGAGCCTATTTTGAGCGAGCTTCGCGAAGCCATTCGCAGAATTGCGCCGGAAACCGCGATTGAAAACGGATTATACGCTATGCGGCGCGCAGATTTTGAATCGGCAATCGAGATTTTGATGGAAGCAAAAGCGGAATCGAATCGTTATGATGTCGATTATTATCTCGGGGTAGCTTACCAAAGCATGGGAAATTACGATGCTTCCATTGAGGCGCTGAGCGCTTCTCTTCAAAAGGGAGGAGACTTCGGAGAGCTCTACAATGCACTCGTGTTCAGCCTGAGTCAGAAGGGCGAAATTGTTCATGCCGGGGAGGTGGCAGATGAAGGACTGGAAAAGCATCCCGCAGATCTTCGCCTGCGTTATAATCGCGCTGCTCTTTTAGGAAAGATGGGCAAGAAAGAAAAGGCAATCGAGGATTTGGACTTTATCCTGGAATATGCGGATCTCTCTGATGAAATGTTCAATCAGACCATGATCCTGAAAACGGAAATACAAAATTCATAGAGAAATCCGCCGAAAAAAAGGCGGATTTTTTTGTTTCGGGTTTGACAACGTATTTCCTCTTTGCTAATCTTTACATGTAAAAATAATTACCGTCAATCTTTACGGATTGGCTGGTTTTTTATTTTTATAAAGGATTCCCGCTAAGGGAGTGAGCGGACTTTTCTCAAAGGATGCATTGCATTCAAAAACCCAATAGGAGGTTCACATGAAAAAAGTCGGGATCGTCATGGGAAGCGACAGCGACCTTCCGATCATCCAAAGGGCTACGGATACGCTCCGAGCTCTGCAAATTCCGTTTGAGGTCCACGTGTATTCTGCACACCGTACTCCGATACCGGCAGCGGAATTTGCGCGAAAGGCCAGGCAAAACGGAATCGGTGTCATTATTGCGGCAGCCGGAATGGCGGCCCATCTTGCGGGTGCTCTGGCGGCGAACACCACCCTTCCAATCATAGGGATTCCCTGTAAATCCAACACACTAAGCGGCATTGATGCCCTTCTCTCAACTGTTCAGATGCCCCCCGGCATTCCGGTGGCGACAGTAGCAGTGGATGGAGGCGTCAATGCCGCTTTACTTTCTGCGCAAATTCTTGCTGTAACAGATGAAGAATTAGCCGAAAAGCTTGATGCCAAGCGTCAGGCGGACGCAGAAAAAGTGTTGGAAAAGGACAGAGGAATCGAAGAGCGTTTGTAAAATACCAGGAGGAGAAAACAATGGCCAAAAAGATTTATACCGGAAAAACAAAGAATGTTTATGAGCTTGAAAACGGAAACTATCAGCTGCTCTTCAAGGATGATGTGACGGGCAAGGATGGTGTCTTTGATCCGGGCGCGAATGAAGTCGCTTTGCAGATTGAGGGTGTCGGCAATATCAATTTGCGAATGACGAAATTTTTCTTCGAAAAGATCAATGAGGCGGGTATTCGTACTCACTATGTATCCGCGGATCTGGAAAATACTTCTATGGAGGTTCTTCCGGCCAAGGTATTCGGTAAGGGACTGGAGGTCATTTGCCGTTACAGAGCGGTTGGAAGCTTCTATCGTCGCTACAGCGATTATGTGGAAGAAGGAGCGGAGCTTCCCGCTTATGTCGAGATGACGCTGAAAAATGACGAAAAGGGAGATCCTCTGATCATCAAGGATGCCTTGGTTGACCTCGGCATCATGACAGCTGAGCAGTATGACAATATAAAGTCTATGACACAAAAGATTACGAAAATCGTAGCCGATGAGCTGGCAAAGAAGGATTTGGTCCTGTATGACATCAAATTTGAATTCGGTTATGATGCCGACGGCGAGGTCATGCTCATCGATGAGATTGCATCCGGCAATATGCGTGTTTACAAGAATGGAGAATATGTGGAGCCTATGACGCTATCGCGTCTTTTTTTCGCTGAATAGGAGTAGAAAATGGGCGGATATTTCGGCATTGTCTCGAGTCGGGACTGCTTGTATGACGTTTTTTTCGGCGTCGACTATCATTCCCATCTGGGGACGCGTCGTGCGGGCATGGCGGCTTATGATCCGGAGTGGGGGTTACAACGGGAAATTCATAATATAAAACATGCACCGTTCCGTACAAAATTTGAGCATGTATTGAATGAGATGCGAGGAACCTCTGCGATGGGCTGCATCAGCGATTCAGCCGCACAGCCCTTGCTAATACGCTCAAAATTAGGGGTTTATGCAATCTGTGCCATCGGGGTGGTACACAACGCCGACAGGCTCATGGAGGAATATTTTTCTACGAGCAGAGGGCACTTTGATGCGATGAATGGCGGAAAAATCAACACGACGGAGCTCATCGCGGCACTCATCGATCAAAAGAACAGCTTTGCCGATGGCATACACTTTGCTCAGAAATCCATCGAGGGTACCGCTTCGATTCTGATTCTGACAGATCAGGGACATCTGATTGCCGCAAGAGATCTTCTCGGAAGAATTCCGGTTCTGATAGGGCGCTCCGAAGATGGCTATAGCGTATCCTTTGAGTCCTTTGCTCATGAGAAGCTCGGATTTTCCCTGGAAAAGGAATTAGGCCCGGGAGAGATCGTAGAGATTGCGCAGGATGGAATCACACAGCTTCTGGCACCACAAGAGAAAATGCAGATTTGTTCTTTCTTATGGACATATTACGGCTATCCGACCTCAACGTATGAAGGGATCAATGTGGAAATGATGCGTTATCGCAATGGGGAAAGCCTGGCGCAAGCGGATCAGGAAAACGGATTTCACAGAGAGATCGACTATGTAGGCGGCGTTCCCGATTCAGGAACGCCGCATGCGATCGGATATGCCAATCGCAGCGGATTCCCCTTTGCACGCGCCTTCATCAAATATACACCGACATGGTCAAGAAGCTTTACTCCCGAAAAACAGATCGAGCGCAATAAAATAGCAAAGATGAAGCAGATTCCGGTACATGAGCTGATTCGGGATAAAAATCTGCTCTTTGTGGATGACTCTATTGTACGGGGAACGCAGCTTCGTGAAACGGTGGATTTTCTGTATGAAAACGGAGCAAAATCGGTGCATATGCGCTCTGCATGTCCGGTGATCCTTTATGGCTGTAAATACCTCAACTTTTCCAGGCAGACAAGCGATATGGATCTGATTGCGAGGCGCATGATTTTAGAATTGGAGGGCGAAGAGGGCTTCTCTCATTTAGAAGAGTACAGCGACGGAAAAACGGAACGCGGGATAAATTTGCGTAGAATCATCGCGGAAAAACTGCATTTTGCATCGCTGGAGTTTCAGTCTGTGGAAGGCATCGTACACGCCATCGGGCTTGATCCTTGTAAGCTGTGCACCTATTGCTGGACCGGAAAGGAGCCGAAATGAGTGAATCGAGATCCGACAGCTATGCCGCTGCGGGAGTAGACATTACCGCAGGCTACCGGGCTGTGGAGCTTATGAAAAAACATATCGCGCGCACGATGATACCCGGTGTCTGTTCAGACATCGGTGGATTTGGAGGGCTCTTCGAGCTCGATTTAAATGGAATTACGCGTCCCGTTTTGGTAAGCGGCACGGATGGTGTAGGGACAAAGCTGAAGCTGGCATTCCTTTTGAACCGGCATAATACCGTCGGCATTGACTGCGTTGCCATGTGTGTCAATGACATTATTTGTACGGGTGCAAGACCTCTCTTCTTTTTGGATTATATCGCATGCGGAAAAAATGTTCCGGAGCGAATCGAAGCCATTGTTTCGGGAGTCAGTGAGGGATGCGTACAGGCGGGCGTGGCGCTCATCGGCGGTGAGACTGCGGAGATGCCCGGCTTTTATCCAGAGGATGAATACGATCTTGCGGGATACAGCACCGGAGTTGTGGACAGGAGCCGCATGATCGACAGCAAGACCATGCAGGCCGGCGATGCTTTGATTGCGCTGCCCTCCTCAGGCGTTCATTCCAATGGATTTTCCCTGGTGCGCAAGGTTTTTGATATTGAAAATTCGGACATCACACAAAAGGAAGAGGCTCTTGGCGGCAAGTCGCTCGGGGAAGCGCTGCTGACGCCGACAAAGATTTATGTGAAGCCGGTTCTCAAGCTGCTGGAGAGAGTCCGTGTTCATGGGATTTCCCATATTACAGGAGGTGGGTTTTACGAAAATATCCCACGCATGATCCCGGATGGACTTTGTGCGAGAATCTATCGTGATCAGGTGCGTATCTTGCCGATCTTTGAACGGATTGCCAAAGCGGGAAATATCAATGAACATGATATGTTCAACACCTTTAATATGGGCGTAGGGATGATGCTGGTTGTGCCCGAAGAAGATCGGGAAAAGGCCGTTCACATTCTTCGACAGGAAGGGGAAGAGGCTTATTGTGTCGGAAGGATTGTCTCAGGCCCTGAAAAGCTGGTGATGGAATGAAAAAAATCCGCATTGCAGTCTTTGTTTCCGGAGGAGGAACCAATTTGCAGGCACTGCTTGATGCACAGCATGCGGGAAAGCTTCCCAGCGGTGAGATCGTATTGGTACTCTCGAACCGAAGAGATGCCTATGCGCTCAAAAGAGCGGCGGCAGCAGGTGTTCCGACTGTTGTAGTAGAACGGGGCAGTGACTTTGAAGAACGGATTTTGCAGCAAATGGAAAAGCACTCCATTGAATTGATTGTTCTTGCCGGTTTTATGGCAATCTTAAAAGAAACACTCACCTCGAAATTCAGGGATCGTATGATCAATATTCATCCATCGCTGATCCCTTCATTTTGCGGAAAGGGCTTTTATGGTCTGCATGTGCACGAAGCAGCTTTGCAATATGGCGTAAAGATCACGGGAGCAACCGTGCATTATGTAAATGAAATTCCGGATGGAGGCAGGATCATTCTTCAGGAGGCGGTTCGAGTGGAGGAAAAGGATACGCCGGAAACGCTTCAAAAGCGAGTGATGCGGGAAGCGGAATGGAAAATTTTACCTCAGGCAACCGAGATGGTGTGTCAGGCGCTCAATGCGCGGAAAGGATAATTATGGGATATGAATTGCACACAATGCATGATTTGCTGAAAGGAAATTCTTATGCAGGTCGCGGTATTGTGGTTGGAAAAGCAAGGGACGGCGCGGCATTGATCGCATATTTTATTATGGGGCGCAGTGCCAACAGCCGAAATCGCATTTTTGTGGAAAAGCAGGGTGAGCTCTTTACGGAGCCCTATGATTCCGAAAAGGTGGAGAATCCCGGTCTCATTATCTATGCGGCGATTCGCAGATTTCAAAATCACATCATCGTCACCAACGGCGATCAGACCGACACCATCTATGAGAGTCTTTGTCAGGGAAAAGGTTTTGCGGAAGCTCTTGAGACCCGCTGCTTTGAGCCGGATGCGCCGAATTTCACACCGAGAATCAGCGCGATGCTCAGCCTTCGGGAGAAGGATTTTGCCTATGAAATGAGTATTCTCAAAAGTGCCGATGCTGAGGGCAGCGCTTGTACGCGTATGCACTTTTCTTATCCTGCTTTACCGGGCGTAGGACATTTTATTCACACCTACGTATGTGACGGCAATCCCTTGCCAAGCTTTGAGGGAGAGCCGGAACGCGTTGCGATGCCCGCCGATTTAGAAGCCTTTACCAAGGAAATCTGGTCTGCGCTGGATGCGTCGAATCGCATTTCACTCTACACGGAAAGGATTGACCTTTCCGGAGAGCGCAGCTTTCGTTTGATTAACAAAAATGCATAGAAAGGATTCATCATGCGCGAATTTGAACTCAAATACGGTTGCAATCCCAATCAGAAGCCGGCTCGTATTTACATGAAAAACGGAGAGCTTCCTCTGAGGGTGTTGAATGGAAAACCGGGATATATCAATTTTTTAGATGCACTCAATTCCTGGCAATTGGTCAAAGAATTAAAAGCGGCGCTGGGGATGCCGGCAGCAAGCTCCTTTAAGCATGTGAGTCCGACCTCCGCAGCCATCGGTCGTCCGCTTTCCGAGGCGCTGAAAAAAGCGTGCTTTGTCGATGGATTGGAAGGTCTGGAGGAATCGCCTCTTGCCTGTGCTTATGCAAGAGCCAGAGGAACCGACAGACTGAGCTCGTTTGGAGATTGGGCGGCGCTTTCGGATGTGTGCGATGTGACGACGGCACGTCTGATTCGCCGTGAGGTTTCAGATGGAATCATTGCTCCCGGATATGAGCCGGAAGCCTTGGAAATCCTCAAGACGAAGCGAAACGAAAATTATAATATCGTGGAAATCGATCCGGACTATGTTCCGGAAGCCGTTGAGACAAAACAGGTTTTCGGTGTGGAATTTGAGCAGGGACACAATTTTGTAAAAATCGATCGAAAGCTCCTCTCCAATTGTGTAACGCGAATCAAGGAGCTTCCCGATGAAGCGGCGGAGGACCTTGTGATTGCTCTCATCACGCTGAAATATACGCAGTCGAATTCGGTATGCTATGCCTATGACGGTCAGGCAATCGGGGTAGGAGCGGGACAGCAATCGCGCATTCACTGTACGCGTTTGGCCGGAACTAAGGCGGATACCTGGTTTTTGCGCCAGCATGAGAAGGTATTAAGCCTGCCCTTCCGTGAGGATTTGCCTCGTCCCGTGCGTGATAATGTGATTGACGGCTATATCAATCAAAATGAGGAGGATGTATGTGCAGAAGGCATATGGCAGAAATACTTCACGAAATGTCCGGCGCCTTTTACAGAGGAAGAGAAGAAGAGGTATTTAGCGTCCCGAGATCATGTCAGCCTCGGATCTGATGCTTTTTTCCCATTCAGCGACAATATCGAGAGAGCGCACAGAAGCGGCGTCAAATATGTGGCGCAGCCGGGCGGTTCGATTCGTGATCAGGATGTGATTCGCGCTTGTGACGAATATGGCATGGTGATGGCCTTTACGGGACTCCGCCTTTTCCACCATTAAGGAGGAAGCATGAAAATATTAGTCATCGGGGGCGGCGGCAGAGAACATGCCATTATTCAGGGGCTCAAGAAAAGTGCAAAAAAACCGATACTTTATGCATGGCCGGGCAATGGCGGCATTGCTCGTGACGCCATATGTGTGGGCACGAATGCTACAGATATTCAAGGCATGGTGCAGTTTGCAAGGAATGAAAAAATTGATTATGTCGTTGTGACGCCGGATGATCCGCTGGTTTTAGGTGCCGTAGATGCCTTCGAGGCGGAGGGCATTCCATGTTTTGGTCCGAATGCTCGCGCTGCCATTCTGGAGGGAAGCAAGATTTTTGCCAAGGAGCTGATGAAGAAGTACCGCATTCCGACGGCTGCCTATGCTTTTTTTGATGAGCCGGAGGAGGCGCTTGCCTATATGGAAACAGCGCCCGTGCCTACTGTCATTAAAGCTGACGGGCTTGCGCTCGGAAAGGGTGTCGTGATTGCGCAGACGCGTGCGGAAGCACGGAATGCCATTTGTTCTATGATGAAGGAGCATGTGTTCGGAGCGAGCGGAGATCGTATTTTAATCGAGGAATTTTTAGAGGGACCGGAGGTTTCCGTTTTAGCTTTTACCGATGGAAAAACTCTGGTGCCGATGATTTCTTCCATGGATCATAAAAGAGCAAGAGATGGCGATACCGGGCTGAATACGGGAGGAATGGGCGCCGTTGCTCCGAATCCGTATTACACCGCTTCCGTTGCCCAAAAATGTATGGATGAGATTTTCATTCCTACGATGAAGGCAATGCAGGCAGAGGGCCGCCCTTTCCGAGGATGTCTTTATTTTGGATTGATGCTTACCAAAAAGGGTCCGAAGGTGATCGAGTATAATTGCCGTTTCGGAGATCCGGAAACGCAAGTGGTGCTGCCCTTGCTGGAAAATGATCTTTTATCCGTATTTCAGGCCGTTACCGAGGAACGATTATCCGAGCTTGTTATCCGCTTTCGGGATGAGGCGGCATGCTGTGTTGTTTTAGCCTCGGATGGTTATCCGAAATCGTACGAAAAAGGCTTTCCGCTTTCTTGGAATCCAAGAGAAGGAATTTCTTATTTTGTGGCGGGAGCCGCTTCCCAAGATGGACATCTTGTAACATCGGGAGGACGCGTACTGGGTGTGACGGCTTTAGGAAAAAGCCTGGATTCTGCGATTCATAAAGCATATCAGGCGGTCTGGGACGTTCATTTCGCAAATAAATATTATCGTAGCGATATCGGACGTTGTGCATTGCAGGCGCAAAAGGAGGAGCGATGATATTCCGAACCTATGTTGAAAAAAAGCCGGAATTTGCGGAGGAAGCGAGACAGCTTTTTCATGAGCTTAAGCAGATGCCGGGCTTTGATGCATTGGAGAGCGTTCGAGTCATCAACCGCTATGACGCAGAGGGCTTGTCGGAGGAGATGTTTCAGCATGCGGTAAAAACCGTGCTTTCAGAGCCTCAGGTGGATTTGGTGTATGAAAAACCGGATATCGCAGGCGCACAGGCATTTGTCGTAGAGGCCTTGCCGGGGCAATTCGATCAAAGAGCGGATTCCGCCGCACAGTGCATACAGATTCTCTCACAGGGAGAGCGTCCTCTTGTACGCAGTGCGAAGGTATATGCTCTTTATGGAGAGCTATCCGAGAAGTCCCTGGACGCTGTAAAGCATTTTGTGATCAACCCGGTGGAAGCACGGGAAGCCTCGTGGGAGCTTCCGCAGACTCTTTCCTGGTCCTCGCAGCATCCGGATGCCGTTGCCACTGTGGAGGGGCTGATGGATGCCGGCGAAGAGGATCTGAGGAAACTGTTAAAGGAATATGCTTTCGCGATGGATTTGGACGATTTGCGCTTCTGCCAATCCTATTTCCAATCGGAAAACAGGAATCCGACGTTGACGGAGATGCGTGTGATTGATACGTACTGGTCGGATCATTGCAGACATACCACGTTTCAAACGGAGCTGGATTCGGTTCGATTTGAGGAAGAGACTCTGCAGATGGCATTTGAAAGATACCTGTCTGTCCGCAAGCAGCTCGGACGCAGGAAGCCGATCTGTCTGATGGATGTGGCAACCATTGCAGCGCGTTATCTCAAAAAACAAGGCAAATTGGACAAGCTTGACGAGTCGGAAGAAATTAATGCATGCACCGTAAAAATCAATGTGGATGTCGATGGTGTCAGCGAACCGTGGCTGTTGTTATTCAAAAATGAAACGCACAATCATCCGACAGAGATTGAACCATTCGGCGGAGCCGCTACTTGTATCGGAGGCGCCATTCGCGATCCGTTGTCGGGAAGATCCTATGTTTATGCAGCAATGCGAGTGACGGGAGCCGCAGATCCCAGGAAGCCTTTGGCGGAGACCCTCCCCGGAAAGCTGCCT
This sequence comes from Peptoniphilaceae bacterium, assembly GCA_022779285.1. GTDB lineage: Bacteria > Bacillota > Clostridia > Tissierellales > Peptoniphilaceae > JALFST01. The sequence goes on from JALFST010000042.1 coordinate 49,643, forward strand.
CAAAAGAAAATTGTTACAACAGCGGCTGCCGGATATTCCTCATATGGCAATCAGATCGGTCTGGCAACCGGCATTGTCGATGAAATTTATCATGAGGGCTATGAAGCGAAACGCATGGAAATCGGAGCGGTAATCGCAGCGGCTCCGGAAAAAAATGTGCGAAGAGCAAAACCTGCGCCGGGGGACGCCGTCATACTCCTGGGAGGCCGCACAGGGCGTGACGGATGCGGCGGAGCAACGGGATCCTCAAAATCGCATACCTTACAATCGTTGGAGCTTTGCGGAGCGGAGGTACAAAAGGGAAATGCGCCCGAAGAGCGTAAGCTTCAACGACTTTTCCGCAATCCGGAGGTGTGTCGTATGATTAAGCGCTGTAACGATTTCGGAGCAGGCGGTATATCGGTAGCGATCGGCGAGCTGGCACCGGGTCTGGATATCCAATTGGATGCCGTTCCTAAAAAATACGAGGGCCTGGATGGGACCGAGCTTGCCATCAGCGAATCTCAAGAGCGCATGGCCATTGTGATTGACAGGGATCAGGTCGAGACCATGATCCGATATGCGAATGCTGAAAACGTTGAGGCAACGCTTGTTGCGACGGTTACGGAGAAGCCGCGGCTTGTTATGCATTGGCAAGGGCAGGTGATTGTGGATATCAGCCGGGAATTTCTGGACAGCAACGGCGCTTCCAAACATGTGGATGTGGACGTGGAATCGCCCAAATGGAAATCTCAGCCATTTGCCAAAAATTTTTCGGAAGGAATGCGAAAAGTGGCGGAGGATCTCAATACCTGCTCCAAGAGAGGCCTTTCCGAGCGCTTTGATTCCACAGTGGGAGCGGGAAGCATACTGATGCCTTTTGGAGGGAGAATGCAGCGGACACCGATTCAGGCAATGGTGCATCAAATTCCGTTGGAAAAGGGTCATACCGACAGCTGCTCCTTTATGGCATGGGGGTATAATCCGAAAATTATGGAGCAAAGTCCCTATCATGGAGCGTATCTTGCCGTAGTTGAGTCCGTGAGTAAGCTCATCTCGACAGGAGCATCTTTTACGGACGTTTATCTCAGCTTTCAGGAATATTTTGAAAGACTGGAAAAGGATCCGAAGCGCTGGGGCAAACCTCTTGCCGCTCTTTTGGGCGCATTGGATGCTCAGCTGGATCTTGAGATCGGAGCGATCGGCGGAAAGGATTCTATGAGCGGAAGCTTTGAGGACCGTCATGTACCTCCGACGCTCGTTTCTTTTGCGGTGACGACGGGAACGGCGGGTACGGTTTGCTCTCCGGAGTTGAAAAAGGCAGGAAATTTGCTTTATTGGATTCGACCGAAGGTAGAAAATCAGTTGCCGAAAGCGCAGTCCTTACGAGCAATCTATGCTGCGATCCATCAGTGGATCCGGGACCGGCAGGTTGTTTCTGCCTATACTCCGGGTATGGGAGGCATCGGGGAAGCCGTCATGAAAATGAGTTTCGGCAATCAGTTGGGAGCAGTCTTGAATTCGGATATTGACGAGAGCGATTTATTCCGAGATTGCTATGGCAGCTTTATTGTGGAAACAAAACAAAATTTACAAAATGACAATCCGCTTTTTGAAATTCTCTCGCTCGGCACGGTGATTGCAAATCCTGATATCGTGCGAGGTGAAGAGAAAATCGCAATTGGAGAGCTGCTGGATCGCACAGAGGCGGTGTTGGAAGGCATTTTTCCGAATCATCCCAATACCGAGGAGACCGATCCGGCAGTCATTGCTCCATACAAAGGACAGCTTTTCGCGGCATCAAACGGGATTGCCGCACCAAAGGCTTTGATTCCGGTCTCTCCGGGAACCAATTGTGAATATGAGTCGGCCAGGGCGGTTACAGAAGCGGGAGCGAAAGCCGAAATTTTTGTGATTAACAATCAAAGTGCGTCTTCCATTCAGCGAAGTGTCGAGGCCTTTGCCGAAGCCATGCACGGTGCACAAATGGTATTCATACCGGGAGGATTTTCCGGCGGGGACGAGCCGGATGGCAGCGGTAAATTCATCACGGCATTTTTCCAGAGTGCTCCTGTACGGGAGGCCGTGGAGGATCTGATGGATCATCGTGAAGGATTGATGCTCGGTATTTGTAACGGTTTTCAGGCATTGATCAAGCTGGGACTTTTGCCCTACGGTCATATTACCGAGCCTGCGGAAGACTCTCCAACCCTGACTTTTAACACAATCGGACGCCATCAGTCGAAAATTGTACGGACACGTATTGTGTCCACGCTTTCTCCTTGGTTGTCGCAAACGCAGCCGGGTGAGATCTACTCCGTACCGATTTCTCATGGAGAGGGACGCTTGATTGCCGATGATCTCCAAATTCGAAGGCTTATAGAGCAGGGACAAATTGCAACGCAATATGTGGATTTGCAGGGCAATGCCTCTAACGCAATCCAATTCAATCCCAACGGCTCGACGTACGCGATCGAAGGAATCACCTCACCGGATGGCCGCATTTTAGGGAAAATGGGACATAGTGAGCGCATCGGAAAAAATCTATATCGCAATGTACCTGGCCGGTATGATATCCATCTTTTTGATGCGGCAGTCAGGTACTTTCGCGGAAACTGAAAAACAAATCAGAAGAAATTGAAGATCTGCAAAAAGGCCGGCGAATAGGACGCCGGCCTTTTTGTGATCGATGTTGTCTCATTCCCGGAAAATGTTTATTATAAATATAAGAAATCGGAACGGAAAATCAATACCCAAAGAAGGTGACATATGTCAGAATTTTACTCAGTTCAAAATTATTGGAAGAGCATTTTACTTTTTTTCTTATTGGCTGCCACATGTTTTTTCCTCGTGGGATGTTCCGATAAGGAGAATAAGCAATCAGATGTTGATCAGCCGGAAGTGTCAGCAGATTTTGTCGGAACCGGATATCTTCTTCCGGTTCAATATATAACATCCCTGATCACTGAGAAAGAATTGAAGGGAGAAGGACTTAAGCTTCATATTCAAATGAGTTTTGAGGATCGTATATTCTTTGCGGAAAATCAAAAAGGCCTCTCCTTGGAATTTCACTTAGTCCAGAACAGGGCAAATCCGAAACCTGCTATCCCTGTCAATAAACGCATACCACTGAAAATCTCAGCAGGTCGGCTGGCGAATATGGAGGAATTTACCCTGAACGCAGATTCCGAGTTTTTGAGCGATGAAGAAAAGAAACTTCTTCGTGTTCCCCAGTCTGACTTGGCGGTTTTGGTTGATTTATATGATGTTGACGGGAGTCGCCTTCAATCCATGGCTTCACCTGTTTTCGAGCCTGAACGGAACAGCTCCGAAGAGAATACACCGGATTTTCCTCCGATCACTCAAAATGACACGGAAGAATATCGTGTTGTCGCC
>JALFST010000038.1 GCA_022779285.1 Peptoniphilaceae bacterium
TTTGACGATATCTCATTTCTTCAGTTATAATCTTACTCAAGAGGGGCTCCTTTCGATGCAACGAGTTTTGGTTTAACACATTGTATCAGAGCACCTCTTTTATTTTTTTGAAAGTGTCACATATGTCTTACTACATTACATCGGATCCCTTCGGAAGGGAAATCCCCCGAAAACAGCGTCTTTTCATCACTTCGACGTCGAATCGCCCGATCCCTTTTTTGCCTGCTCCAACGCCGCAGACAACGCCTGACGAAAGCCTTCCGATGTTCTCGTCGCATGTGTCACGGAATCAATGTCGGCGCTATTTTCCTTGACTGCATTTTTTACCAATTCATCCAGCGCTTTTCCGCCGATCAAATCCGTTTCATCCTGTTCCAGAATACGAATCTCATGAATGGCGCCATCTTCATCGATGGAAACGGAAAGCCGAATGGGCGTGTCCGGTGAATATCCCTGTCCCTTCCCCTCATAGGTGCCGGGATGATATGATTTTTTTCCTCCACATGCCACGAGAAGCAGCAGCATCGCACTCACGGTCAGCACTGCAGAGAATCTTTTTTTCATGAATGACTCCTTCCCGTATCCGCTTTATGGTAATGCACACTACGCGTAATACTGCGCGTGTCCTGTGTATTTTGGTGATATCCTATTCTACCATGGGAAGCGGAATCATTGGGAAGCATTTTCTTGTTTTTCAGGACCAAATCACAAAATTCTTTATTGGAATCGGTGTTGCGAATCAAGCGTACAAACTGCGCCATCATTTCCGGCTCGTTCTCGGTGCGCCCTTGACGTCTGACCTCAAAGAGAGCACCTCTTTCCTCCTCATCCAAAAGAAGATCATCGCGGCGCGTTCCGGAAGCAAAAATATCAATGGCAGGGAAAATACGAAGCTCCGACAGATTTCGGCTCAGGTGAACCTCCATATTGCCCGTACCCTTGAATTCCTCATAAATCATATCATCCATACGCGAGCCGGTGTCCCGCAGGCAAGTAGCCAGCACTGTCAAGCTTCCTGCCCCGCTGATATTGCGTGCGGCCCCAAAAAAGCGCTTTGGCGGATACAGGGCTACAGGATCCATGCCTCCGGAAAGTGTGCGGCCTGACGGAGTCGTGGTGATGTTATAGGCACGAGAAAGACGAGTTAATGAATCCAGCAAAATCACAACATCCTGTCCGCTTTCCACAAGTCTTTTTGCGCGGTCCAACAGCTCCTCCGCCGTACGGGTATGGTTCTGCGCCTGCTTGTCAAAGGTGGAGGATACCACCTCCGTACGAATCGGATCCTCCTCTTTTCGTGTACGGTTCACACTCTGCACAAAGTCGGTGACCTCCTCCGGACGCTCGTCAATGAGCAGCACGAAAAGATAAATTTCAGGATAACGCGCCTCAATGGCATGAGCAATCGACTTCAGAAGCGTGGTTTTTCCTGCCTTGGGAGGACTGACAATCAGTCCGCGCTGTCCACGGCCAATGGGGGCCACAAGATCTACAATACGATTGGAAATGTCATCTTTTCCGCGTTCGAGACGAATTCTTTCATTTGGATAGATCGGCGTTAAATCATCAAAATCATCTCTGCGCCGAAAATCCGTAGGCGCGATTCCGTTAATCAAATTCAAGTAAATGATCGGCGCATAGCGATCTCTTTCGCGTGTGTCTCCGACAATTCCTTCGACGATATCACCGCTTCGAAGGGAAAATCGCTTGATCTGCTGTGCCGGCATATAAAAGTCAGTACGGCTGCCATCCTCATTATCACAATGCAGAAATCCATATCCCTCTGTCATTACCTCCAGAACTCCGGAGCGCGAGGGCAAATTCCTGTGTTCACGAGAATGCGCTTCTTCATCGGATGCAGTTTCCGGATTCGCCTGATGCTCCTGATTCGAAAACTCTTCAGCTCCTTCCGAAACGCTTCTTTCGGGAAAAGTCTCGGAATCTTCCTCATTGGCATCCGGTCGCACATCTTCCGGAATCTCGAGCGGATTTTCCAAAATCGCATTTTCCGGGCTTTTGTCCACCAGAAGTGGATTTTCTTCCGGTTCCCGCACCTCCTGCGATTTCTGAGCTTCTTTTTTCTTACTTCGTGATCCTTTGGCTCTGCTGCGCTTCGCCCTGGGCTTTTCCGCAGCATCCTTGGAATGGGTTGCCTCGGAACCCTGCTCTTCGTCGTGTGCTTTCGGCTCTCCTTCGCGCACTTCTGACGGCAGCGTCTTCTTCGATTGTAAAGCCGCCTCCGGCTCCTTTTGCTTCTTGGGCGATCTGCCGCGGCGCGCTCTTTTTTTTGCAGCCGGCTTCTTTTCCTCCGAAGAGTTCGCCGGATCCTGCGTGTCCGCCGGAGCCTTGTTCTTTTGTTCCTTCGCGGAGTCTTCCGACTTCACGTTTTCATTGAACCATGAGAGCAATTCGTTCTTCTTATACTTGTATACCTGAGCCAAGCCGTGCTCTTTTGCCAGAGATTTCAACTCATCCAGCTTCATACCTGAAAAATGATTCAAGAGTTCCTCCAAAAAAAGTGATATTCAATAGAAAAATATAATCATAAATCGACTGAGATCATAATATCAGGTGTGAAAAAAAATGTAAAGAAAAAGGGGCTGATGCCCCTTTTTCGGAATCAAAGCCCTCAGGATAGAAGGAGAAGATGAAGAATCCCGGCTGCGGATCCTTCGTTGCCGATCCTGAAGACTTTTTGATTTTTCCACACAGCGGATGACCTCGCATATCACCTCCTGCTAAAATATTCCGAGACGCTGAAAATCCTTCTCAAAATCTCCCGTACAAAGGCCCTTCTCTGTAATAATGCCCGTAATGAGATCATGCGTTGTCACATCAAAGGCCGGATTGAATCCCTCAACCGCTTCGGGAACCATGGGCTCCGCATACCACATTGTTTTAATCTCTTCCGGATCTCGATGTTCAATCGGAATATCATGAATATCCTTAGAGCCGGGATCAATGGTAGAGGTAGGAGCGCAAATATAGAACGGAATTCCATAATGCCTGGCAATGATGGCAAGACCTGAGGTTCCGATTTTATTGGCAGCATCGCCATTTCGCGCTACACGGTCACAACCGACAAAAATGACATCAATCTTTCCGCTTTGTTGCAAAATGGATGCCATATTATCACACTGCACCGTGGTGCGGATACCGGCGCTTTCCATTTCAAAAGCGGTCAACCGTCCGCCCTGCAGAAGAGGCCGCGTCTCATCGCAATATACATGCATATCGCTGCCCTTCCACCCCTTTTCCAGTGCAATATACATGGGCGCCGTTGCAGTTCCATACATTGCCGTAGCAAGTGTCCCGGCATTGCAGTGCGTCTCGATTCCCAGCTCCACGCCGGGCTTTTTGAGCTTTTCCATGATCTGAAAACCGATTTCACCGATGCTGCGACTGATCGCCACATCCTCTTCCCGAATCGCTTCCGCTTCCGCATACAATGCTTCCACCAGATCTTGAATCGAACGCGATCCGTTCGCTTCCACAATTTTTTCCATACGGTTCAGCGCCCAAAAAAGATTGACCGCCGTAGGACGAGAGGAAGCCAGATATTCTTTATCCTCGTGAAAGTGCTTGCGGAAAGCCTCCATATCACTTTCTGCATATTGATTCGCCAATACAGCCATTCCATAGGCTGCACATACTCCTATTGCAGGAGCTCCGCGCACGCGCAATTTCTTTATCGCTTCCCAGATTTCTTCTCGTGTCCGTAAAGCGATGCGCTTTTCCGTATTCGGTAAAAGCGTTTGATCGATAATATCCACATATTCCTTATTTTCAGGGAGCTTGACCGATACCACCCGATCAAAAAAATCTTGTAATTTTGTATCCATTTCTTCCTCTTTTCTATTCTTCCGGCTGATGAAAGCTACACAAGCGTCGCTCTCGCTTTTTCCACGCCACGGTGCACGGCTTCGACATATGCTGATTTTCTCCGGAATCTTCGCACGAAAAGTATTTATCTTTCCCATAGTTTATCAAAAAAGCTGATCATAACTACAAAAATATAGTGAAACATATAAAGATTATTGCAATATAATGTATTTTTTTCTGTAAATATTCGAAATTTTTTTGAGATATATAATTTTGCAAATTCAATGTCCTCAGTTCTCTTGTCCAATGAGGAAATTTCAACAAAATCCATGTCTCAAGGATGTCGAATGATGAAACAATCGAAATATTATTTTCCGGCAATCTTTTTTACCGTTTTGGCAAGTGCGGTAACCGTTTTGTATGATTTTACACTCATACCGGTATTTCAAGCCTTGCTCAATCTCAGCCTTGACAGCGTCTTCTTTTCCCTAATCGTTATGCTCGGCGGTATTCTTGTAATGCTCATTGCGATTTGTCTGCAAGAGTATTATCAAAGTACGCTCATTACCGATGTGCCAAAAATATTGCGAAACAATATCATCGGCCAGGCGAATGGCTATGAAATTTCTTCTCTCATAAATGACATGGATCTGCTTGAAAAAAATTATTTTATACCTTTCCTGCAGATTGTCGAAGCACTGACAAATTTTATTGTCGCTTTGATTTCCATTATTTTTCTGCATTGGGCTCTTGTGGTGCTCAGTCTTGCTTCTTTTCTTCTGATGATGGGCATTTCTGTATTATTAGAGCCCTATTCCAAAAAAATGATAGAAGATTTCTCCGATGCGAACCAACGCTTTGTACAAACGATAACCGACTGTCATCAGGGAAATAACGAGTATCGTTTATTTCATATTCCCAATCGATTTCGCTCGTTACATAAAAAAATTCGCATCATTTTTTACAGATACAATCATTTATCAAAAAAGAAATATCTTTGTCCAGGGCGTAAGTCTTGTGTCAAACCTTCTCGGACAAACTCTCAATTTCATCGGTCTCGCTTTCTTGATCGTTTTCGGATTCTTTCCCGTCAATGCCTTTTTGACCGCCAGCAATTTGACAGGCCAGCTCTTCAATGCAATCGGAAAGATTTCTCAGCTTCGAAGTCAGGTGCAGGGTCCCCATGAGCTTCTTGAGAAATACAACCAAAAGCCGTCGACGGTTCCCAAGCTGTCTCAGGCCTGCAAAAAAAGCCTTGCCATTTCTCACGGTACAAAGCGGTTTGCGGAAAAGGAGCTATTTCACGACTTTTCCGTTTCCTTTGTCGCCGGTAAAAAATATCGCCTGATCGGAGCAAGCGGAGCCGGAAAATCCACCCTGTTAAAAATACTTTACGGTGCGGAACCCCTCAATGAGGGTACTGTTGTCATTGATAATGTTCTGCAAAGCCCTTATTATGGAGCGGAAAACATAGCATATATTTCGGAAAAAAATTATCTGTTCAATAAAAGTCTTCGATTCAATATCACCCTCGGTGAAGATTTTCCGGCAGAAGAGCTGGAATCCGTTGCCGATTCCTGCGGCATCGGCTCCTGGACAGGTAAAAAAAGATTGGATACAATGATTGCAAACAACGGAGAAAATGTTTCCGCAGGAGAAAAGCAGAGAATCATTCTTGCCCGCGCTCTGATTCGAAAGAAAAATATCCTGCTGTTTGAAGAAGTCACAAGTCATCTTGACCCTGAGAGCGCCGGGAAAATTGAGAAACGTATTTTGAAAGACCCGAAGCTTACCGTTTTCTTTGTCAAGCACGGCGACGTGGAACGCGAGAACCTTTTTGACGGAATATTAGAGATGGCGGAAAACGGAGAGTGGCCTCTCAAAGAAAATCGAACATTATAAAAATAAAGGCTTCCATGCCATCTCGATTTTTCAACCCGAATGAAGGAGGTTCTATGTTTCCGGAAGGTCCCATATTTCAAGAAAATCCTATGATGCAAGGCGGTCCTACATTTCCGTTGATTGCCGGCAGCGTTATGGCCGTATTTGAGATAATCAATTGCATTCTCCTGACTGCCGTTCTGATCCTGACCATCATTGCGCTTGTTATGCTGATCAAATATCTCCGCAGGAAATGAAAACCTGTTGAATACTCTCCGCTGTCTCGTAAAAAACAGGGGTGCTGCGAACTTGTCGCAGCACCCCTGTTTTCCTTTAATTCTTCTTATGAAATTCTAAGCCCGTTTCTCCCTTAGTGATCAGCACGTGGTCATGCTCACCGATGTCGCCTTCAATGAGCTTGCGCCCAAGCTCGGTTTCTACCTGTTTCTGCAGGTAGCGGCGAATCGGACGCGCTCCGAATTGCGGCGAGAAGGAATTGATCAGCACATACTGCTTGGCTTCCTCGTCCATCTCAATCGTAATATCGCGATCCTCAAGACGCCGCGCAAGCTTTTTCAGCTCAAGGTCAATGATGCGGCTGACCTCCTGCTTGCCCAGCTCCTTGAAGAGAATAATATCATCGATACGATTCAAAAATTCCGGGCGGAAGGTCTTTTCCAGAAGCTTCCGTACCTGAAAACGCACATCCTCGGAGATCATGCCCGCCTCGGAGGTTCCGTTCAAAATAATATCGGAACCGAGATTGGAGGTCATGATAATAATGGTGTTTTTGAAGTCCACGGTTCTTCCCTGACTATCGGTGAGTCTGCCGTCGTCCAAGACCTGCAGGAGCAGGTTGAACACATCCGGATGCGCTTTTTCAATCTCATCAAAAAGAACCACCGAGTATGGCTTGCGCCGCACCGCTTCTGTGAGCTGGCCTCCCTCCTCATAGCCGACATATCCGGGAGCCGCACCGATCAGCCGGGATACCGAGTATTTCTCCATATACTCCGACATGTCGATACGTACCATATTGTGCTCATCATCGAACATGGCTTCGGTCAAGGCTTTCGCAAGCTCCGTCTTTCCGACGCCGGTCGGGCCGAGAAAAATAAAGCTTCCGATGGGGCGATTCTCATCCTTCAACCCGGAACGGGCACGAATGATCGCCTCCGATACAGCCTCCACCGCTTGATTTTGTCCGACAACACGCTTTTCCAAAATCTCCGGCAATTGCAAAATTTTGGCACGCTCCGTTTCCACAAGCTTCGCTACGGGAATGCCTGTCCACTTGGACACTACCTCGGCTACCTGATCCTCGGTCACCTCCTCCTTAACTGCGCTTTCATCCTCGGCAAGGCGTCGTTCGCTTTCCTCGAATTGATGCTTGAGCTCCGCAAGCTTGCCATAGCGAAGCTCCGAGGCCTTTTCATAATCATAGTTTCTTTCCGCCTCCTCAATCCGGTGCTCCACCTCTTCAATGGATTCCTTGACCCTGGTTTGATCCTCCAGCGCCTTCTTTGAATTTTGCCAGCTCAAAAATCCTTCATTATAAGATTCATTCAGGTTGGCCAGCTCCTCCTCCAGCTCCTGAAGGCGTCTCTTCGAAGCATCGTCCGACTCTTTTTGCAGTGCAACCTTCTCAATTTGAAGCTGCAGGATACGCCGCCTCTCATCGTCCAGCTCCTGCGGCATCGAATCCAGCTCGGTACGAACCATTGCCGCCGCTTCATCCATGAGATCGATCGCCTTGTCCGGAAGATACCGATCCGTAATGTAGCGCGCAGAAAGGGTAGCCGCTGCAATCACGGCGCCGTCAGAAATGCGCAGACCATGATGCAGCTCATACTTCGGCTTAATCCCGCGCAATATGGAGACCGTATCCTCGATCGACGGCTCCTGCACCAGCACCTTTTGGAAACGGCGTTCCAGGGCGCCGTCTTTTTCAATATATTCACGATATTCCTTCAGCGTGGTAGCCCCGATCAGGCGAATTTCTCCACGGGAAAGCGCCGGCTTCATAAGGTTTGAGGCATCCATTGCTCCATCGGTACGCCCCGCTCCGACGATCAGGTGCAGCTCATCGACAAACATGATGATCTGCCCCTCCGATTTTTTGACCTCATTGAGCACGGCCTTGAGCCGCTCCTCAAACTCTCCCCGATATTTCGCACCTGCCAGGAGCTGTCCCATATCCAGAGAATACAGCATCACATTTTTGAGTCCCTCCGGCACGTCGCCGTTCACGATTCGCTGTGCCAAGCCCTCTACAACTGCCGTTTTTCCGACACCGGGATCTCCGATCAACACCGGATTGTTTTTGGTACGACGGCTTAAAATGCGAATCACATTCCGGATCTCCTCGTCACGGCCGATAATAGGATCCCCCTTGCCCTCTCGTGCCTTGGCCGTCATATCAATGCCATATTTTTCAAGAACATTTTCCGTCTCCTCGGGATTATCCGAAGTCACCTTACGAGAACCTCGCACTGCGGAAAGCGCCTTGGAAAACGCCTCTCGCGTCACATCGAATTCCTTGAGAATGCGTTCCGCGGAGCTGTTTTTTTCCTGAAGCATGGCCAGAAAAAGATGCTCGACCGAGATATACTCATCTCCCATCGCTTTCGCTTCATCCTCCGCCTTCAGCAAAATGCGCTGAAAAATCGCGTTGGGATAAACCTGCGAAGCCCCTTGCTGCTGCGGAAGATTTTCCGCATCTCTTTTTGCACGGACACGAAGCTCTTCCACGCGCACATGCATGGACTGCAGCACACGCGAGATGAGACCGTCCGAATCGCTCACCAGACCATAAAGCAGATGCAAATCCGTCACCTCGGGATTGGCATTTTTGATCGCCATATTCTGTGCATCCTGAATTGCCTGAATGCTTTTTTGTGTATATTTTTCGTTCATACTTTCACCTCGCTATTTGCTTGCCGCTATTTGCCTGTAAAATGCAATCTGTTCCTTTGTCATGGACGGGGGATTATCGATGACAATTTCTAAATAGAGATCCCCGCGTCTGCCCTTGCGATCCACATATCCCTTTCCCGGAACGCGAATTCGCTGACCTGCATGAATTTTTCCGGGAATTGTCACCTTGATCCGTCCGTCCAGGGTGTCCACGGTTTCCTTGGCTCCAAAATATGCCTTCCATGGGGCAACAATGACCGGCTGCACAAGATCGATGCCATCCAAAGCGGCTTCGGATTGAATCTGAATCTTGACCATTAAATCGCCGTCGAGTCCCTGCCTGTCACCACGCACCCGAATCCTTTGTCCATTGCGAATCCCTGCCGGCCACTGCACACGCACGACTTTTTCGTCACGGCCGATGCGTAAATTCATATCACGCGAGCCGCCTTGAAATCCATCCCGCAAGGAGATGGTGAGCTCTGTTTCATACCGCGCCTCGGGACGTCTTGACACCGATTGTGCGCTGTGCGCGCCTCTGCCGCCGAGAAGATCGGAAAAGTCAAACCCGCTGCTGTATTGCTGCGAGCTGTAGCCGCCGTTTCCTGTGTGTACTCCCGATCCTCCGAAAAACATATTGAAAAAATCGGAGAAGCCGCTGCCTCCGCTTGTCGTATAGGTATAAGATCCATTGCCGAAATTCTGGAAACCATAATCTCCCGGATTAAAATTTTGTCCGCCCTGAAAATTTGCCTGCGAGCCGAACATATCGTATTGCTTTCTTTTTTCTTCATCGCTCAATACTTCATAGGCTTCGTTAATTTCTTTAAAACGCTCCTGCGCCTTCGGGTCATCGGGATGAAGATCGGGGTGATATTTTTTGGCAAGCCTTCGAAAGGCCTTTTTCACCTCCTCTTGAGATGCCGTTTTCTCGATCCCAAGGGTTTTATAATAATCTTGATACTTCACCGTACCCTCCTTATTTTTTCATTCGGTCTTTTTTTGACTATCTTTGACCTATTACTATTATAGAGGCTTTGCCGGTGATTTTCAAGAGGATTCTGCATTGGAGAAAGAAATTGACAGCGCAAGCCGTTCTTGCTTTCCAAAAAAGAGGCGCCGGTCATCGGCGCCTCTTTTTCAGGATTGTTTCATACATTTTCTAAAAGATTATTTTCCCGGATTATTGACATCTTCCTTGCTTGTTTTTGACATGGAAAAGGCTTCAAAGGTGAGAGACCGTGTCTCTTCCTTTTTCTCATGGTACACGGTCACATCGATCTTGTCACCAGTTTTATAATTGAGCAAAAGCTGCTTGAGAGCATTCATAGAATCCACGGGCTTTCCATCAATTGCCGTGATCACATCTCCTGCGGTAATGCCGGCCTTGGAGGCGGGAGATCCCGCAACAACATCACGCACCAGCACCCCGGATTCCGTCGGCAGATCCGCTACGCCGAGCTGTGCCGCGATCCTGACATTGTATCCGGTAATTCCCATATAGACAGGCTCATAGCTGCCTGTTGCGATAATCTTGTCCACGATCGACTTCGCAATGTTGGCAGGAATGGCAAATCCGATGCCGTCGGCTTCCTGCGGCTTTGCCGTGTTGATGCCGATCAGCTTTCCTTCCGCATTGAGCAATGCCCCGCCCGAGTTTCCGCCATTGATGGCCGCATCGGTCTGAATCAGACCATCCATGATATTTCCGTCCTCCAGAGTAATGGATCGATCAAGACCGGAAATGTAGCCCGAGGTCAATGTGGATTGCAGATCCAGGCCCAGAGGATTCCCGATTGCAATCGCCTTATCTCCCACTTGAATCTTTGAGGAATCCGCAAATTCCATGGCGGGTAAATCGGTCTTTTCCACCTTGATGACCGCTAAATCCAAGGAGGAATCGTTCCATACCACATTTGCCTTGATCTCTTCCCCTGTAGAAAGAAGAACGGTCACCTCTTTGGCGGAGCCGTCATCCACAACATGAGAATTTGTTAAAATATATCCATCCGAAGACACAATGATGCCGGAGCCTACGGATTCCGTGTAACGGGGAATTCCATAATAGAACGGATTGCTCGTTGCTCTTCCTTGGGAAATCGTCGTAATCCCTACAATGGATGGAATGGCCTTCGCCGCTACAGCATTTTCCACTGTGGTCTTATCCCCTTGCAAATCAATGGAGACCTTTTGCTGCTGCGGATCCTTTGCCACCTGTGCCTGCGGGATTCCGAGAGCTCCGCTCGTTACCAGCGCCGTACCCGTGAGCCCGCCTAAGAGCGCTCCACAAAGGACCAGCGCCAAAATCCCTGCCCAATGGTGCTTCGGACGATAATTGCGCTGAATTTCCTCTCGAACCAATTTTCTAATATCCGCATCTGTGGTCACCTTTGATGTGTGATCCTGCGAATTTTCACTGTGATTATCTGTTTCATAAGGCTTATCCACCCAGTTATTGCCTTCCATCGACATTCTCCTTTCCCATCGTTTGTTCTAAAGGATAGTGATTCCGTTTGTCGAAAATATGTTTTGCTTGTGGCGAAATTGTGTTCTTTTACAGAAGCCCCGATATTCAGTATAATAAGGTGCTTTAATCTGTCCTGAAAGGAGACACCATGAAAAATTACGATATGATCATTGTCGGAAGCGGCGCCGCCGGCGTTTTTGCCGCCTACGAGCTTACAAAATTAAATACATCCAAATCTGTTCTCATCATTGATAAGGGCCGCTCCATTGAAAAGCGTACCTGTCCCATTATTGAGGGAAAGGTGGAGCATTGCGTGAATTGCAAGCCCAATTGCCGTATCATGTGCGGATTTGGCGGCGCCGGTTCCCTTTCTGACGGAAAATATAATCTCACAACCGAATTCGGCGGCAATCTTCACGAATATATAGGACACAAAAAAGCCATGGAGCTTATGGAATATGTGGATTCCGTTTTGATCTCCTTCGATCATACCAATCTTCCCAACAAGCTCTATTCCACGGGAAATTCGGATCTCAAGCGTCTCATGCTGCAAAATGATCTTCACCTTTTGAGCGCAAAGGTTCGTCACTTCGGCACAGATCGCAATATCAAAATTCTGGAGAATATTTATCAATACACCAAGGATAAGATTGAATATCTCTTCGAAACCGAGGTGCAGGAGATCGAGCGTTCCGGAACCGGCTTTCTTATACGCACGGCTCAGGGATCCTCCTTTGGCTGTGACAAGCTCGTGCTTGCCTCCGGGCGTTCGGGATCCAAGTGGATGAGCACCGTTTTTTCTTCCTTCGGTGTGCCGACTCACTCCAATCGTGTCGATATCGGGGTGCGTGTGGAAATCCCGTCAGAGGTTTTCAAATCCATCACCGACCAGGTATATGAGGCCAAGGTCGTCTATCAGACCAAGCAATACAACGATCTTGTCCGCACCTTCTGCATGAATCCCAACGGTGTGGTAGTTACGGAAAACACCAACGGCATCATCACCGTCAACGGTCATGCCTATGCGGATCCTGAGCTTCTGACGGAAAATACCAACTTTGCCCTTCTCGTGTCCAATCATTTTACGGAGCCCTTCAAGGATTCCAACGGCTACGGAGAGTCGATCGCACGCTTGTCCAATATGCTTGGAGGCGGCGTCCTGCTCCAGCGATTCGGTGATTTGGTACGCGGCAGAAGATCCAGTGCACAGCGTATGCGCAAGAGCTTTACCCATCCCACACTCAAGGCGACTCCCGGAGATCTCTCCCTTGTGATGCCGAAGAGACAGATGGACGATATCATTGAAATGATCTATGCTTTGGATAAGGTTGCCCCCGGCATGGCCAATGAGGACACGCTTCTCTATGGTGTCGAGGTGAAATTCTACAATTCCGAGGTAGAGGTGGACGAAAATCTGGAAACAAAAATTCCCGGACTCTACGCCATGGGCGATGGGTCGGGCGTCACACACTCCCTTTCTCAGGCCAGTGCTTGCGGTGTTTACATTGCCCGCCTGCTCGCTTAGAAGAAACAAAACGCCCCGTCCGGTCAGAACGGGGTGATTTCAGCATTTTCGGAGAAGTACTATGTCAAATTCCACAGTTCCTGAAAAGCCGGTCAAGGGCCGTCAAGGCTTTTGGGCTTTTCTCCTGAATTTAATCACACAAACGCGTTCGTCCAGGCTTTGGAACCGCGCCTCGGCACTCGCCTATGATCTTCTTATGGCGGCAATTCCTTTAGTGCTGGCATTCATTCAGATCGGCTCTCTTTTTCTTGCAGATCCCATGGGCGCCTTCTACAGAGCGATTTCCCTGCTGCCCGACCAAGCGCAGACGCTCATCCATTCCACGGTAAGCGTGCTGGCTTCCGGCACATCGGCAGGCACCATCGGATTCGGTATTATTACCGCCATCTGGCTCGGCTCCAACGGCATTGACAAATTCATCGTCAGCGTCAATGAGATCCTCGGCTTCCAATTGCGCGGCGGCTATATTTATCGGCGCATTGTCGCGATTATCTACACC
>JALFST010000023.1 GCA_022779285.1 Peptoniphilaceae bacterium
GGTCTCGTAAAGAATCCTTTGTGCCGTCAAATCGCCGATTCCAACGCATCAGGGACGCTTTGGAGATCTTGTAGCGTCGCAAAACGAAGGCGAGGGAAAATCCTGCGCGATACGTTTTGACCGCATGAAATCTTGTTTCCAAAGTGTGTGGCAAATACCGCTGAGTTTTTGTTATACTTGTTGTCATAGAGAGAATCCTTTCTTTGTTTGGGTGATACTTTCCTTGTATCGGATTTCTCTCTATTTTTTTCTTCTCGGTCTCACATCAATGGTATCTCTACACTGACGGAGGGTCACCTTCTTGTTTTTCTTTGCTTTTCTATAAAATTCTGATATGGTAATTCTGCTGATATCAACGATGGAATGGAGGAAATTATGGCTCGCCAAACTTGGAATGAATACTTTATGGATTTAGCACGCACGGTTGCTGCAAGAGGCACCTGTGACCGCGCCTATGTGGGATGCGTCCTTGTAAATGAGGAACATCGTATCGTTTCTACCGGCTACAACGGTTCGGTCGCCGGAAATCCGCATTGTGACGAAATCGGGCATACGATGCGCGACGGACACTGTATTGCAACCATCCATGCGGAGATGAACGCCCTCCTTTACTGCGCGAAGGCAGGCATTTCCGTCAAGGGCTGTACCTGCTATGTCACACATTTTCCGTGTCTCAACTGCACAAAAGCTCTTATCCAGTCAGGCATACAAAAAATATATTACGAAATCGGATATCGCATGGACCCATATGCCATTGAACTGTTGGATCGCAACCGGATTCCCTATATATGTCTCTCCCCTGCGGAAACAAATGAGGACTGAGTACGGTCTGCCTTTTTCAACAGCAAAAATCCTAAAACGAAAAAGATCACAAGAGATCCGACTGCAACATTAATTGAGCCTCCCATGTACTTTACCATTGCGATTACGAAGGATCCCAGGAAGGATGCGCCCTTGGAAAAAATATCGTAGATTCCAAAGTATTCCCCGGAACGCTCCGGAGGAATGATTTTACTGAAATACGATCTGGACAACGCCTGAATGGATCCCTGAAACATTCCTACACCAAAGGCCATAATTCCGAATTGCCACAGGGTTTTCAGAGTAAGCGCATACACGCATACGCAAAAGTATCCTGCAATGCATACAGAAATGAGATTTACGGTACGGTGTTTTTTGGACAGCTTGGCGAACAGAAGAGAAAATGCAAAGGCAACAACCTGCGTCGCCAACAGGAAGACCACCTGGCCGACGGTATTGAGGCCCAAATCGGTACCTATGTTGATTGCATTATCAATGATTGTACCTACACCATCAATGTACATAAAGAAGGCCAGGAGAAAATAAAAGACTTTTTTATCCTTGCTCGCAATGTGCGTAACGGTTTCCTTCACACGCAACAGACTCGCTCGGATTGCATGCTTTTGCGCGGGAACAAAATGCTTCTGCTTATAATTTTTCAGAAGCGGAATCGTCATGACAACCCACCATACGCCAACGACAAAGCAGCCCAGAAACCGTGCCAACCCGGCATCCATAACATGAAGCATTGAGTCGAGAACGTAAAAAATCAATGCCGCCAAAAACGGAATACAAGATCCCAAATATCCCCATGCAAACCCATAAGAGGAAATTTCATCCATGCGCTCCGGTGTGGTCACATCCACCAGCATGGAATCATAAAACGTAACAGACGCGGAATAAGCCACCTTGGTAAAGATGAAGATAATCAAAAACATCAGCCAGCTGCTCGTGATTCCGCACAATATACAGCCGATCACTCCTACCGCCAACACGGATGTGAAAATGAGCTTCTTGAAGTTTCGATTATCCGTAATTGCGCCGATAATGGGACCCAGCAATGCCAAAACCACGGTCACCGTGGAAATTGCCAGCGCCCACGTGCCGGTCGCCTGATCGCTTGTCAGTCCGCCGGGCTTTCCCGTGATCGCAAGCGATTTAAACCAGATCGGAATCAGGGATACCGCAATCATGGTAAACGCGGAATTTCCGATGTCATAGAAAATCCAACTGAGCTCAGCCGTTGTAAAATGGTTTCGCAATTTTTTCATTCCTTCACCTCATAATTTTTTTCTTCCTCAGCGGAAAATACAGGGATGGACATAAAGTCCGGCCATTCCTCAAAATCATGTTCAAAATATGGATCGAGTTCTCCGTCTCCTTGCAAATATGCCCATAAATTTTCGGCAAGTCTCTGATACCGTTTCTCCGCCAAGGACATGAGCTTATCCAGACGAAGGTTGGAGTCCCGACATGCCGGCAGCTCATCGTCATGAATGAACAGATCATCGAAGTGTCCCGGTATATGAAGGAGCTGTATTATCTTTGTGTAAATTGCTCTTCGTACTCCATTGGGTGAATAGAAGTTCCGCATGGATGATATCTGACTGCAAATCACTTTGTACATGATATGAGCATCAAAGGGATAGAGCAAAGCCAGCGCATCCGCAATTTCCTGTGTCGGATGTAAAAGGGAGGTTCTGTCCCATTTTGAAGGATAGGCAATGCCGGACCTGCGCATAAGATGTGCATCATACTCGGTTTCAATCCTGTTGTGCGAAATCTGTGAAGCCGCTCTTTTGCGTTCCACGTAGCTATGACAAGTGGAGTCTAAAACAAAATGGCTCAGAAAGCCGAAAATATAGCTCAGCAGAATCTCTCTTTTATCTGTATTGGCAGAAAGCACCCGGGCGCAATTTTCAAAAAATCCCCTTGCCGGCTTGCGATGAAGCTCCGACCCGCAACGGTTTACAGGATTCGGCCGAAAAGGCTTGTAATAGAAAAAGACATCCGGGCCATGAACGGCAATATCATAGGTGTCCCTGTATGCAAGTAAAGCAGTCTTTGCCTCTTCCGGCAAATAGTTTATGCATCTCCTGCCAAAGCAATAATGTGTATAGGTTGTCGGCATACCCCCTCTTTTCTTCATCATCACATTCCAATCAATATTCGATTCCGGCATTATGGTATCATTTAATATAAATTTGGTCGAGACGCACATTCTGTTTTTGAGGATTCATTATGAAAGATTATCGGATTCTGCATTGGGCAGAACAACATTTCATACCGCTGTTTTTTGTTTACCAGGAGATTTTTCTGCTGCTGGGAACCTCGGGAGAGGTTTTTTCCGGCTGGAGCGTGCTGGTTCTGCTTTTTTCCATAAGCTTCGGATGGTTCATACAGTCCATGCTCCAATGGATTTCTAAGGATCACCCCCGATTCTACGTCAGTTTAACCTTGCTGATCGGGAGCACTTTGTATTATCTTACTGAATACTTTTGTTACCGCGCCTATAAAACCTTCTTTACGGTACGCTCTCTTCTTGCCGGAATGCATGGCGTCGCTGAACAATATTCTTCCGCCATCTATATGACCTTTGTACTGGGCTTTGGCGCCATCGTGATTTTTCAAATTCCCGTTTTGCTTTTTCTTTTCTATGGAAGAAAATACATCATGCCTGCATGGAAAAGTCATTGGAAATTGAGCATCGTCACCTTTCTTCTTGTGCTCGTGTCCCTCTTTCTCTCACCTCTGGCCTTCAATCGCTATTGGGTAGAATATAATTTCGATATTTCTGTGCGATCCTTTGGACTGATCACCGGGACCGGACTGGAAGTACGCGGATTGATTCTCAGACAATTCCCTGATTTTGATCAGAAGAATACATCCTCGATACCGCAGGGAGGACATTCCAGCTCCCAATCAGGAGAAAGCTCAGCGGATGCCGTTTCTTATGGAAAAAATGAGCTTCCCATTGATTTCCCGGCTCTGGCGGACAAGACCAAAAATCTCTCGGAAAAGAAACTCTACCACTATCTCAATTCCGTAGCCGCCTCTTCCAAAAATGAATACACCGGTCTGTTCCGGGGAAAGAATTTGATATTGATCTCCGCAGAATCCTTTTCCAAAGAGGTGATTCGCCCGGATCTTACTCCGACACTTTACCGTCTGGCAAACCGTGGAATTCAATTTCAGGAATACTATCAGCCTGCATGGGGCGGCAGCACAAGCTCCGGAGAATACTCCATATTGACGGGGCTGATTCCTACGCGCGGCGTGGCGGGGATGATGGACACCATCGGCAAGGATCTTTCCATCTCCATCGGAAATCATCTGAAGGATGAAGGCTACACCTCTCTGGCATATCATAACGGCACCTACGATTACTACCGGCGAAATGAAACGCACCCCAATTTCGGATATTCTGCGTTTTACGCTATGGATAACGGCCTCGAAAAAAAACTGGATACGGGCAGTGTCTGGCCAAGCGATGAAGATTTGTTTCGTGTCACCGTTAAGGATTATATCCATGATGATCACTTTAATATCTACTACATGACACTGTCAGGTCATTTATGGTACAACCGAAAGGACAACTATTACGCGAATTTAAATTACGAAACCGTTGAACAAATACCTGAGCTCAGCGATAAAAGCGAAGCGGTTAAGAGTTACTATGCCTGCCAGCTTGAGCTTGAGCAGGGACTCAAAATTCTCATAGACGAATTGGAAAAGGCAGGCAAAGCGGATGATACCGTGATTGTTCTGTCGCCCGATCATTATCCCTACGGATTGGAAAAAAGCATCACCTGGGGAAATGACCAAAACTATTTGGGCGAACTCTACGGTTCCATTCCTACGGATGTATTTCAGCGTGATCGGAACGCGCTCATCATTTGGTCCGGATCACTCGAAAAGAAGCCTCCCATTGTCGTGAAGGATCCCGTATACAGCCCGGACATCACTCCCACTCTGTTGAATCTTTTTGGGCTTTCCTTTGATTCCCGGCTCTATGCCGGAAGGGATGTGTTCTCCGACAGCATGCCCCTTGTTCAATTTATAGACTATAGCTGGTGTACGGATTCGGGCTTTTATAATGCGGAAACCGGAATCTTCACCCCGCGGGAAAATGCTGAGGTTGCACCTGATTATATTGAATATGTCAAGGCATTGGTATTGAACAAGAGAGAATATTCGGACACGGTGATTGCCAACGATCTGTTCCGAAAAATGAAACAGACGCCTTAAAAAACTCCCCGGGATCGTCCCGGGGAGTTTTTTGAGATCCCTTCGTCACTTCTTTCTGAGGATCTCCCGATTATAGAATTTAGAATACTTATTGAGCTCTGTAAATAACTCCGAATACCCCAAGCTTTCTGCAAGTGTCGGAATTTCGGAAAAAAGATTTGTCCCGAGACCGAGCCGCTCGCCCTCAATACGAACGCCGAGAGACGCCAGCGTTGTCGGAAAGAAATCCTGTGTAACAAAGGAACGGTTTTTCTCTCGCTGCTCCGGGATCTGCACCGCGGAATTGATGTAGCAATTGTAAACCCTTCGCACGGTTTCTCCATTGTGCTTATCGTAGGGAAATGCTGCGAAGAAATTAGGATCCATGCTGCAATGATCGCCTGCGATTACAATCGTCGTATTTTCATAAAAGTCCTGCTTTTGAATCCACTGCACCATATCATATACCTGATCCGAAGCAAATGACCAGACATTGGCGTAATGCTTGTCATGGGGAGTCGGCGCATTGGGGCTGAGATATCCGTCCACATGATGCGTATCCGCCGTCAGCATGGAGAAGTTAAACGGCTGGCCGCTCTGCGCGAGCTCCAGAATCTCCTCCTTTGCCCATTCATATACCTTTTCGTCCTCCATGCCCCACCAAACCTTGTAGTTCTCGGGGATTCTTCCTAATTCCCTGGCTTTTTGATAATCCAAAATTTCATAACTTCCATGCTGCGTAAGCATGCGATCCCTGCCGCCGAAACGAATATCGGAACCGCACATAAACACATTTTTATAGCCTTCCCTTTCGAGAATATCGCCCAGCATGGTCGCCCCGGGGAGAAAATATTGATAACGCCCCATGGAATTGTCAGTAGCCATGTCATTGTACTCAAAAAGCTTCAGCGGAAGTCCGGACCACTCCGACACCATGCCGGCAATGGTCCAGCCGCTTGCCGGCGCTACTGCCGCACCGCGTAAAGCATCATTTTGAGAAAAGGCGACATTCTCCTCGGCCAGCTGAGTCATTTTCGGAATATAATTGACATCGAAAAGCCCACCATGGGCCTGATCCTGCAAACCCGTTTCTGCCGACTCCATGAGAATATAGATTAAATTTCTCTTTCTCTCAGGAAAATTCAACGCGGTTTCCTTCGGATCCTGATAATGCTCCTCAATAAATGAGGAACGCTGCCATTGCCCCTGAAGATAAGGAATGATATCAAAGGCTTGATTGGCAAAGAAAAAAAGAAGCCCTACCCAAAACAGGATTCCGAGGGGAATCCATTTTCGAAATCGCTCCCAAATTTTTTTTCTCCTGATTTGAATCCACAGAAAAAGAAGCGCCATGCCGCAGAGGAGACCGGGAACAAATCCCTTCCAAAGATATCCCAGAATCATCGAGTCAGAGGATCCTACAAGCGGCATATTGAGCGTAAATATAATCTCCTGCAGACTGATATTTCCAAAATTCAACATCCCCCAAATAAAGGATGCGGTGGCAATGACCAGAAGCAGAAACAGAATTGCCCCTAAGATCCTCTTCCACCTTCCCTTCGGTCTCCCTTTCATTTCATCCATTCCGACTCCGTTCTCTTTTCTCTAAGCGTTTCGTTCCTCTAAGCATTTAGGAGGATATACCATACAAATTTCATAAAAGGTTTCCTGAATGCGGCCCAGCGTCGATACATCAACATAACGCGGCTCCACGGACCAGTGGTCATTGACACGAAGCATCATCTTTACATCCCGGTTCCCGCGAATCAATAAATATCCATAATAAGTCACGCTGTGCCTGGCATATTGATTATGCGTAAAGCTGATAATCCCCGGTCTCTTCTGCAGAATTTCTCGGCGCAGGGTCTTTTCCAAAGAAGCTCTCGTAAACAGGAATTTATTTTTTGCACCGCCTTCATAGCCGAATTCTCTCCAGATTCCGCGTACCAGCGTATCGATCCACCATGGCTGAACTCCCAGTCTCGGAAAATAGAGCAAATGCTCACCTGCCCATTTGCGTACACGAGCAAAAATCACTCGGGAAAGGTCGGGAATCCCTGATAATAGAGGATCTCCCTGTTCATCCCTCCGGGAGCCGTAATATTGCATGATGGCGGTAACGGCTGTCAGCGTGCAATGATTTTTATGATCAAATTCATCCATGGAAATCGGCGAAAAACCAGGAATTGTCACATCCTGAATAATCGACCAGCTTCCTCCATATTTCTTTTCCGCATAGGCAATCGGATCTGTGATCACGGAACGTTTTAGCAGCATGTCTTCTCCTCCATTTGAAGCAGGCACTCAATCTCCGTTTTTATAATATCAAAAGCGATATCATTTTTCCCACTGTTCAGCACCAAATCTGCCAAGCCTCGTGTAGGTTCCACAAAGAGCTCGTGCATCGGCTTTACGGTATTGAGATATTGGTCAATAATATCATCCACCTTACGCCCTCTTTCCTGTACGTCACGAAGAATTCTCCGAAGAATGCGTTCATCCGCATCCGCGTCAACAAAAAGCTTGATGTCCAGGAGCCTTCGCAATGCCGGTGCCTGCAATATCAGAATTCCCTCAACAATCATCACGCGGCTCGGCTTTAATACCTGCACCTCATCGGAGCGCGTATGCATCGTAAAATCATATACAGGTGATTCGATGGTTTTTCCCTCTTTCAGTGCACTCAGATGCGAAACCAGCAGGTCCGTATCGAAGGCATCGGGATGATCGTAATTTCTTTTCTTTCTCTCCTCAAAAGGCACCCCTTCATTGCTTTTATAGTAATTGTCATGATAAATCACTGTGAGCTGATCTTGAAAATAATCCTTTAAACGATTGGTAAATGTGGATTTGCCGGACCCCGATCCCCCGGCAATTCCGATAATTACTGTTTTCATGGGCATCTCCTGTTCTCTTACCCTGATCTCAATTATCTGATATTATACAACATTCCGGATCATATCCAAAAATGCATATAAAAAAGCCATTGCGCCGGCAATGACTTTTTTTATGCTGTCCATTTGAATGCTATAGATCCGAGTAGAGATCCTCCGCATACACGCCCTGCTGCACAAGACGGCGAATGCCTTCTCTTACCGCAGGCTCGTCCTCCTTATATGTCACTCCATACCATTGATCCTCAGTCGGCATCACCTGCACACGTATTTTCTCTTCCTTAAGAAGCTTTCCGATATGCTCCGGGATGAGAAACTCTGCCTGAAGAGGATTTTCCGAAGTCTCTTTCTGAAGAAAACTCTGAAAATCATTTTGCAATCGTGCAAGATAGGATGAATACTGCTCCTCCTCTGCGGGAAATCCCCACATATTCATGGATACCGTCTCCTGCGGATTCAATTTTTTCCCATTGGCAAAAATTCCTTGGTCGGTCAGGACGATATTATGCGTTTCTTCAATGCACACAAGATGATCACCGGATACTTTACAAACGCCTCGCGTAACGCTTCCGTTTTTTGACAAAGTATTTTTCAAAACAAAGCCGGCCATACCATACACATCGTTTTCATGGGAACCAATCAGAAAATCATGCATTTTTCGAAAGGCAATCCTTCCATAATAATCATCCGCATTAATCACAAGAAATGGCCCCCGCAGTGTCTCTCGAGCCGCCAAAACCGCATGCCCCGTTCCCCATGGCTTCGTGCGATCCTGAGGAACCTCACATCCCTGAGGCACATCTGTGAGCTCCTGAAACGCATATTGAAGCTCTATTTGCCGTCTCTCACAGATCTCCTTCAGCCGGCTGCCGATACGCTCCTGAAAGTCCTTTTCAATTGACCGACGCAGCACGATGACGATTTTGTCGAAGCCGGCAACAATGGCATCATGTATGGAATAATCAATGATGAGTTCATCATGTAAACCAACGGGACGAAGCTGTTTGATTTCCCCGCCGAAGCGGCTGCCGATTCCGGCTGCCATGATGAGAAGAGTTGTTTTCATAATTTCCTCCTGCATCCTTGCTTGAAGCCATCATACCATATTCCTGACTCTTCTTTTTCTGATTTTTGCCTCAACCAAAGCCGTTCAAAATAATATCTCCCCGTTTGGAGAGCTGATAAAAGCAATATGGATCACGCTTATGCCCTCCGCTTTCGAGTGTTTTGTCAAGTACTTTTAATATTTTATGGATATTTTTTAATTAGTTTTACAGTGTTTATTTATTTTTTTACCCGTAATAGCCGCTTTTTCTGTTTTTGTAGCTGCTCCATACCGATTTAAACTTTTTCAGCTTGTTCCACTTCTTCTCGTATTGCCAAAGTCTGATTGTAAAAATCCTCTCTCTTTCTTCAACGTCGTAATTCGAGAGTGTAAACTGAATTGAGTTTGAGTCTCAAAAAAAAGTATCCTTTTCTAAACTCAGCTATTATTTCACAACTCATAGGCATATGATTCTCTATCTATTTTTTAAAATCCAAGAGATTCAAACTTCTTTTTGTGTTGTTGGTTATTTATAAAAATATATTGCATATAGTCTTATTCTCGTATGGGAGTGTCATGAAATTTCCAATACCTTAACAAAAAAAGGCACCCGACCGCAGCCGAGTGTCGTTTTTAACTGTATATCTTTCATTTCCACGATTCGTTAATAATGGTTTTTGCAAATTCTGCAGCTGCTGCCAAATCTTCTGCATCCGGCTTTCCCTTATGTAACCCTTTGAATTCACCCTTGCAGTGAAATTCACGCTTGTCCATAATGATGCCGACTTTATCCGCTTCTGCTTTGACCTTTTTATACGTCGAATTCAGCATAGCTGCCGAACCGAAGTTCACAATACGGCCTATCTTGCTTTTGTCGAGCTTTCTAATAAAATCCCGCACCTCCGGATCGATACTGAAAGCATAGTACGAATTACCCAAAAACAGGATATCCACCCGTTCATCAATAGGAGAGCTCAGTGGAAGAGCCTCTGCCCCAACGGCACTGGCAACAGCCTCCGCAAGACGCTTGGTATTTCCGGTCTTAGTATAATATCTAACCGCTATCTTCATTTTGTTTTCACTCCTTATTACTTTTCACTCCCCTCGCTAAAATCCGTATCCATCGCCACCTGTAGCGTATAATCGGGATATTCCTTCTGTACCCTTTCGAAAACCTCCTGGTACACCTGCTCACGATCTTTGGCATCAAGGCTGACGACGATATCAAATCGCAGGATCTTTTCTTCCTTGTCCAGATAAAACCCGTGCATCTGTAGAACATAAGGATTCTCCATTGCGATATGCAGTACCTTATTTCTGGCGGCTACGGCTTGCGGGTCTTTTATGTTGATGGAGTACACGCCGATGGCTGTCAGGATTACGTTATGTTTTAAGAACACATCCACCGTAACCTTTCGGATCAGCTTATCCAGATCGCCTGCAGAAAGAGTATCCGGAACCTCAATATGTACCGAGCCATTATAAGAATCAGGGCCATAATTGTGCATGACCAGATCATAGACTCCACTGATCTCCGGATAACCGATGATTGTCTCCTTAATGCTCTTAGCAAGCTGTACATCCACTCTTTCACCGAGAATCTTGGAGAGCGTTTCCTCAAGCATCTCGAACCCGGACTTGATGATCAGGGCAGCGATGACTGCACTGAGCCACGCCTCCAGAGAAATGTGAAAGATCATGTATAACCCTGCTGCAACGAGCGTTGATGCGGAGATCACGGAATCTAAAGTAGCATCTTCGCCGGAATCCCTCAACGAGTCGGATCTCACCTTTTCTCCAACATGCTTCACATACCTGCCGAGGACAATCTTAACCACGACGGCTACAGCAACAATGATAAGAGCCGCCGCACTGTAATTCGGTGTGTCCGGATGAATGATCTTATGTATCGATTCAACAAAAGCAGTGATGCCTGCATAAAGAACAATGAGCGAAATCACCATCGCGCTCAGATACTCGATCCGTCCATATCCAAAGGGATGCTTCTTGTCCGCTTCCTTTCCTGCCAATTTCGTTCCGACTATGGTAATAACGGAGCTTGCGGCATCGGACAGATTATTGACCGCATCCATCATGATAGCGATGGAATTAGCCGTCAGTCCGATAATCGCTTTAAAAACAGCAAGAAACAGATTGGCAAGGATTCCGATGATGCTGGTGCGGATAATGATTTTATCTCGGCCTGCCTGTTCATTCATACCTGTTTTCCAACTCAGCAGCAACTGCTGCACGGACTTCCTTCATATCTACCGTGGGTTCAAAACGTGCGATAACTTTTCCGCTACGATCCACCAAAAACTTAGTGAAGTTCCATTTGATATAAGCCTTTTCACCGAACGTCTTATTGTTCATGTCGGAAAATTTCTTCAACGCCACATTCTTTAGACCTTTTCCAAAACCGTTGAATGGCTTTTCCGTGGCGAGCCAGGAAAACAGAGGATCTGCATTATCTCCGTTCACATCAATCTTAGCAAATTGAGGAAACTCCGTTCCGAACTTCATGGTACAAAAATTATGGATCTCATCCTCGTTGCCCGGTGCCTGATTAGCGAACTGATTGCAGGGAAAGTCCAAGATCTCAAACCCCTGATCCCTAAACTCTTTATACATGGCTTCCAGAGGCTCATAATGCGGTGTAAAACCGCAGCCGGTCGCAGTGTTAACGATCAGGAGTACTTTTCCCTGATACTCTGACAGACTTACGTTGTTTCCCGTCCTGTCCTTTACTGTAAAATCATAAACTGTTTTCATATTGGATTCCTCCTTTATTTCTATTTCGAGTAAGCTTCGTATATGATTGTTTCCTTTGGATCGTTGTAGTTTTTTAGAGATTGCTGTATCCAAGAGGAGGCCTGACCGTAGATCTGAAATCCAATTTGAAATAGCTGTAGAATACTCATACTGCTATTCCAATTCCCAAGAAACAGCGTAGATCATCATCCGGAATCGGGACAGCGGGCTCTTCTATTGGCGTTTGCAAGCTTCTCTGCAAGCCTTGCGGTAACTCTGCTGGCAGAAAATAAGCGACCAAAATTCTGCTAATACCTTTTTCTCCTTTGATAATATTGGCATCTATGCTTTATTTATTATTTCGTGCTCGTTCTTCGTCAAGCATTTTATATAGAATCTTATACAAAGCTGCTGACTCCTGCGGGGTCAAAGAAAACTCCCGTACTATCGTCTCCGGAACACATAGAGCTTTATCCTGCAGTTTTTCGCCTGCATCTGTTAACGTGATTATAAGACGACGTTCATCGCTTTTGTCTTTTGTCTTTTTGATATAGCCCTTTGCCTCCAGTTTTTTCAGAAGAGGCGTTACCGTATTGGATTTCAGACAAAGCGCTTCACACAGGAACTTCTCATTCACCTTCTTTTCTTCCCATATCACCATCATGACGATATATTGTGTGTAGGTCAAATCGACCTTGTCAAGAAGTGGTTTATACTTCCTGGTAATCATGTTTGAGACAGCATATAGCGGAAAACACAGCTGATTCTTAAGTCTTAGTGCAGCGTACTTATCATTCATCTATCCCCTCCTCTTTCATTTATATCGCATGCGATGGTTTAATTGTATCGCGCGCGATGTATTGCGTCAAATTTTTTTCTATTTTTCTCCGTATGTTTTTCTCCGTAAAGAAAAAACACCCGACCGTAGCCGAGTGTCTTTCCTACCTGTATATTTATTACACCTGTTTCTATATCGTTATCGTTCCGGAAGGTGATCGCAATCTCCTTGCTGACCGTCACATGCTCTACCATATTTTCCCCAAAGACCGCCATCAAATTCGCTGATAGTCCGTCTTGTTTTTTCAGAGCCTTGATGAAGTCCGTCAGTCGTTCGCTCTGAGCTTCCTTGGTGGAGATGGCGTCCATCCCCTCATCGTACCGAACCTGCGCCATATCGTAATCCATCGTAGCGTTTCCGGTACTCATCTGTTTCTTTCGGCAGGTTTTTAAATTTCTGATTGAATCGTCGGAAATCCAGTCATTCCCTTTTCTCCTTTTTCAGGCGTTCTCTCTATGATTGGATCCGCAATTCTTCCTCATCTCGTCTTCATCCGAAAACAAGCTTTCATTGAGCAGGCGCAAAAGCATGAGCTGCGCTACCCTGCAATCGCAAAGTATGTACTGAGCTTAAAATGCCGGGAACAAAGCGTACAGGAACACTTCAAAACGCCGGCGGTTATGCGCTTTACCGGACGATGAAAGCAGACGGCCTCTGCCATCCTTGTCATAAAATGCGCCCTATGGTCGCTCCTCTCCCTTGACAAGTCGATGGAGGCTGCTGATCTAAGCTTTCTCAAGGAAAAGAGGAATGTGTCAGATATGTTTTTCCGAAAAGGGCTGACACATGTCCTGACCGGAAAGCCCTAAATCCAACTTCGCATCGCATACCTGATCGACTACATAAGAATCATGCGTAACAACGAGCATGCTCACTTGTGTCTTGAGTCTGCAAAGAAGATCACAAATCACATTGCGACTTCGAGTATCAAGACTTGAGGTGATTTCATCCAATAATAGAATTTCCGCCCCCTCCATAATGGATCGGGCAATGGCAAGTCTTTGTATCTGTCCACCCGACAGCTGATTTGCAAAACGACAGCGAATGTCCTGTTCGCAAAGTCCTGCCAGGTTCAAGGCATCTATCAGGGGCATGACCGGTTCCTTGATTCGCCGGAAAATGAGATCAAGGGGAAGGGCCGGATGAAAGCTGGTCCGAGGGTCTTGCGGCACCCACCCCAGCGCTTTGCGCTGATCCATCGTACGATTTTTATAAGAAGGTGCCAATTCTGCACCTTTATAAAGCAATTTTCCTTGGCTGGACGGCCATAGGCCTAGAATTGTACGCAAAAGCGTTGTTTTTCCGGCGCCGGAAGGTCCGATAATCGCCAATACCTCTCCGGAATATTGCGTAAAGTTCAGGTTCCGTATGATTTCCTCTTCTGCTCCCGGTGCCTTTGCGTAAAGGCCAATGGCCTTGAGAATCACGGATTGCTGAGTTTTCTCGCTTCTTTGCTTTGTTTCGATATGAATCCTTGTATTCTCCGGCACATTCTTTTTCCTGCAGGGAGACAGCTTTCCATTTTCCAAGAAGAAGCTGCAATCTGTAAGCTGTCTGATGACTTCATCATCATGGCTGATGACGAGGACTGTCGGTTGCAATTTTTTTATGAGTTTTTTTAGAAGCAGGAGAACATCGTCACGAGTATCCACATCCAAATCGGCAGTCGGTTCATCTAAAATGAGGAGTTCCGGTTTACGGAGCAGGATCCTTGCCAAGGCCACTCGTCTTCGCTGTCCTCCGGAAAGCTCATGAGGAAAACGCCCTAAAAAATCCTTCGAATAAGGCAGACCGAAAAGATGAAAGGTTTCCCGGATTTCCTCCTCCCTTGTTTGTCCACCGCTTTCTGCCAGTTCCTCTATTATGAAAGCAATTCTATGTCCGGGATTCAGGCTCGAAGCCGGATCCTGATCAAGATGTCCCGTGTGCCGCCGCAAGGCGGTCATATGCTCCGGATGAACATAGTTACCCTGAATCAGCAATTCTTTGCCATCATATCGGATACTGCCATCTGAAATCCTAAGGCCCTCTCCCACTTCGCCTAAGAGAGCAAAAACCAAGGTTGATTTTCCAATGCCCGATGGGCCTACAATTCCTATACGCTCGCCCGAATTCAGGTGCAAACGCAGATCGTTCAGGATTTTTTTCTCTTTGTTCTCGATGGTAAGATGCAAAATATCAATCATACGGCTCGCCTTTCTAAAGCATCTACACAGTTTCCCAAAGGAACAGTCAGCGAGAGAATGGCGATCAGAGGTGCAAGGCAGGCCCAGGGATTGAGGGCAAAGCCCGAAAGATTCGCCGCCAGCATTTGAGGCCATAGGAACCTTCCCTGTCCGGCTGAGCTTCCCAAAAAGCTGATGGAAGAAAGCATGTAAATAGAACTGATAAAAGCCTGGGAAAGATCCGTCAGAATGTTTTTGGATAAAACAGGTAAGATTTCTCCTAAGACAAGACGAATCGGAGAACTTTCTCGTAAAGTGGCATAGGTGAAAAATCCACTCTGCAAAACGGGCCGGATCAGTTTTGCGTAATACCTTGATGAAAAAGGGAGCGTCAGGACACATGCTATGGGAACGATCGCATAAACAGACCCCTTAAAGGCCTGATAGCTGGCAAGCGACACGACGGCCGAAGGTAAAACAAGCACAACATCTAAGCAAAAACGAAGAAATCCCGGCTTTTCCTCCTTATATGCCAGAAGAGTCCCCAGTCCGAATCCCAAAATTCTGGAGAGCAGAGCGGTCAGAACGGAAGCCAAAAGCAAGTCTCTGCCTCCACTGAGAAGCTGGGGAAAAACGGGTCTGCCTATATAGTCATAGCCGAATCCAAGCGGTCCTCCGCAGGAAAAGGCCATGGCCTCACTCTTGAAACCGTCACCGAATTCAAGAGCAATCCACGGTGACAGGATGGTAAGAAGGCTTGCAAGGATGAATAGGGAGCCCCAAAATTTAAAGGTTTTATTCATAGGATCTTCTCCTGAGTGTGTCTCTTTGCCCTATCCAATCCGCCAGTCGGTAGGAGATCAGCGTAATCGCTGTTAAAAGCCCGCTCAAGGCCATCACAAGCAAGGACTCTCGGCTTTGAATGGCGTTTACCAAGGTGTATCCCATTCCGGGAAAAGAGGTCACGCTTTCCACAATCATAGAACCTCCCAGCAGATAAGGAATGGCGGAAGCCAGCATCTGAGCAATCCCCGGCAAGGCGGAGGGGAGTAAATGTATAAAAAGAACCCTCATTCTGGAAAGGCCTGCCAGTCTGGCCTCCCGTACATAGGCTGTTTTTGCAAAAGCTTCTACCATCACACGCAAATGGCGGAACATGGATACGGACGAAATCAGCCACAGGCATAAGGATGGCATGACCAAACTGATGGGCCGGCTCCAGACATTTTCTCCCGGACCCGGATTGGATAAAACGGGAAGCAACCGCCACTGAAGAGAAAACAGGACCAAAAGCAGGATGGCCAAAACAAACTCCGGTATGGATGCTAAAAAAACACTCGTTTTATTCAAAAGATCCGTCCACCGGTTTTTATAATAACCGCAGACAACAGCCAGCGGCAGGGTAATGAACAGAAAAGCCGAAAACACAATTCCCGCGACCGTGCAAGAGGATAAAACCGGTGTTCGAATGATTTCAAAAATCGGCTTTTGCGTCACGTATGTGTAGCCTAAATCCCCCTGAAATAAACCGGATAACCACTGAATGTATCGGTAATAAACGGGTTGATCCAAGCCCATTTTGTGCCTCAGAAGGCGAACGGCTTCCTCTCCCGCTTTCCCGGCCTGATTACTTGCCGCATCTCCCGGCAGCATTTCAAGCAAAATAAATATGGCGGCTGTCGCACAAAGCCAAAGGAGAACCGCTTGAAGTCCGGACAAAACAAGCCTCCTGAAAGAGGCTTGTTTTGAATGCTTTCCATCTGATTTCATTTGTTTCATTTTAGTGACGTTCCGGCGTAAAGGTAGCCTCCCCGAGCCAGGGGACCGACTGAGTCATCGGAGCTTCAAAGCCCTTGCGTTTCGCGGAAATATCCATTTGATAGCCCCAGATCAGTTCTCCTCCGAAATCATGAATCTCCCTGCAAATCGCATGAATGGCCTCTGTCTGTGCCTGTGGCTCCTGCGTGCTGGTTGCCAGGGCAAAATTCTTTTCTGTTTCTTCCGAAGAATAGCCGGATACGTTATAGTGTGAATCCTTGAGCACCTGGCTTCTGAATTCCGCTAAAGGCGTCCGATTCACCCAATAGAACGTGAAGGCCGACTTTTGATAGAGATCCCCCATCTGCGAATAGAAAGTCTGAGGATCCAGCTGTTCTACATGAACCGTTACGCCGACTTCCTGAAATTCCTGAACCATCATTTCCGTCGCTTTATTTAATCCGGGGAGTACGTCGGAAGAAACAATGGTAAATTCCTTCACGCCTTTTTCGGCAAAAATCTTTTTGGCCTCTTCCTTATCCGCTTTTGTTTGCTCAATATCGACAGGATAGGTTGAGAAGCCTTTTCCCAGCATATCATTGCCCACAGCTCCATAATCTCCGAGGAGAGTTCGCACCATTTTTTCACGGTCCAGCGTCAGCTTTGCAGCCTTTCTGATCTCAGGATCCTGAAACGGTTCCACCCTGGTATTTAAGACCAGCTCCAGAGCCGATGCCCCATCGAGAGATCCATGGGGTAATTCAATATCCTTTTCCTGCTTCAGCACCTGAATCGCCGATGCGTCCAAGCCCCAGGCATAGTCAATTTCTCCCGTTTGCAGGGCTTTGACCTTCGAAGCGGAATCAGGCACATTTTTTAGCGTAACCCGGGGAATTGCCGGCTTTCCTGCATAGTAACGTTCATTTGCCTTTAAAACATAACCGCTTTGTGGATCCCCTTTCTCTACAACATAGGCGCCGGCGCCCAAGCCGTTAAATTCACCGCCCTTGGCTACCGGTGAAAACATGCCGATTGTAGAAACGAAAAAGTCCGATGCAGGCTGCTTTAAAACCAGCGTGATTTTTTGTCCGTCTGCACTTGACCGGTCGGAATCCATATTTCCGAAAATCGATTGATACATTGGAGAAGCTGCCAGATGCTTCAGTGATAGAAGCACATCCTGCCCTGTCACGGGACTGCCGTCGCTATATTTCACGTCATCCTTAAGCGTAATCGTATAGGTGGTAAAATCCTGATTGGGCTCCACGGACTTTGCCATGCGAAGAGTAATCCCCTCATCATTGATCGTAGCCAGAGAATCGTAAACGGCATAGATCAAAACCATGCCTCCCGGGGATGTAACGGATGCCGGATCCAGCGTATCCTGAGGGCTGAAGAGAACCCCCATGCTGAAATCTTGTGATGCCTTCGCTGTCCGGCCTTGCGTTTCGCTGCTCGTTGCCATCTCTCGGGAGGAGGCCGCATTTTCTGCTGCCGAGGATGTGCCCTTGCCTCCTTCCATGGACTTTTGCCCACATGCCGTCAAACAAAATACACAAACGAGGAAAAGAGCGATAATACGTTTCACTTTCATTTGGGAACCTCCTATATCCTTCCATCAATAAATATATTTTTCTGTTAAACCGGATTTCTCCACCAGGCTGCGGTAGAGCTCCGACTTTTTCATCAGCTCCCGGTGCTTGCCGGCGCTGTTCACCCGTCCATCTTCAAAAACGACGATTTCATCCACATTCTCAATGGATTTCATCCGGTGGGAAATAATAATGACGGTTTTGTTTTTCATCAGTTCATTCAAGCTCTTTTGGATCGCCATTTCATTTTCCACGTCCAGGGATGCCGAGATTTCATCTAAAAGCAGAATCGGCGCGTCTTTCAGGAAGGCGCGGGCAATGGACAGTCTCTGGCGTTCTCCGCCGGAAAGCTTGCTGCCATTTTCCCCGATGAATGTCTGATAGCCCTGAGGCAGTTTTTGGATGAAGTCTTCACAATGGGCTTTTTTTGCCGCTTCCATGACCTCCTCATCCGTAGCATTTTTTCGACCGATGCGAATATTCTCCATGACCGATCCGTTAAAAAGGGTGACATCCTGGAAGACCATGGAAATCTGTGAATAAAGGCAGGCAGGCGAGATTTCCTTTAAAGGGTATCCGCCCAGTGTAATGGTCCCCCGGTCGTAATCGTAAAGACGAGACAAGAGACGAATCATGGTTGTTTTCCCGGATCCGGACGGACCGACAAAGGCCGTCACCTGACCCTGCTTGGCTGTAAAATTGACTCCTTGCAGAACCATGTGATCGCCATAGGCGAACGAGAGGTTTTCCACTTTCATATCATAATTCTTTAAGCTGACCTCCCTTCCTTCCTGGATTTTTGTGTTTTTGAGCTCCCGAATCCGGTCGACACGAACATCCATGTAGAAAAGCTCAGCGATGTTCATGCCCACGCTTTCCACGGCATCCGTCATTCGAGCAACAGCAATCAGATATCCGATTCCGTAGAGAATGCTAAGCTCTCCCCGAAGCAGGAAATATGCCACTGCCAAAATCGTTGTCGCAAACGAAAGCTTAATAATGGAGCTGGCCGTCGTCACCGGGATTCCCTGGCCCACCTCCGCTTGCATGTGCATTTTTTCAGCCTTTCGGATGGCCCGGTGAACTTCGTTCCTTTTTTCGGAAACGAGGTTGTACGAGCGGATTTCCTGCTGCATTTCAATGGCATCCTGAACAATTTCCACATTTCTCCTGCTGATATCGAAAAAGCGTTTTATATAGGATTTCTGATAGGATTTCGAGAAAATATAGATCCCGCCTCCTATGGCAAAGGGTAGGAAAATAGCCAATCCCAGGCGGAAATTCTGAATCAGAATCATCACCGTCATGATGAGCAGAAAGGCGCCCGTCCCCATGGCCTGCGGAACGGCATGGGAAAAGGCATGCTCCAGATCCAGGACGTCCTGCATCATGGTCTGAGCCAGATCGGACAAATCATGCTTCGCAAAATAGCCCAAAGGCAGTTCTTTTAAGGTGTCGGCAATGGAAAGACGAAGGTCGCGAGCCTCCATGTAAGTGGAGTTGTAGGTGGACTTGTATTCCCAGTCCAGGGCAAGGTACATAAGCACGACGATCACCGCCATAGCGATGAGGTAGCCCGGCAGGTTACTCAGCACCCCATCGGTTAAAATATCCTGAGCAAAGAAGAAAAAAAGCATCATTGCCGCCATATACATAATATTGACACAGAAGGAGGCAACGGCCGCCATAGTCATCCCTCTGGCTCCATGTTCTGTCAACGCAAATGTTTTTTGTAATTTCCGATTCATACCACCCTCCAATCATTGGCCTTGGCATAGAGCCTCTGTAAATGAGCATAACGGCCATCTTTCACCATCAAGGCTTCGTGACTGCCCCGTTCCACAATTTTTCCTTCATCCACCACCAGGATTTCATCCGCATTGCGGATTGAGGAGAGCCGGTGAGCAATCATGATCACGGTCTTGCCTTTCATGAGATTGCTGAAGGCCAGCTGTATTTCATATTCATTTTCCGGATCCGCAGCAGCCGAGGCCTCATCCAATACAATAATTGGCGCATCCTTCAGCATCGCCCTGGCAATGGCAATCCTTTGTTTTTCTCCGCCGGAGAGATGAACTCCTTTGGAACCGATCAGGGTATTTTCCCGGTCCGGGAACTTGTCAAGAATTTCCTCGCATCGGGCGCGTTTCATGGCCTCCATCACCTCTTCCCGATTGGCATTCGGATTCCCGATTTTCACATTGTCATAAATCGAGGTCTTAAAGAGCTTCGCATTTTGGAAGACCATAGCTACCATGCTCGTGAGAGCCCGATCGCTATATAGGCTCAGGGCATGGCCGCCAATCTCCACCTTGCCCTCTTGAGGCCGGTAGAATCCTGCAATGAGCTTGGCTAAAGTGGATTTTCCCCCACCGGAAGACCCTACCAGGGCGTAGGTCTTTCCCTCTTCCAGATGGAAAGAAAGGTTGTCGAAAACCTTATCTTCTTCGTAGGCAAAAGAAACATGCTGAAAATCGATGTCAAAACAGCTTGCTTTTTCGAGACAACCTGTATCCTCTTTTCCGGACTTCATTTCCTCAATCAGATTTTCAATCTTATCAATGGAGGAAGACGCAAGATAGAGATGCATGCTCACATACATGATCTTCATAAAAGCCACAAAGATGATGCCGCAAAATAGAACATAGAAAACAGCTTTGGTCAGGTAAATAGCGGGATTCTCACCTCGTCCGATGAAAAAGAAGCCAAAGGGAATCAGGAGTAAGAAGATGGAGTTAAAGAAGGCCTGGAAAGTTACGTAAGGTCTCCGACAAGACATGCTATAGCGCAAGACCTTGTCGGCATAGGTGCTGATGGAATCATGAAAATTCTTCATCGATCGAACATTTGCGTTGAAAATCTTGACTACTCCCATATTACGAACATATTCCACCGCATTGGCCCCCATGACCTCCTGAGCCTGCATGTATTCGGCCATAAACGTGGATTCTCCCATCATTTTTTTCCCAATGTAGCCGCCAACCGCAACGGTAAAAATCATGAAGACACAAAGGCGCCAGTCAATCCTGCCGGCCAAAATGAGACCGAATAGCGGGATCACTACGGCGGCTGCCAGATCCGGCAGGAGGTGAGCCACGCTGGTATGGGTAAGGGCGGTATTGTCGTCTAAAATTTTTCGGATCTTTCCCGAAGGATACTTATCAAAAAAAGCAAAGGGCGCCTCCAGAAGGGCATCCATTCCGGTTTTTTTTAAGTTGGCTTCCAGTCGAAAAGCGATGGCGTGCGTGGCCATGAGGCCGAAAAAATAGGCCAAGGTGTAGACCAAGGCGCAAATCACCAGGACCGTCACCAGCGTCGTGAGTCCTTCCAGCTGAACACTTTGTAGGATTTTTTCAAGGAATAAGTAAATCATATGATACTCGGCGATCAGGGCAAGGGAAGAACCCAGGATGAGTATCACTGCCAAGGCCAATATGCCTCCCATTTTCGGTACGTATGTTTTTATCTTTTTGTATACGGTCATAAAAACTCCTTTCACTTCACTGCAATCCGTTATTTATGTTAGTATATGCTAACTATTGAATATGAAAAATTATGTAACCATCTTTCCCTCCCGAGCGTAATCCAACATCAGACGCAGCATGGCCGCAAAAAGCGGGCGATTTTTCCTGAAATTTTCTCTTGCTCCCAGGATTTCAGCACCCAGCATAATGGTATTCAT
Organism: Peptoniphilaceae bacterium; assembly: GCA_022779285.1. Taxonomy (GTDB): domain Bacteria; phylum Bacillota; class Clostridia; order Tissierellales; family Peptoniphilaceae; genus JALFST01. The sequence goes on from JALFST010000023.1 coordinate 21,754, forward strand.
GAGATTCAGCAGCAGGTCTGAATAGAAAAACTCCATGCCTTCTTGAGATTGAGCACCGAAGCTTTCTTCAAACATGACGCGGTTTTCTTTCTTCAATTCCTGAAAAAGATTCCGCAAAGCCGGATTTTTTTGTGAGGCTTGAAGATAAATCACATAAAGGCTCATAAGATCGCTTTCATCCAACACCTTGTCCAGAAGCATGTTGATCAGGGTTTCATCGTCCCAGTCGGACGCACTGCCTGCAGTCTGCTGAATGATGTTGATTCGATAATCAATGCCTTGAATCATGAGATCATGAAGGATGTCCGTCGTGTTCGAATAATAGTGATAGAAGCCTCCCTTGGAGAGAGATGTTTTCGCAATGATGTCTTCCATCGTGGTTTTCTCAAACCCCTTGGCTAAGAAGACCGTTTTTGCCGCCTCCATAATTTCCTCTTTTCGTTCTTTTTTTGTTTTTACAGTACGCATAATCTCTCCCGGTAAAATCATCGACGGTCTCGTCTATCATGTTAGCTGATTCTAACTCGTATTTTCCTCCTTGTCAACCTCCGGATATGCTTTTCTCTTGTCCGTCAGCAATCATCCCATTTTTAATGGCATCAGCAAAGCGGATTGCATCGTTCTGAAAATACGCACGATGCAATAGTCCTCTTTTCGTTGTTTTTCATTATTTCCTCCCGTTAAATTTTTCGTCATTCGCGTGGACGCCCCCATGTGCTTTTTTGCCTTCCCTGCCCTGGCAATAAAAAACCGCAAGCCTCCCGGCCTACGGTTTCTTTCCTGCATAAAAAAAGCGCAGCTCGCGCTGCGCTCTATCAATGATTACTATTTTGTTTTTTTCGTATGATTTCATTGGCTTCTTCCTCGGTGATGCTGCGAACAGGTATTCCGCCAAAATAAATTTGTGCCATTTCTACGTCTTCAACCCAACTATTAGAATCTATATCATATCTCTGAACCAACGCCCCCTCTTTGTCTCGTATCAGTCGATCTCCATCATGTTCTATAAAATACCTATAACTCACAATTGATTCTCCTTGTCTTCTATCATTGAATATCATTGGGGATAACAATACTTGTTGAATTTTTTATCATCACTTTGTTCAGCTCAATTTTTCTATCTTTACTGGTACTTGGCAATCTAAACTCTTCATACAACTTATGGTTTATCTCTTTGACCTCCAAACTTTGCGGAGTATGAAATTGAAATTCAAAGACATAACCATCCTTTGTTTTCATCAAAGTATTGATTCCGCGATAAGCAGATGTCTCCACTTTTAACGTGTTTGCTATCTCAACAAAGGTGTAACCCTTCTTTTCCAATGTTTTTTGAATTTCAAAAAAATCAGATACAAGTTTCGCAGGTTCGGAAACATTTGTGTACCGCAGGGCATCTGTGATATGTTTTGCATATTCTTCAATGGAAAGCCCTTTTTTCTTCGACTGATCACTCAGCTTCCTTACAATCGGGTCTGCTGCTCTTAGACAATTGTAATGTAGTAAGACATATGTGACACTTTCAAAAAAATAAAAGAGGTGCTCTGATACAATGTGTTTAAGCAAAAACCGTTGCATCGAAAGGAGCGCCTCTTGAGTAAGATTATAACTGAAGAAATGAGATATCGTCAAAAATTATGTGAATACGCATGAAAACACGGCGTGACAAAGGCGGCACGCAGGTATCATACTTACCGACAATTTGTGTATCGCCAACTGGAGCGATACGACGGCACGGCCGGCAGTCTCGCTCTTCGTTCACGAAAACCGAAAACAAGTCCCAACGCCCA
>JALFST010000043.1 GCA_022779285.1 Peptoniphilaceae bacterium
TGTGGAGACCTGGTGTAACTGCCTCCCACGGAAAGTCCTGGGTTACAGAACCCCGGATGAAATCTTCGAGGAGGAAATCGACCGAATCTACCAGGCTACTGCCTAGCGGAGGGTGTCCAACTTGTTATTGCAATTTACGAAAAATAAGAAGAGAAGATAGGATGAGAAATTTCCGATTACAGATGATTTCAGAAAAAGGAGAGGTAGATGTTTCGGTATAGCTTTATTGAGATCCCGCTGAAGAGAGGGACTTAAGGCGTGAAAACAGATACCTATGATGAATACAAAAAATATCCTAAAAAAGCCGATGGTGGTTATGAATTAGTACAAATATTTCTCGTTTTGAATGAAAAATCAGGAATCGGCCGATTCATTCATACACAATCATTCTTCAATTCAGTAAATCCATAGAGTGATACGGCTTTCAAGATAGTACAGAAAGAAATGAGAGAACGCGAGAAGAAAACACACAAATTACAATCACAGGCAATTACAATCACAGGCGAATTCGGATTGAGGAGTCATCCTTCAGTCAAGGCAGGCATATTCGGTTCTTTTTCAGAGAGCATCCGTCCTTGAGAATCTGTTTTCTTTGCGCAGATGGAAGAGATAAAAAACACAGGACATGTGTTTCCATGCTGTGTGGGATTTCAGATGATACAGGAGATTCGAAATCATTAGGCACGTAAGTGCAAGTTAGGGGGAAAAATGTTACAAAAAATTGATAACCGTAAAGCAGCTATTATTGGCTGCGGATTTGTAGGCTCTTCCTCTGCATTTGCTTTGATGCAGAGTGGTCTTTTTTCAGAAATTGTTCTTGTAGATGTCAATCATGATAAGGCGGAGGGCGAGGCTCTGGATATTTCTCATGGGACACCTTTTGCAACGGGGCAGGTCAAGGTGCGCGCAGGAGAATACGATGATATCATGGATGCCGCTGTTGTTGTCGTGACGGCGGGAGCCGCTCAAAAACCCGGAGAGACTCGATTGGATCTGGTGCATAAAAATATACACATCTTTGAAAGTATTATTCCAAAGTTCAAGGAACATGATTATCAAGGCATTCTTCTGATTGTCTCCAATCCTGTGGATATTCTTACGCTCGCCGCACAAAAGATGTCGGGAATGCCTGAAAATCGGGTGATCGGTTCGGGAACAGTGCTTGATACCGCACGTCTTAAGACAATTCTGGGAGAACATTTAGAGGTGGATAGCCGAAGCGTACACTCCTTTATCATCGGTGAACATGGAGACAGTGAAATTGTCGCATGGAGCAGTACCAATGTCTCGGGAATTCCTCTGGATGATTTTTGCGAGATGCGCGGACATTTCGAGCATGCGGAGTCAATGAAGCGGATTGCAGATGATGTCAGAAATAGCGCTTATGAAATCATCGAAAAAAAGAATGCTACGTATTATGGTATTGCCATGTCGGTCGTTCGCATTTGCCGTGCCATTGTGATGAATGAAAAATCCATTCTCTCGGTATCTACGATGATGCATGGCGAATATGGCATTGAAGGGATTACACTTAGCATGCCTGCCATTGTAGGAGAGAACGGTGTGGAGGTGCATGTGCCCATCCCCTTGAATGATGAGGAACAGGCAAATCTGAAAAGATCGGCGCAGGCGTTGAGAAAAATCGCCGATGAAGCGGGGTTATAACCTCGCTTTTTCTTTATGGCAGTTTTCTTCATTTTTTTATTCGAAAAATGTGAAAAGGGTAGATAAAGTAAGTAGGGCCAAATCTTTTGAACCAAAGGAGATCATTATGCAATTTTTCGATACAAAAATTAATAAAATCGTTCAGGAAACCAGTGATACATGGAGCTTTCAATTGGAGATTCCTGAAAATATGACATGGACTGCAGGACAGCATGCAATCTTCCGTCTTCCCGAGGCAGAATTGGAGGAAGGAGACAAGCCGCAGCGTGTCTTTTCGGTCGCATCAGCGATGGAGGACGGCTTCATTCAGTTTACAACACGCATTGCAGATCCGCATTCATCCTATAAGGAAAATCTTTTGCACGCAAAAGTAGGGGATACGGTACAAATGACACAACCGACTGGCTCATTTACTCTTCATGAGGATACGGAAAGATCGGTAGTGATTGCAGGAGGCATCGGGATTACACCGATTCGTTCCATTTTGCGTCATTGGCAGCATCATAATCGCCCGGAGCATTTGATTACCGTCTATTACTCGGATGATCGCGGAGAGTTTGCATATAAAGAGGCCTTTGATGAGATTCAAAACGCGATGGACAATTTGGATTTTCATTATATTTCGGATCGCAATGAGTTTACGGAAAAAGTCAATTCCTATGCAAAAGAACATCAAAATGAGGCGGAGTATCTTGTAGCGGGTTCGCCGGGTATGAACCGTGCCTTTAGCGAGACTCTGGAAAAGCTCGGCATTGAAAAAGACAATATTAAACTGGATAATTTTGTAGGCTATTGATTTTCCGCGTACATTAAAATAAGAGCCGCAGGTTTTGAAAAACCGCGGCTCTTATTTTATTTGTCATGCGTTTTGATAGCAGAGATGCTTCTCTGATAGAGCGGTGCATGATAAAGAGATCTTTTTCGGCTGTTTTTTCCATACTCAATCGCACGGACCGGACAATGATTGATGCAGGCCATACAGTGCGTGCAATGATCTCCCCATACGGGAGAGCCGTTTTGGAGGCGAATGGTATGTCGTACGCAGGATTTTTCGCACAGTCCGCAGTGAATACAACGCTCGCTTACATGGAAGGCCTTTGCCCTTACCAGAAACCGATAAAAGAGAAAATTGAGAACGGAGGACCGCATCGTATCCAATAGGGACGCAGGAGGATCCGAGAGCGGCAGTGCGCCTTGTATGGAGTTAGCCGTATTTCTTAATGGGGAGAGCGCTCGGTCGACAATCCTCTGCGCTTCTTCTTTAGAAGGAATATCGTAGAGCGCAATATAATTTTCGGGCATGCGGATTTTTGCGGTTCCGCAGTATTGAAGCTGCTTTTCCTTGCAAAGTTTTTTGTTATAGTGCGCTGCATTGCCGATGGATTCTCCGCAATCGAGCACAAAATATGCCATGGCATTGCCTGAAAAACGGCATTGCTGCAGATAATTCATCAGAAAACGGGGCATGCGCCACCCATAAACAGGGGAAACAAAAATCCACGGTTTTTCCGATGACAGCTCCAGGGCCTTTTGTTCTCGTATGGAAGCAAAAAGATCTAAAATCGTATCATCCAGCACATCCGAAAGATATTCCGCACAGTAACGACTGTTACCCGTACCGGAAAAGTAGAGGATCATCATCAGCTCCTTATCATGGTTTGTCTTCTTCAGGAATATTCGTGTTATCGGCAGGAGAGACAAACGGTGATGCAGCGGCAAAGCCGGCATTCGCCTTTCGTGAGCGATGACGAGGAACGACGGTTCCCGGACCGCCGATACATCCTCCGGAACAAGCCATGCCTTCCAAAAGCATACCGTTTTTCTTGCCGGCCTTCGCCATACGAATGAGCATGACACAATCGGCAAGCCCATCCGCGTTTTCCACGACGATCTCGCGATCCGGATCAATTTCCCTGGCTCGGGCAACAACAGCCTTCGCAACACCGCCTTGAACGGCATATCCACGTCCGGTCGCCGAAGCGTCCTGCATTTCCTCATCGGTTTCAATGGCTCCCGGTTCGATATCGCGGGCAACAAACATACCCATGAGCTCCTCAAAGGTAATCACAAAGTCTACGTAATCGCGAACATGGTGTTGCAGGCCTTCCAGTTTCTTGGAGATACAAGGTCCGATAAATACGATTTTCGCATTTGCATTGCGCTTTTTCATCTGCTTTGCCGTATAGATCATCGGAGTCGAGCTTTCGGAAATAAGCGGATCCTGATCCGGAAAATTCTTTTGCACCATCATCTTCCAGGAGAAGCAGCAGCTGGTCCCCATGTAAGGGCGTTCCTTCGGAACCGTTTCGAGGAACTCCTTAGCCTCGTTCATGGTGGTTAAATCCGCGCCAAGTCCGACCTCGATGACGTCGGCGAAGCCGAGCTGACGAATGGCGGCTTTTACCTGTGCGGAGGTGATCAGAGAACCGAATTGCCCGGTGAAGGAAGGTGCAATGATGCCATAAACAGGAGCATCGTTCTTTTTAATCGCTTTGATGACCTGATAAATTTGAGATTTATCCGTGATGGCTCCAAACGGGCAAGCCGTAATGCAGGCTCCGCAAGCGACACATTTTTCGGGCTGAACCTCTGCGCGCCCCAGATAATCGGAAGTGATCGCTTTTACACCACAGGCTTCAGCGCAGGGACGGCCGGTTTCTAAAATCGCATGATAGGGACATTCTGCAAGACATTTTTTACATTTGATGCATTTTTGCTGATCAATGACCATGCGTCCGTCTCCCGGAGAAATCGCATTTTTGGGACACACATTGGAGCATGGATGTGCGAGACAGAAACGACAGTTATCCGAAATATGGATGAAACGTTCGGGACATGCTTCGCATGCGATTTTGATGACAGAGACAAGGGGCTCCTTGAATACACGGGTATCCACGTCGATTTCCTCGATGCCCTCCGTGATCGGTCCGGTATCGGCTGCGGTACGAGCATCCAATCCCAAAGCCATGCGCAATCTTTCACCGAAGACGGCGCGTTCACGAAAGATGTTCTCGCGATAACGAGCAACCTCTCCGGGAAGCGCCTTATAGGTTTCATTGTGCAATGTATTGAGATCCTCATCCTCATAGGCCATACGAGCAATGCTGGCAAAGGCCATACGACGGATATTGATCACATCAACATAACTGCTTTTCATTTCTCCTCCTGCAATCCGTTCAGGATCAGCTCCATGACCTGCGGGCTGGTAGCGCATTCCAGGCGTTGATCATCTATGTACACTACAGGACTGATTTTTGCATCCTTGCCCTTGCATGAGCCGTCGCAGGGAATGATCTCAACATCGAGGACAGCTTCCTCCGGAATACCGGGATAATCGCTCAGACTCTCCTTGAGATCAGTGACTCGATCCAGAATATTGCTTGCACCGTAGAACATACATTTTGTGCCGCCACAAATTCGAACTTTCATATACACCTCCGCAATTTTTTTTTGAAAATTGTAAGATCATAGTATCATAGGTAGGGTAAATAGAAAAGAACCGAGAAAGGAAGTATTATGATTTTGTCAAAAAACAATATATTACAAAACAAATTTTACAAAGCGCTCTGTGCTCTTCTCATCTGTGTGCTGGCGCTTTCCGGATGTGCAAAAACACAAGAGCCTCTACGCGTGATCACATTAAAGGGTCCGACAGCCATGGGCATGGCGCCTATGATTGAAGACGCCGATGATTCCGACGATGCTCGCTTTGAGGTGGCAGCGGCACCGGATGCTGTTGCACCGAAGCTGCTGAAGGGAGAAGCGGATTTTGCGGCAGTTCCCGCAAATTTAGCGGCGACATTGTATCAAAAATCGGAGGGAAAAATTCAAGTTGTCGCCATCAACACCCTGGGGGTGCTTTATCTGACGGAGCGCGGAGAACAGGTGCATTCCTTGAAGGATCTGGCAGGAAAAACGATTGTTGCCAGCGGCAAGGGCTCCACTCCGGAGTATGCACTCAATTTCCTGCTGCAGTCTGCCGGAATTTCACCGGATCAGGTTTCCATTGAATGGAAGTCGGAGCATACGGAGGTGGTATCCGCTTTGGCGCAGGACGCTTCTCTTATCGGGCTTCTTCCGGAGCCTTTTGTCACTGTTGCAAAGAGCAAAATGAACGATTTACGTACTGCCATTGATCTCAATGCGGAGTGGGACAAGACACAGGAGGGAATGGAAAATCCGTCTTCTATGGTCATGGGAGTCTTGGTCGGCAGAAAAGATGCATTGACCGATACCAAGCGCGTTCAGAAATTCCTCAAGAAGTATGAGGAGTCGATTCAGAAGGTCAATCAGGATCCGAAGGATGCGGCAGAGGATATCGGCAAGCTGGATATTGTTCCGCAGGCCGTAGCGGAAAAGGCCATCCCGAAGTGCAACATTCGCTACTATAGCGGAGAGGAGATGAAAACAATGCTTTCCGGTTTTTTGAAGGTGCTTGCGGATCAAAATCCGAAGGCGATAGGCGGACAAATGCCTGCAGATGACTTTTATTGGATAGGAAAGTAGAAAAATATGGCACAGAAATTTTCTTTGCCATACATATCGGATAAGAAATGAGAAGCTATGGAACAGGGGATCAAAAGAGAAAAGTCGCATCTGATAGAAACAATCCTTACAATTGCATTTTGGATATTTGTGTGGGCAATCATCGCGTATTTTTTTCCGTATCGAAATTTTCTACCGATGCCCGGAGATGTGCTTCATGCAATGGGAAAAATGCTCCACGAGCGGGATTTTTTGATTCGCACCTTGAATTCCGTTTTTCATGCTTTTCTTGGAATTGCTCTCGGAAGCTTGTTCGGAGCCTTATTAGGGATCGGTGCGGCCAGGTCGCATAAAGTGGAGGTGCTTTTTCATCCTCTGCTCCGGGTGATGCAATCCGTTCCGGTAGCTTCCTTTATTGTTCTTGCACTTTTCTGGCTTTCCTCGCATATGGTTTCGGTTTTCATATCGTTTTTGATCGTGCTTCCTATCGTCTATGGACATGCCTATGTCGGCTGGAGCCAAATCGACGGTAAGCTTGTGGAGGTGTGTCGGATTTTTCGCATTTCCGGCATGATGCGTTGGCGCGCCCTCTATCTTCCGACACTTTCTGAGCATATCCGGGAAGGTGTGGGAACAGCCATGGGTCTGGGGTGGAAGGCCGCGCTTGCGGCAGAAGTGATCGGAATGGCGCAGCTGTCTATCGGCGGCGCAATTTATGATTCGAAAATATATCTCAACATGGATATGTTATTTGCGTGGACCGTATGGGTGGTTTTGCTGAGTGCGCTCTTTCAATGCCTTTGGTCAAAAATATGGAAGAAATGGATTCATTCTTTGGAAAGCATTCCCGCGGTACCGGAAGAAGATGTCAAGGAATGCTCGTATCAAAATCACCACGAAAACGGGAAAAAACAATTTGGTACGGAAACAGGCGGGCAAAATCGCGAGACAATTCTTTCCTTGCGGGATATTACAGTTACTTTTCCGGGAAAAAAGGTTTTGGAGCATTTTCATATGGCAATTGTGCGAGGCGATTGGGCAGGTCTATCGGGAGCCTCCGGCACCGGTAAGACGACGCTTTTAAGAGTGATTTCCGGAATTACGCAGCCGGACTCAGGGGAAAGAAGGGAACACAAGGCTCTTCGGATTGCAATGCAATTTCAAGAGGATCGTCTATTCGAAAGACTGACACTTCGGGAAAACCTGCGCCTGGCAGGAATTCCCGATCAAAGCATAGAACGCGGCTGCCGTGCATTCGGCATGGAGAAAGAGCTGGACCAAAAAATTGAAGGGTTTTCCGGCGGAATGAAGCGTAGAACATCTCTGCTGCGGGCTGTTCTGGTTCCCGGTGATCTGGTTCTTCTTGATGAGCCGACTGCCGGCTTGGACGAAGCGCTTGCCGGAAAAGTGCTCACATGGACACGCGAAACGATATTGAGCGATGGAAAAGCGTGCGTGATCGCTTCTCATCAAAAGACGGATTTTCAGATCCTGCAGGTTAATCAAATGCTCACACTGCCGGCTCTGTCGGATAGAACATGCTCTTCCAGATAAACGGCGATTCCATCCTCATTGTTTGTCAATGTGACGGCTTTTGCCGCTTCCTTAATTTTTGGAATCGCATTGCCCATGGCGACGCCGGTTCCTGCCATGGAGATCATTTCCAGGTCATTGCCTTCATCACCGAAGGCAATAATGTTTTCATGAGCAATCCGGCGTGCATCGGCGATTTCCAAAATGGCCGTGCCTTTTGAAGCATTTTTCGGCATGATTTCAAAGAAAATCGGCGCCGAATAAGAATAGGTATATCGATCTTCGACGATATTCAGTATTTTCCGGGAAACCTCGGGGATGCGGTCGTCCCGATCGACAATCGTGATATTTCTGGGAGAGAAGCTTAGAATTTCCGTAAAGCTGGGATGATACTCAATTGCAAGACGATTGATGTCCGCCGTACGCTTTCGCACGCGCCCTTCAGGAACATTGGTATAAAGCCTTCCATTTTCGTATATGAAATATCCGGACGGAATGGATTCCACGTACTGAAGAATCGATTTTGCCTCTTCCAAGGGGATTGTGTGATCGGAGAGGAGCTCTTTCGTTGCGTAATCCAGATTGCAGGTTCCGTTTTGTGTAGCGACGCATCCATGAAACTGCTTGAGCAGCAGTTGATCTGCATATTCTTCAATGCCCTCTACGGGACGACCGGAGGCAATGGCGACAATATGCCCCTCCGCTTGCGCCCTGTGCAGGGCCTGTAGGGTTCGAGGAGTGATTTTTTTTTGATCATTGACCAATGTGCCGTCTACATCAACGACAATAAGCTTTTGTGATTTCATTCGACCTCCTTTCAAATGCTCTTTATTGATTATTCCCAAATATTCAGGGTATACACAAAGAAAGATATGGAATGATGGATTTTCAGAACTGCATTTCTATGTGAAATTCTGATTCCGATAAGAGAAGGATTTTAAAATAACGGAGGAGCACAATGATTCGAATCGAGTATGAGCCAAGACACATGCGTTCAGCTGCATATGATGAAGATAAAAATATAGGAGAAGCGACTTATAACGAAGTCGACGGCGTTTGGGTTTTGGATCACACCGGAGTCGATCCGGAATATGGCGGACAGGGAATTGCAAAAAAATTGGTGGCAAAGCTGGCAGATGCTGCAAGAAAGGCGGATCTCAAAATCGTTCCGCTCTGCCCGTTTGCTCGAAAGGAATTTGAAGAAAAACCGGAATATAACGATATTTGGGCAAAATAAAGCCGATTACGGACCGATTCCTCATGGCTTGATCAGGCATAACAGCGAATGGCTGAATTTCAATCGTTTTGTTGAAATTCAGCCATTTTTTATTGCGATTCGTTTTTTTTTTCGATTCCACCTTTCCTTCCGATTATTGGATCAGAACAACGGTAAAATCATTGACATTGGTGCCCGTCGGTCCCGTCATCACCAATCCGTCACAGGCTTTGAGGGCATGATAGGAATCATTGTTATCCAGCATTTCTATTGCAAGGATTCCCTTTTTCTCCAGACGGTTCACGGTCTGTCCGTCCACAATTCCCCCGGCAGCATCTGTAGGACCATCCGTGCCGTCCGAGCCGACGCTGAACACCAGTACATTGTGAATCCCCCGTATCTCCAGAGCTGCGCTGAGTGCAAGCTCCTGATTGCGTCCGCCTAAGCCGTCACCGATAATACGAACAACGGTTTCACCGCCGGCAATGAGCGCAATCGGGCCGTCCTGCTGATGAGTCTTAGCCATGCTTCCCAAGAGCTTGCCTGCTTCACGAGCGGAGATTTCCATTTGATCCGTCAATATATACGGCGTATATCCAAGTGTTTTGGATATACGAGCCGCTTCATTCACCAGCTCACGAACGGATCCGGTTACCTGATGATGTGCATTGAGAATTTCCTTTGGCGTTTCGCTTGCAATAAGGGATAAGGCATCCTCGGAGAGCTTGAGATGATATCGCCTTACAATTTCCAAGGCATCGTGTGAAGTGGAGCTGTCGGGATATGCCGGACCGGAGGCGATCATATCGAGAGGATCTCCGATGATATCGCTTAAGACAATGGCCTCGATGTGCGCCGGCGCGCAATGCAGTGCAAATTTTCCTCCCTTTACCTTAGAGATGCGTTTTCGCAGGGTATTGATTTCGGTGATTCCGGCGCCGGAGGCAAGGAGCTGATGATTGACATCCTCAAGCTCTGCCGGAGAAATAAGCGGATCCTCAAATAAAGCGGAGCCTCCACCGGAAACAAGAAGGAGCACACAATCATCTTCTCTTAAAGAGTCCGTCATTGCCAACACCTTTTTCGTTGCAAAATATGAATTGGCATCGGAAATCGGGTGTCCCGCCTCAAAGCAGGTTATGTGGGGAAGCGGACCCTGTACGTGATCATATTTCGTGATCACAATGCCTTCGGTAAGACGTTTTCCCAGAAAATGCGCCGCTTCTTCCGCCATCGTCCATGCCGCCTTTCCGATGGCGACCAAAAATATTCTTTTGGCAGGAAATTGCAGATTCTCCAGTGCTTTATGAACAGCATTCTGTGGCAGCACGGATTGTAGAGTATCTCGAATTATTTTTTCTGCATCGGTTCTTAAATTCATGAATTCCTCAATCTATTATATTAAGAGTGACAGGATGAAAATGATGACCATGGAGCAGCAACCCTCTACTAAAGTTGCAACGGTTTGCGTTTTGTACCCCTGGTCGGGCGTCATTCCGGAAAAGCTGGTCACCACCCAGAAATAAGAATCATTTGCATGCGATACGGTCATTGCACCGGCGCCGATTGCCATAACGACCAAAGAAATTTCCGCAGGTGTCTGAAAACCGAGAACAGGGAGCAGCGGAGCCAGCATTCCCGCAGTCGTTGTGATCGCTACTGTCGAGGACCCTTGTGATGATTTCAGGATTGCAGCGAGCAGGAATGGGAAAAAGATACCGACATTTTCAAATACTCCTGCATTTTCCGTAATAAAGCTTACCAGACTGGTGCTGGCAATGACTTTTCCCAAAACTCCGCCTGCTGCGGTCACAAAAAGGATGGGGCCGGTAACGCGAAGCGTTTCATCTGTATATTTGTAGAGATTCGAGAAATCATGGCGTTCCACCAGAACGAGGATGGACAGAATCACACCTACTGCGAGTGCAATGATCGGTGTTCCGAAAAATGTGAACAGCTCGCGAGTAAGTCCGGTCCACTTCAGAATGGATGCTATATTGGACATTGCCATCAAAATGACAGGGACAATGATAGGAGCAAGCGATGCGATACCGGAGGGAAGCTTGCCATAGGCGGCAACCAGTTCTTCATAGGTTTTCGCATTTTCCTCATTATCAAGATCTTCTGCAGACTGCACCCTTTTTCCGATAAATTTGGCATAGAAGAGTCCTCCGATCAACGCGGGAATGGATGCCAGTACGCCGAATGCCATTATGAGAAGCAAAGAGTCACCGACACCCAATGCCGCGGCTGCCGCAATCGGGCCCGGTGTCGGCGGAATGAATACATGGGAAGCATAAAGGCCGACGGAAAGGGCGACAGCCATTGTGACACCGGAAACGCGGGTACGCTTGACAAGCGCTTTCCGGATCGGGTTTAAAATGACAAATCCGGAGTCACAGAATACGGGAATGGATACCACCCAGCCCATGAGCATGATTGCAAGATCCGGGTGTTTTTTGCCGACGATGCGGATCACCATGTCCGAAAGCTTGATGGCCGCGCCTGTTTTCTCAAGGATAGTACCGATCAAAGCACCGAAAATAATTACAATTCCTATGCTTGTAAAGGTACCGGAAAAACCTTGTCCGACGACGGAGGCGATACCGGAAATCATTGTACCGTCCGGTTTTTTGATATCGATGAGCGGAATCCCGCCGATCAGGCCAAGTATGACGGATACCGTCAGGATCGATAGAAAAGGATGAATTTTAAACTTACTGATCAAAACGATCATTACGATGATTGCAATAATAAAGGCAATCAAGAAAGGAAAACCGGTCATAAAGCACCTCCAAAATAAATTCCGACAAAATCGGTTAATATATTCTACCATACTTGCATGTTTTGGAAACGATTTCTTAAAAATCCATATTTTCCATCACCTTGATGGATTTCTGTTCATAAATCGAAAATGGGGTAATCATATTATGATA
>JALFST010000030.1 GCA_022779285.1 Peptoniphilaceae bacterium
TTCATAGATATGAATTCGTGCAAAAATAGCGGATTGAAGAAAAACTGTAAATATGATGGTTAAAGCATATCTCTTTTTATTCATTCTTTTCTCCTTCCGCCGTTCGACGCACAAGAACGCGATAAAGATTGTTAAAATCCACTGCGGACTGAATCGTAAATGATTTTGTGAGTCCGTCCGCTCCCGATTTCACCTCACTGACTTTTCCGACATAAATTCCTCTGGGATACGCTCCGCCAATACCGGCAGAAACGACCTCATCACCGACCGCAATCCCTGCATCGGAATCCAGCATATATCCATAAAATCCGACCCCGTCTCTGCTGTTGATAATGCCATAGCTTCCCGTTTTCGAAAACATGATCGATACATTCCCGGACTGATCTAAGATCGTGGAGACCTTCGCGTAATTCGGCCCCGTCTCCGTGACTCGTCCCACAAGCCCGGATGTCACCGCTCCCTCTTCATTGACAACTCCCTCAAGAACCGCATCGCCCACCTGAATTCCCTGCAGAGTCCCCCTGTTGATGGTGAAACGAGTAAATCCGGATGTGGTGTCCATGGAAGTCACATTTGCAGCAACCACCTCATCCCCGCTGAGACGCATCAGCTCATATTCATTCTTTAAAAACTCCTGTTGACTGATAACATTTTCCAAATTTCGCACTTGATCACGCAAGGATCGGTTTTCAATTTCCAGCTGATTGATTACGCTCTTGGAAGACTTTTGTCCGAAAAATCTTTCATAGACATCCTTTACAGATTGCGCGGATGCATAGAAGAAGCCGTTGATGGGAGAAATCACAGTATTCAATACTGTTGACGGCAGCTTTGCGGTCTGGGGATTTCGGTGTGAAAAAACAATCAGAAGCACAAGCAAAACGACCGTGATAAAGAATGAGCGTTTACTTTTTCTTCGTTTTGACCGAATCATCCTGCTCTCCTCTCCGAACAATCTGATCAATATTTTTCATGATACGACAAGTGCCATCAATGGTGTCTGTCAACGGCTTTCCGGACAACACCACACGAATTGCCAGTCGCGTGGCGATATATTCATCCAGTCCATCAATTTGCGAGGTGCCTCCTGTAACGAAAAGACCTCTTTTCATGATATCTCCTGCCAACTCCGGCGGCGTTTTTTCCAGGGTCAGCCGGACCCGATCCACGACCTGGTCGAAAAACGGCTGAATTGCTTCAATGAGATCTGAACTATAGACATCAATGCTTTTCGGCATTCCGGTAATGGTGTCCCTTCCGCTCGCCTCCATCGCATTTCCTGCATTGGCCTCTCTTAAAGTCCCGATGGTGATTTTAAGCTCCTCCGCAGTATTATCTCCGATCACCAGGTCATATTTTTCCCGAATATGGTCACGGATCATACGGTCAAGAGTATCTCCCCCTCTTTTCATGGTTTCCGAGGTAATTACTCCATAGCTGTTGACCACAGCAACCTGAGTAGTCCCTGCTCCAATATTCAACACCATGGCTCCCTGCGTGGAATCATTGACCAAATCCGCCCCATAGGCTGAAGCAAGGGCTTCTTCCACCAGGTATACATCTCTTGCCCCCGATTGCAGACACGCATCCTGAATTGCCCTCATCTCCACATCCGTTGCGCCGGAAGGAATGCTGATCGTAACTCGAGGAGCTACTATGGAAATTCCTCGCACGGCGCGATGGATGTAATACTCAAGAAGTGCTTGTGTCAAATCAAAATCGGAAATCACCCCATCCTCCAGCGGACGCAGGGATGCTACGTTCTCAGGAGATTTTCCCATTAAATTTTTCGCTTCCTGTCCAACCGCAAGAATCTCCATTTTTTTTAAATCCAATGCAATAACAGTCGGTTCTCGTAATGTTTTGCCATTGTCAAGACGTACCACCGTGGTATTTGCAGTTCCAAGATCGATTGCCAAATCGGGCGCAATAATATGAAAAAAATCCACAAAACACCTCTACTCTTTACTCAAAATATTTTTCTCTCTTTAAAACTCACGAATTGATTCTTTCCGCAGATCACATGATCCAGCACAGAAATCCCGATCATCTCCCCGGCCTTTACCAGTCGTTTTGTGATCGCAATATCCTCCGGACTCGGCTCGGGATCTCCGCTCGGGTGATTGTGCGAAAGGATAATCCCCCATGCTCCTGCACGAACCGCTGATCGAAATACCTCTCTCGGATGTACCAGTGTCTGATTGAGAATGCCGATCGATATGACCTCCATGCGGAGCGGTCTGTTTTTCGTATCCAATAAAACCGTGCAAAACAGCTCCCGGTTTTCACGCGCATAGATATTGGAAAAATAATGCGCAACCGTGCGCGGATCTGAGAGCTGAATGGCTCGAAAATCGCGCTGCTCCATCAGTCTTTTTCCCAGCTCAAGTCCTGCAAGGATTCGGCAGGCCTTGGTTTTCCCGATTCCGGAAATGGATTCGAAATCGTCTACCTTTGCCTGAAGCAGCCATGTTCGTTCCGTATCTCTACGCAAAAGCGTCTCTGCTAATTCCAAAGCATTTTTCTCTCTGGTTCCCGACCCGATGAGAATGGCCAGGAGCTCTTCATCTGAAAGCGACTCGACACCTCTTTGTACCATTTTTTCAATGGGTCTTTCAAGGGTCGGATACTCCTTCATTTTATAACCTCGCATAGGGTTCTCCTCTCTGAGCTTACGCTCAAATTGTTCGAAAAACCCTCTTCAAATGCGGTGTCACCTGATTTGCCGCCAGTCCGATAAAAAAACCGGTTGCAATGCCGATCAATGTCAGAAGCGGAAGATAGTAAAACACTTTGATATTTTCGAGCACGATACTCGCTACTCCCAGCTGCCCGACGTTATGTGCGATCGCTCCGATCTCACTCACTCCGATCAGGCTGAGCGCAGGCGTAAGCCAGCGAACCGATGCAGACATGGCTACGGAGGAAAAGATTGCCCCGGCAAGGGAGTACCAGAAGCTCGTCACACTGCCTGTAATCAGCATGAGCAGCAGTGATTTCAGCACAGCTACAATAACACCCTCCTTTGGAGAAAACGTGACGATGGCAATCAAAATCACAAGATTCGAAAGGCCCAGCTTTGCTCCGGGAATGCCGATAGGAACCGGAAACGACTGCTCAATCAGAGAAATCACCAATGCAATGGCCGTTAAAAGCGATAAAAAAACCATATTTTTTGTCTTCATGTCGCCTCCTTTCCTATTTTTCTAATGTAAAATCGCATCCGCCGGAGCCTCGCCGGAGTCTTTGCCGTCAGCGAGGATTTCCACAAGAAAACGATTTGGCAAACAAATGAGCATCTCACCCGGTTTGCTGATGCGCCCCTGCTTGACACAAAGCTGATCCGGGCAATTCGCTTCTTCAATAAAAACCTGTTGTTCCTCGACCTTTACAGTATTTGTACCGTACTCTGTTCGAAATGTCTTTTCCAATCCCTCCGCCCTTGCATTCAAAGCAAAGCGCTGTACTTCTTTTCCGTTAATCTGAATGCTTACAATACAATCCGTTTTATTATCCCGGCGCCCCAATAGAATTGGCAAAAGCAATCCAAGAATGCTCACAACAAGCAGAATCAGGATTAAAATCCGATCTGCCCGATTTGTCATCTTTTTTAGATGCATACGCCCTCCTTTACCGTGGATTTAAGTTTATCATATTTGGGATTCCCGCGCTTTTCTCTCTGCGAAAAAAGATAAAAAAAGGAGAGCGGCAAATTTGCTGCTCTCCGGAACATTATCTCACGTTTTAGGATATGGACGGCTCGTCCTCAACAAACACCTTCAGATCATAGCCGAGTATGGGACGTCCCAATTGTTCGCTCAGCTCCTCTGTGAGATCGCGGAATTCATAATCCTCCAGCTCTCCCGTAGAACGAATCAAAAGGTGATCATGAGGCTTATTGCGATCATACCGCCCCGTTTTCCCCTCAACAGTGATCTTGCGGATTTGCTCGTCCTGCACCAGTTTTTTCAGATTGTTATAAACTGTCGCCAATGACATGGCATTTCCTGATTTCTTTAGGGAAAAGAAGATCTCCTCTGCCGTAAGATGCTTACGTGACTCATTCACCACGTCCAAAATTTTCTGAGCGTTTTGCTTCATCGTTTTCTCCTATCCGCTTACTGAGGAGATGTGACCGCCTCAACATTTTCTTTGGGGACTACATTCGGATCTCCATTCTTGTCAAAAACGATACACTTTGCAGGACATTTCTGCGCCGCAAGCTCCGCCTTTTCCATATCAAAACCGGGATGATAGGTAACATACGCACGCTTTTCCGTCATGGCGAATTCATCGGGTGCCGTCTTTACACAAATTCCACAACCGATGCAGCCGATCGAGCATGCCGACTTTACGCCCTTTCCAAACTCCGGATTCATGCACTTCACCTGTGCGGGCGCATGATAAGGAACCAATTGAATAATGTGCTTAGGGCAGATTTTAATGCATTTCATACAAGATGTGCACTTTTCCTGATCGATGACGGCAACGCCGTTAACTATGCGAATTGCGCCATACTCACAAACATTCCGGCAGGTGCCGCATCCCAGACATCCGTAACGGCAAGCCTTGCAGCCTCCGAAGGATGCTTCCATAATACGGCAATCCTGTACTCCGTGATATTCATAAAGAGCCTTCGCACGATCGTTATCGCCCTGGCATTTGACAGATGCGACATAACGCTGCTCACTGCCTGCCGTTGCGCCCATGATTTCAGCAACACTGGCAGCTACTTTTTCTCCGCCCACAACACATGCCGACACGGCAGCTTCTCCGTTGACAATTGCCGCGGCACATCCATCACACCCCGGATATCCGCAGGCACCGCAGTTCGCTCCCGGAAGAGCATTTCGCACCTCTGTAATTTTGGGATCCACAGGAATATAGGTCAACTTACTGACAATGCCCAACAGGAAAGCGAATATGCCACCCAATGCGGACATGATTACAACTGGTAGAACTAATGTATTCATTTCTACCTCCTCACGAGAACATGCCGTTAAATCCGGCAAACGCCATGGACATCAAGCCTAATGTGATCATCGCCTGCGGTACTCCGCGGAATGAAGCCGGAACTGCGTCCGAAATATCATAACGCTCACGAATTGCCGCAAGTAATGTAATCGCCATAGCAAAGCCCACAGAAGCACCGAAGCCGCTGCATAATGTCTGAATCAGATCATAGCCGCTCTGTACGTTCAGAATGGCAACGCCCAATACGATGCAGTTTGTTGTGATCAACGGCAGATAAATTCCCAACGCATTATAGAGTCCCGGACTCGATTTTTTCAGGAACATTTCCACCAGCTGTACCAGCGCCGCAATGACCAGAATGAATGCAATGGTACGTAGATATACGAGATTCGGCTGTAATAAGTATTTGTCGATGAACCATGTGATTGCCGAGGCAAAGGTCACGACAAATGTAACTGCTGCGCCCATTCCTAAGGAAGTCTCTACCTTATTGGATACGCCAATGGCCGGACAGATCCCGAGGAATTGTACAAAAACATAGTTATTTACAAAGATGAGCGCAAAGATAATTTGCAACAAAGACATCGCTTCCTCCTTACTGCTCATTCGCTGCCGGCACGACAGGAGCATTCAGCTTCTTCTGCTTCGCTTTATTGCGCAATGCGACGGAAATGGCAATAAAGCATCCCAGTAATATAAATGCCGACGGTGCCTGCTGGAAAAACGGAATCACAAAATCCTTCGGAAAAACCTGAATCCCGAAGAAGGTGCCCGAGCCGAAGAACTCGCGAATGATTGAGATTAACGTAATGATCAAGGTATATCCCAACCCGTTTCCGATACCGTCCACAAAGGATGCCCAAACCCCATTTTTATAGGCAAATGCCTCTGCACGGCCTAAGATGATGCAGTTTACAACGATCAAGGGAAGGAAAATTCCCAAGAGATTGTAAAGCTCCGGTACGAATGCATGAAGCACCATTTCCAAAATTGTAACAAAGCTTGCAATCACGACGATGAATGATGGAATACGGATATCATCGGGAATAAAGTTGCGCATCAGTGAAATGACAACATTGCTCGCAGTAAGCACCACAAGGAGTGAAATCCCCATCCCGATCGCACCAAAGGTCGTAACCGAGACCGCAAGAACGGAGCAAAGTCCGATCAGCTGCACAAGGGTTGGATTGTTGTGGAGTAATCCATCCATAAAAATTTCTTTTGTTTTCATTTCCTCCCCCTTACTTCACCAAGTCACCAAAGGCCGCCTGAACCGCTTCAAAGCCTTCGTTCATGCCTTCCGTTGTAAAGGTTGCGCCACTGACGGTGGCATCCACGCTATCCAGCTTCTGCCCCTTCAGTCCATCCGCATACGGCTTCTCAGAAATCACTGAGCCGAAGCCCTCGGTTTCGTTTTCCTCAACAATCACAAAGCCCCGGATGGTTCCGTCCTTCGCAACGCCGACAAGGAATTCAATCGGGCCGTGGAATCCGTCGGGAGCCGTTACATGGAATACGTATCCGTCACCGACTTCATAGACCTCACGAAGAATTTCATTCGTGGGAGCGGCCTCCATTTTCTCGGGAGTGCTGCTGCCGTCATAGGCTTCCTTGACCTGGTCTTCCGTAACGTCATTCATAGGTGATGAACTCTCCACGACATTGCCGGAAAGCGCGCCATAGGCCTCTACTACCTTATTAAAAGCTTTTTCCATAGCTGTTGATGTAAGAGTTGCGCCAGTCATATGCGGAATCGTGTTTTCCGTGCCTCCGGCTCCGTCAGACTTTATGGGCGCCGTCAGCTTGAGCGCACTGACGCCATCCGCATACTCCTTCTCTGCAACACGTGCACCGATGCCCGTAGTCTCACTTTGCTGCAGCACCTTAAAGCCCGTGACCGTACCGTCGTTCTTGACGCCTACCACAAAGGTAACGGGGCCATCGTATCCCTTTGGAGAAGAAACCGTAAATATGTAACCGTCAACCTCGCCGTCAACCATTGCATCATTGACTGCAACAATATTGTCATTCAACACATCTTTATTTGTATCCTCCTGAATCTCTTCCAGATTCGGATACACTTCCTTATATGCTGCAACCTCGGCATCCTTTTGCGCCTGCTCGATAATAGGAGCCGTCTCCTGGTTGGTAAATGCAAGCACGAGAGTTGCCACTGCACAAATGACGAGAAGCTTGAGGGCTAAAATGACTGATTTTTTCATTTCGAAGCACCTCCTAACCCAAAGGGCTTTCTCTTAATATATTTATCGATGATCGGAGTACATACGTTCATGAGCAAAATGGAATAGGACACACCCTCCGGATATCCGCCGAAGGAACGAATGAGCGCCGTCAAAAATCCGGCTCCTACGCCGAATATGATTTGTCCTGCTGTCGTAGCCGGTGTCGTCGCATAGTCGGTAGCCATGAAGAGCGCCCCGAGCATCAAGCCGCCGGAAAGCACCTGTGCCGGAAGATCCGCGATGCCGACCTTTCCGGTAATCATGCCGAAAATTCCCATAAAGACCACAAAAGAGCCAATCATGCATGCAGGAATCGTGATGCGAATCACTCCGCGCAGCAAAAGATAAACAGCACCGATAAGCAATGCAAGCGCGCTCACCTCTCCAAGCATGCCCGGCATGTTGCCGATGAACATATTGAAAAGTGCCGGAGCCTGTCCTCCCGATAAAGGAGTCGCTCCCGCCAGAGCATCTGCACGAAACGGCTCAGCCAAGGTCGTCATATCTCTTCCCCATGAGCTCATAAGAAGCGCTCGTGCCGCAAGTGCGGGATTCATGAAATTCTGTCCGATTCCGCCAAAGAATTGCTTGACCACCAAAATAGCGAAAATCGCGCCAAATGCCACCTTCCAAACCGGCATGGTGGATGGAACATTAAATGCCAATAAAATTCCTGTGACAACAGCGGAAAAATCGCTGATTGTGATCGGGCGCTTCATCGCTTTTTCCGAAACGAATTCCGTGCCGACTGCAAAGATTACAGAAACCGCACATAATAAAAGCGCACGCCACCCAAAATATACAAAAGACATCACCAGCGCCGGAATCAACGCAATCACAACATCCAGCATAATGTGCTGTGTGGAATCCGCTGTACGGATATGCGGTGATGATACCACCGTCAACAATGGTCTTTCGGTCAATGTCTGATTATTTGTTTCCATGACATTCCCCCTACTTGTTCTTTTTCATCGCAATGACGTTTTTCTTCGCAAAACGAATCAATTCCGTCAATGGACGCTTTGCAGGACAGATATACGAGCAAAGTCCGCACTCTGTACACTGATCTGCATAATAGCTCTGTGCCGTTTCCCAGTCTCCGCTCTTCGATGCCATTGCAAGGAATAACGGCTCCAAATTGGATGGGCAGACCTCAACGCAACGCCCGCAACGAATACAAGGATCCACCTTTTGCGGCATCGCTTCCTTTTCCGTAAGCACTAAGATTCCGTTGTTTCTCTTATCGATCACAACCTCATCCGAATATTGTGCCAATCCCATCATCGGACCGCCAAAGAGAATCTTTCCCGGTTGAGAAGCATATCCGCCTGTAAATTCAACGATATCGCGAATCGTGCTGCCCAAACGCGCAATCACGTTAGAAGGCTTGTTGACCGCATGACCGGTAACGGTAACCACACGCTCATAAAGCGGCTTACCGTAATAAACAGCGTCGACGATGGCACACGCCGTGCCCACATTGTCTACGATGCAGCCCACGTCCTTCGGAAGCATGCTTGTGGCAACCTTGCGTCCGGTCACAGCTGAAATGATGCGCTTTTCATCACCCTGCGGGTATTTTGTCTTCAATACAGCAAGGTCAATGTTTTCTGTGCTGCCGATGGCTTTCTCAATTGCGTCAATAGCTTTCGGCTTATTGTTTTCAATCGCAATATAGCCCTTCTTTGCGCCGGTAGCCTTCATGATGAGCTTCAGACCCTCTACAACCTTTTCCGGATATGTTCGCATCGTCAAATCATCACAGGTAAGGTACGGCTCGCATTCCGCCCCGTTGATAATGATCGTATCAATCGGTGCATCCTCTGATGTCGTCAGCTTGACATGTGTCGGAAATCCTGCGCCGCCCATGCCTACAATTCCGGCATCTTTTATGTAGGAGAGAATTTGTTCCGCGCTGAGCTCCTCATTGGAACGATCAACCGTTTCATACCCCGGTGTGTCCAGCCCATCGCTGCAAATTTCAATTGCCGGCACCTTTGTGCCGAAGGCGGTCAGATATTCCACAATACCTGTAACCTCCCCGGAAACACTGGCGTGCACCGGAGCTGAAACGAATCCGCCCGCTTCTGCGATTTTTTGTCCCAAATTGACATGATCACCCTTGGACACAAGCACCTTCGCCGGAGCTCCGATATGCTGTGAAACCGTTAGCAGCACCTTTTCAGGTGCCGGCATCGCAACAATTTCCGCTCCACTCGATAGAGACTTATAGTCCTTCATGTGTGTGCCGCCTCGGAACGTTAAGTTTTCGAGTTTCATTCACCACACTCCTCTCAACGAGTCTCAACAGATAAAATATTTCTGCTCTTGCATTGTACCACACTCTGTCTCAAACAGAGGAATATAATTAAAATTAGTCTTGATTTTTCACATGGATTTCCTATCCTTCTGACTCAAAATGTATCTTGTAAATCAGCTGCTGCAACGCCTGATAAAGTCCTTGACACATATCCGAATACTATGTATAATAATTTAGTCTTTCGCAGAAGTGGTGGAATAGGCAGACACGCCATCTTGAGGGGGTGGTGAGCTAACGCTTGTGTGAGTTCGAATCTCATCTTCTGCATAATTCTTTTTGCCCGATTCTTGCAAATGCAAGGATCGGGCATTTTTCAATGATTTATAGATGCTGTAAAAGCTTGCGGTATTCCAATGTCGCTTGAGCGAAAACAGCAGCGCTGATCAAGGTCTTCTCTCAAGGCCGCATATCGCTCCGAGTGCCGTAATGATTCGAGTATGCAAAACTCATCCAATTTATGCAGGAATCCGCCTTTGCCTGCCACCCTACGCGGTATAAGAAGCCCGATCACGGAGGCTCCGTGATCGGGCTTCTTGAATTCTATTTTCCCGGTAGCGATACAGGCGGCTCAAATCCTGACCGGCAGGAACATGGAGCCGCCGTTCGCCTCAGGGAAATTGCACTGCGTAAAAATCTGCTATGAATCCGATCGGACGAACAACAGATACCGAAAATCGGCACTGGCTTTGTCCCTGATTTCAAATTCGCTAATTGGAATCGCCGGTCACCGTGACATCCTCGAATAATATCGCTTTCGGAACAACGGAAGACTTTTGATTTTGCAATTCCTTGCTAAACTCCATCGTAACCTGTACTTTACCGATGTTTTCAGAAATTGCACCGCCCGAAAGATAAGTGACCTTGCCATCGCGAATCCGACGTGCCAGACGGAATTCTCCGCCGAAATCTCCCGTAACAACATCCATTTGAAAGGATGAGAAAGCTAAAATTTCAATGGAATTTTCTCCCTTAAGCTCTTCATAGCCTCTTTGTCCGCCCTGCACCTCGAAGGTGGGCACAAATCCATGATTTTCAATTCCCAGATAATGACTATATTGAGCATGTGTTCTGAAATTTTTAACAATTCCGTGTTCGTACAGAGGATAGGATGTTAAGATTTTGCCTTCCGCATCGACTGCGCCGGAAGATGTGGACGCTGACAGCGCCGGATTGACGCGAATATCCAAGCTTTGCTTTGCCCCCGAGGGGATGAAACGCTCCCCGATTTGGGCTTTGCTGATCTGCTGATATACCAAGGTATCTGTCGCATGCATCATATAATATCGTAAAAGCTCCTCCACCTCGGCACCGGATAAAATCACCCTGCAATGCTCCTGCTGCTTTGCCGGTTCGGCAATGGCTCGGCCTTCCGTCTCCTCAAGCTGCTTTTGCACAATGTCACGGATCTGATCAATGTCAGGCTCCGTCAGATAATAATCCTTAAAAATTTCCACCGGTTCCTTGCCGATATCGGTGTCCGTGACAAGCTCAAAGATAAATTCATTGACAGGCTGCTCCACATCCACACCCTTTGAGGTGAAAATATGCTCTTTGCCGCTAACTGCAAATAGCTCCAAGGAGTTCACATTCGCGCGTGTTGTGTTTTCTCCGAAGAAAGCCGTATAAATATCCCGGAATCTTTCCATAAATTGTACCTGCGATTGCAGATCTTTTTTGATATGCGGCTGAGTGTCATCTTTTTCCGGCAGAGGATACCATGGATTTTTTACAAGAGAGGCGGAAATCGACGCCTTTTCAATTTTAGAAGCAATTTCGGCTTCACTGTCTGCCGCTCCGATTTTCGTAACGGCATCTCCTGTATAACGCTCCCCATCCTCCTCAAAATCCACATAAACATGAAGATCATACTCATGGAGATTCGTTCTTCGATTCATATCCAGCTTATCGCGTACAAAGAAAAGCTCTGAGGAAGTCCGCTCTGAATCCTTTAAAATCCAATCCGTGATTTTTTCATTTTTCTTCAAGCAATCGATAATTTTATTCTGCATTACGACAATCTTCCTCTCATCTTAATATAAGATCCGCCTGTAGAGGTCTTAACCCACTCCTTCCAGCCTTTTCCGCAATATCCGCTTCCTGAAAGGATGACATCCGGGGAAATCATGCTGATCGACTGTAGAAGATCCGGCACATATCCCGTGAGATAAACGGGACTGATCATTTTTCCGGTTAATTCTCCATTTCGAATTTCTCTTCCTCTTGCGGCAACACATTGGCATCCCCAGTTTTTTGGATCCTCCATGCCGGAGAAAAGGCCTTCCAATAAATATCCGTTTTCCACGGAAGCGATCATGTCATCCAAATTGTCATTGCCGCCTTCAAAGAAGGTGTTTGTCATACGAGTATACGCCTTGCGTTTGTAGGATTCGCGTTTTCCGTTGCCTGTCGGCTGAGCTCCGAGCTGCAGCGAAGAAAGCTCATCGCACATTCCGTTTTTAAAAATCCCGTGATCAATAATGATCGTATCAGATCCCAGATTTCCTTCATCATCAAAGAGATAGCTGGAAACCTCCTTTGCAGCTCTCGCTCCGTCATGCATGATCAGAATGTCGGAAGCGACACGCTGATTCAGATATTCCTTTCCTTTTGCTCGATCCTTCACAAACATATCCATTTCCGTACCATGACCAAAGGCTTCATGCGCAAGAAGGCCCGTAAAGTCCGGATCACAAATAAGATCATATTCCCCGGGAACGACCTTTTCCGAACTCAAAAGAGCAATGGATCCTCGAGCTGCGGTCTCCGCAATCTCTTCCATATCCTCCAGAAGCTCCAAGCCGCAAAGGCCTGAGCGGGCGA
>JALFST010000027.1 GCA_022779285.1 Peptoniphilaceae bacterium
GGGCTCAAAAAAAATATTGCAAGAAACGGTTGAATATGGTATCTTATTTTGGTAACTTATTCGACTGCTATACCAAGGAGGTGAGAATATGGCGAATATTAAATCCGCAAAAAAGAGAGTCATGATTGCCGAGCGTAATCGCATGCGCAATCGCAGCAAAAAGTCCGAAATCAAAACTTACATCAAAAAGTTTGATGCGGCCATTGAGGCAAACTCACCTCAGGACGCGAGCGAGCTTTTAAAGACGATTGATCGCAAGCTGAAGAGAGCTTCTTTTGGAAGCACCATTTCCAAGAATGCCGCAAACCGCAAGATCAGCCGTTTGCAGAAGCGCCTCAACGCATTATCGGCTCAATAACAGAATCGGCAGGCAGCTCCTTTTTGGAGCTGTTTTTTTTTGAATATTGCCATACGAAAGTTATGTTATACTAAAATGACATATTTTTTGGAAGGGGATTTCTATGAGCAAGAAAAAAGAAAATAAAATCCCGGAGAGCGAAGCGTCGGCCGAGGAGCTCGATTCCGATTTGGTGCAATTTTTTGAGGATGATTTGACAGTCGATACCGACAAGGCGGAAGAAACCGTTTCGGTTGAGAAAAAGGGCTCTTTTTGGAAAAATTGGCTCCTGCCGTTAGCGGTTACGGTGGGAATTGCTTTTTTTATTCGCATTTTTATTGGAGGGCCGACCACGGTGCGCGGCAGTTCCATGTTTCCGACCTTGAAAAACGGAGATGTGGTGCTTGTCAGCAAGCTGAGCACGTATTTTAAAAATTACAAGCGCGGTGATGTGGTGATTTTAGATTCTCCGGATCGGGCAGACAAGGAACTTTATATCAAACGCATCATCGGCCTTCCGGGAGAAACCGTGGAGATCCGCGATGGGAAAATATATATTAACGGAATGTGGCTGCAGGAATTCTATCTGTCTGAGAGGAAGACGGGAATCTATAATGCCTCTCAATGGAAATTAGGACAAAATGAATATTTTGTGATGGGAGACAATCGCAAGCAGGGGGCAAGCAACGACAGCCGTCTTTTCGGCCCTGTTTCGGTCGGTACCTTGGACGGCAAAGCGCTTTGGTGTATCTGGCCCATCTCGGATTGGAAGCCGCTTTAAGGACTGAGGTTACCGAAATAGATGAGAAAGACGAAAAAAGCAAATAAAAAAAATGACAAGCTCAGCTTTTTTGATGTTGTACGCATACTGATTATTGCGCTCGTGATTGCTTATTTCATTACACACTATATTGTAAGCTCGACGCAGGTGGAAGGCACATCCATGGAGAATACGCTCAACAATGCGGACCGAATCTTTATACAGAAAGCGGGCGTGTCGGAAAAGACCCTCAAGCGGGGAGATATTATCGTTTTTCAAGCGCCGGATGAGAATCTGGATTATATCAAGCGTGTGATTGCATTTCCCAATGAGTATGTGCAAATTGAAAACGGACAGGTGTATATCAACGGGACACGCCTGAACGAGCCCTATATCAATACCGATTATACCCATACCTCGGATCAAACGGAATGGCTTGTCGGTGAGGGAGAGATTTTTGTAATGGGGGATAATCGCATTCCGGGAGCGAGTAAGGATAGCCGCAGCTTTGGCCCCATTCCCGTAAAAAGCGTTCTCGGAAGAGCTTTTTTCCGTTATTTTCCATTGGATAGCATTGGAGGTTTGCATTGAAAGCATACGCACAGGAATCCATACGTAATTTTTCCATTATTGCACATATTGATCATGGCAAGTCCACATTAGCCGATCGTCTGATTGAGCTCACGGGGGCGGTAACCCGGCGTGAGATGCAGGATCAGCTTCTGGATTCTATGGATTTGGAGCGTGAGCGCGGTATTACCATCAAGCTCAAGGCCATCAAGCTGTTTTATGAGGCTCTGGACGGGAAAACCTATGTTCTGAATTTGATCGATACACCGGGTCATGTGGACTTTAATTATGAAGTTTCTCGAAGCTTGGCAGCTTGTGAGGGAGCCGTTCTTATCGTAGATGCTTCGCAGGGAGTGGAAGCGCAGACGCTTGCCAATACCTATCTTGCCATAGAGCAGGATCTGGAGATTCTGCCGGTCATCAATAAAATTGATCTTCCCAGCGCCAATATTCCGATGGCAAAGGGAGAAATCGAGTCCATTCTCGGCTTTGATACCGAAGGTGTGCCGCTCATCTCCGCGAAGGAAGGAACCAATGTCCGTGATGTTCTGGAAGATATTGTCAAAAATGTTCCGGCTCCGCACGGATCCGCTGATGCACCCCTGCAGGCGCTGATTTTCGATTCGTATTACGATACGTATCAAGGCGTGATCATGTATGTTCGTGTGAAGGAAGGCGCCATTCGAACAGGACAGCGCATTCGCATGATGGCTACCGGCAGAGAATACCTTGTTGATGAAGTGGGATATAATGCCGGCTCTCACGTGCCGACGAGCGAGCTCATCACGGGAGATGTCGGTTATGTGATCTGCTCCATCAAAGCCGTGGGCGATGCTCAGGTGGGCGATACAGTGACCGATGCCGAGAATCCGGCGCAGGAATCCCTTCCCGGCTATAAAAAGGTGGTGCCCATGGTCTATGCGGGGATTTATCCCACCGAAAATGAAAGCGTCAATAATGTGCGCGATGCCTTGGAAAAACTCCAGGTCAACGATGCGGCGCTTGTTTTTGAAAAGGAAAGCTCCGTTGCGCTGGGCTACGGATTTCGCTGCGGCTTTCTGGGCATGCTTCATATGGAAATCATTGAGGAACGTCTGATTCGTGAATTCAATCTTGATATGATCGTCACGGCTCCGTCTGTTATCTATCATGTGAAACAAAATGACGGCGCGGAGCTGCAAATCCAAAATCCGGCGGATTTTCCGGATCCCACTTTGATTGACCGGATTGAGGAGCCCATTGTAGAAGCCACGATTATGACGCCGAAGGAATACATCGGTACGATTATGGAGCTATGCCAGCAGAGGCGCGGAATTTATAAGAATATGGAGTATCTTGATGAATTGCGCGTCATGGTTCATTATGAGCTGCCGCTCAATGAGGTGATCTATGATTTCTTTGACGCATTAAAATCCAAGACACGCGGTTATGCAAGCCTTGACTACGAGCTCAAGGACTATCGTCCCTCGGACCTTGTCAAGATGGATATTCTGGTCAACGGTGAACCGGTCGATGCCCTCTCACTTATTGTGCATCGTGAAAAGGCCTACGAGAGAGGCAGAAGGATTTGTGAACGTCTCAAGGGAGAAATTCCCCGCCATCAGTTTGCCGTTCCTATTCAGGCGGCTATCGGCGGGAAAATTATTGCCCGTGAGACCGTGCCGGCCGTGCGCAAGGACGTTTTGGCAAAATGCTATGGCGGCGATATTTCCCGTAAAAAGAAGCTTTTGGAGAAACAAAAGGAAGGAAAGAAACGTATGCGTCAGGTGGGCAACGTGAGTATTCCGCAAACGGCCTTCCTATCCGTGTTGAAATATGATGAAGACAAGTAATCCCTTCGGCATCTATATCCATATTCCCTTTTGCAAGGAACGTTGCACTTATTGTGATTTTCTCACGTATCCGCACGTTCCTTCTTTTCATGCGCCCTATGTGGAAGCCCTGATTCAAGAGATCCGCCATCCGGAGACGAAGCGGCGTCTTGACGGGAGAAGGGTCTCCTCGATCTTTTTAGGAGGCGGTACACCCTCCTTGCTTCCGCCGAAGGCTCTGCTGCGGATTTTCGAGACTCTGCGAGGAGAGGTATCCCTGGAGGAATCGTGTGAGATCAGCATCGAGGCCAATCCCGACACAATTACCCCGGAGACGGCGGAATGCTTTGCTCTCTGCGGAATCAACCGCGTTTCTCTTGGAGTGCAGAGCTTCTCCCCGAGGCTTTTGGAGGCTATGGGAAGAACACACCATGCGGACGATGTGGAAAATGCGGTACGGAGCTTGCACAAGGCGGGAATCTGCAATATCAATTTTGATTTGATCGAAGGATATCCGCAGCAGACGATATCCGATATCGAACACGATCTCGCTGCCGTGGAAAGATATGCCCCCACCCATATCTCTTGGTATTCGCTGATCCTGGAGGAAAAAACCTTATTGCACTATCAGTGGAAGAGGGGGAGGATCGAGATGATGGATGAGGATTCGGAATGGAGACTCACAGAAAAAATTCGAAGCGGCATCCAAAAGCTCGGCTATCATCGCTATGAGATTTCCAATTATGCGAAAACGGGTTTCCAATCCGTGCATAACCTGCTCTATTGGACAGGTGAAGATTATTTAGGGCTGGGGCTGGGCGCTGCGTCTTATATAAAGGGCATTCGTTTTGAACAGACACGAAGAATCGGCACCTACCTTGCAATCGGAGAGGAGCCCTTGCCGATCACGATTCTTGAGCGAACCGAAGAGGATGCGCTCTTTGAACAGATTATGACGGGACTGCGCAAGGTGTCGGGGATTCAACGATCCCATTTTCAGAAGAAAAACGGAGTCGATCCGCTTGCAATCGCACCTCGGACCTTTGCCGAAGCTCGTGAAGAAGGGCTTGCCGATTGGAATGATGAGGCACTTTTTCTTACAGAGAGAGGTCTGGATCTTCAAAACAGGGTTTTGGTGGCGGTCTATGAAGAGATGGAGGAGACAATTTCAGAGGAAAAATAAAAGCCTCCGATCCGCAGATCAGAAGCTTTTTTTTACTCGTTCGTCCGGAGGTCCGGCAGCATCATCCGCAGGCGATCGGAGAGGAGACCGCCGCCTCTATTTTTTCTTCTTTCCAAACACCTGTTCACGGATTTTTTGCCCCGTGGGAGTGGTTGCCAGCCCGCCCTGCGATGTTTCACGGAGAGCAACGGGGATGGATTCTCCCACCTCTTTCATAGCCGCAATGCATTCATCTACAGGGATATACAGGGGAACACCGGCAAGAGCCATGGATGCTGCGCAAAAGGCGATCATAACACCGGAGGAGTTGCGTTTGATGCATGGAATTTCGACAAGACCGGCCACGGGATCGCAGACAAGGCCCATTTGCTGAATGATGGCCATACCCATGGAATCCGCCACCTGCTGTGGAGTTCCGCCCAGGATTTCCACAATGGCGGCGGCAGCCATGCCCGAAGCGCTGCCGCATTCAGCCTGGCACCCGCCCTCAGCACCTGAAATCGAGGCCATCTTCGCCATGACCATCCCCAGTGCGCCTGCGGTGACCATGCTCATGATGATTTTATTCTTCTCGATTTTGCGATCCTCGTAAAGACTGACCAGAACACCGGGAAGAATCCCGCAGCTTCCCGCAGTAGGAGCGGCCACCACTCGCCCCATACCGGCGTTGCAATTCGAGACCGCCATGGCTCTTCCCATAGCGCGTGTCACAAAGTCGCCGCAAAGAGTCTCCGCGGAATCCGCATATTGAATCATTTTGGCGCCGTCGCCTCCGGAAATGCCGGATGTGGAGCGAAAATCGGGATCCTCTCCGATGCGCACGGCCTCGACCATAACATCGAAGGCGACCTCCATTTTCTGAAGCACCTCCTTCGGTGAAATATGCATCTGCTCCGCCTGCTCTTCAAGGCAGAGCTCACTGAGGGTCTGATTCTTTCGGTTTGCAAAATCCACGAGCTCCTGAATGGAATGATAAGAAAACATAAATTTCTCTTTTCTAACGAGCTAAATCGCTCGAATCAATATGGTGTTGAGTATATGGGGGAGAGTTTCCAAATCCGACTTTAAGGAATCCGGCGGATTTTCATCGAATTCAATCGTCATAATGGCATCCTTGCCTTTCTCCTTACGGCTCAGACGGAATCCGGCAATATTGAGCGTATCATATTTGTCTCGAAGCATATTGGTAACATCCGCAATGACTCCGGGGACATCGCGGTGCAGGACAAGCAGTGCACAATGATCTCCTGAAAAATCCACGCGCATGTCATTGACCTCGTCCACGCGGATATTGCCGCCACCGATCGAAGCGCCCATGACGCTCCCTTCCTGTCCGTCTGCCGTGCGAAAATGAATGCGCACGGTATTGGGATGGGTGTTCGGGATTTTTGTGGGAATAAAGGTAAAATCAATTCCGCGATTCCGTGCGATATTGATCGCATCGCGGATTTCCACGGCATCACTGTGATAGCCCATGATTCCTGCGAGCAGAGCACGGTCCGTGCCATGCCCCTGATAGGTATAGGCAAAGGAACCCGAGAGCTCAATGCGGAGTGAGGCGGGCTGCTCCTCATTCATGATTTTATTGGCAACTCGGCCGAGACGAACGGCACCGGCAGTGTGCGAACTGGAGGGACCGATCATGACGGGACCGATGATGTGAAATATATTCATATGTGTCCTTTCTGATTTTTTTCTATAGTCATCATACCATTTTTTGCTTGACATTTCTTCAGGAATCATTCATACTTGTTAAAATTTAATATCAGGTAGAGGAGCATGGCCCATGAATACGATAGGGAGGCGGTAGCCGGGGAACTGTCGGAAAGGGGAGCCTTGCCGAAATAATTCGCCGGACGCGGCGGGTTATTGGGATCGTATTGAACAAATACGATACTGTCATCGTACCACGATGATGCGCTATCAAGGGCTGACAGAATCATCAGAAAGGGAAAGCGCAGGCTTTCCCTTTTTTTGTATTTCGTCGGTATTCTTGAGGAAAGGAGCTTGTTGTGAAAAGGAAAGGGATTCTCACTCTGTTCGTCGTGTTGATACTGCTTTTTCCCGCAGCAGGGTATGCGGCTGAGGGGGATCAGGAAACCTTCATGGTAGGAATGGAGGTCAACTATGCGCCGTTTAACTGGTCGCAGACGACTGCTGACAACGGTGCGGTTCCGGTGGAAAACAGCCCGAACGAGTATGCGAACGGCTATGATGTCTGGATGGCTAAGCAGCTTGCGGATGCCATGGGCAAGAAGCTGGTGATACAAAAAATTGAGTGGGACGGTCTGCCTCCGGCGCTGATATCCGGGAAGATTGATGCCATCATCGCGGGGATGAGCCCCACGCCGGATCGCAAGGAGATCATCGATTTTACGGATAACTACTATTCCTCGGATCTCGTGATTGTAGTGCAAAAGAACGGCTCGTATGCCTCCGCGGCTTCGCTTGAGGATTTTCAGGGTGCACGGATTACGGGACAGCTCAATACATTCCACTACGATGTGATCGATCAAATTCCCGGAGTACGGAAGGAGACGGCCCTCGATAATTTTCCGACCATGATCACAGCGCTGCTTTCCGGAAAAATCGACGGATACGTTTCGGAAAGACCGGGCGCGATGTCTGCGGTGCAGTCCTCGGATGCCCTTACCTACATCAGCTTTGACGAGGGAAGGGGATTTCGGACGGATCCGGACAATACCTCGATAGCCGTGGGCGTGCAGAAGAGCAGCCCTCTTAAGAAGCAGATCAACGATGCGCTTTCTGAAATTACAGAAGAGCAAAGACAAAGTGCCATGCAGGAGATGGTCAATCTCAATGTTGCAAAGGCGCCGGATTCATTTTTTGACGGTGTCATGCGAATTCTCTCCGGATACGGAATGCTCTTTCTAAGAGGTGCAGGCGTCACTTTGCTCATCTCATTGGCGGGAACCATAGCGGGATGCGTGATCGGGCTGCTCGTGCAGATTTTACGCTCCGTGCCCATAATTTCGGGAAAATCTCCGATCCGCAACGGGCTCATTCATGCGGTTCATCTTCTTTGCGGAATCTATGTAGAGGTGTTTCGCAGCACACCGATGATCGTGCAGGCCATGCTCATCTATTACGGAAGCAAGCAATTCCTGAATGTGGATTTGAATGCCATTGCGGCAGGAATGATTGTCGTTTCCATCAATACCGGCGCTTATTTAGCCGAAACGATCCGCGGCGGAATCGACAGCGTGGATCGCGGCCAATTCGAGGCGAGCTATGCGCTGGGCCTTTCCCATTGGCAGATGATGATATACGTCATTCTGCCGCAGGCGCTTAGAGCCATATTGCCCTCAATCGGAAATGAATTTGTGGTCAATATCAAAGACACCTCTGTTTTAAACGTCATTTCCGTTACAGAGCTTTTCTTTATTACCAAGGGGGTGGCAGGATCCACACTTCTCATCTTTCAATCCTATCTTGTCGCAGCCGTAGTTTATTTTGTCATGACGCTTTGTGCGACACAGCTGATTCGTCTGCTCAGCCGGAAGCTGAATCCGGATACGCAATTCAGTCTTGCCAGTGCAACAGGAGGTGTCCAATGAGCCATGTAACCTCAACAAAGGAAAAAAATTCATTGATTCTTGATGTGCGCCATCTTGCGAAACGATTCGGAGATCATGCGGTGCTGAAAGACGTTTCCATGGTGATCGAAGCCAGGGAGGTGATTGCTCTTCTGGGACCCTCGGGCT
This sequence comes from Peptoniphilaceae bacterium, assembly GCA_022779285.1. Classification (GTDB taxonomy): domain Bacteria; phylum Bacillota; class Clostridia; order Tissierellales; family Peptoniphilaceae; genus JALFST01. The sequence goes on from JALFST010000027.1 coordinate 8,387, forward strand.
CGGGAAAATCTACGCTCTTGCGTTGTCTCAATCTCTTGGAAAAGCCGACGGAGGGAGAGATTCTCTTTCATGGACAATCCATTTTGCAGCCGAATCTGGACAGCAGACGATATTGCTCAAAGGTGGGAATGGTTTTTCAGCATTTCAATCTGTTTTCCAATATGACGGTTCTGGGAAACTGCATTCTCGGTCAAATGAAGGTTCTGCATAGAAGCCGGGAGGAGGCGAAGGAAAAGGCCCTCTTTTATTTGCAAAAGGTTGGCATGGCGGAGTACATCGATGCGAAGCCGGCACAAATATCCGGAGGACAAAAGCAGCGTGTGGCGATTGCAAGGTCTCTTGCTATGGATCCGGAGGTGTTGCTGTTTGACGAGCCCACATCCGCATTGGATCCGCAAAATGTTGCGGAGGTCATGAATGTCATACGCGGACTCGCAGACGAAGGCATGACCATGGTTGTGGTGACGCATGAGATGAATTTTGCAAAAAATGTAGCCAACGGCATCTGTTTTCTGCAAAACGGGGTCATTCTGGAGCGCGGAGATCCGCAGGAAATGTTTGCGGATCCGAAGACACCGGAATTTCGTGAATTCTTGTCGATCGGAATGTAAGAAGCGACCGGAGACGGGAAGGAGAACAACCGGTCAAAAGTCGGGCATTCCATTTGTGTCTATGAGAAAATGTTTTCACAGCATAGGACGGATTTCTAATAAAAAATTAGCATATTTATGCTGAATCGCAGACATGCCGTATCGGGATAACGTATGTCAGAGGAAATTGAATTTATGCAAAAAATATACAGCTATAAAAATAATGATTGAAAAAATGCAAATTTTAATTGATAAATAAAAAAATAAGTGTATAATGTTACCAATTATAGAAAAGGAGGTAGCTCGAATGAAACACAAAAAATGGTTGGGAATGCTTTTAGCATTCAGTCTTGTGCTCAGCGCATGCGGAGGAGGAAAAGATGCATCGTCTCATACGGGTTCCACAGCCGGATCCGCTGCGAGCGGTGACCTCAATGTTATTAAGGAAACCGATCTGTTATCGATGGACTCCTCACTCGCAACGGACGGGACCTCATTTGAGGTGCTGGCGGCAGTGGAAGAAGGCCTGTATGTGCTGGATGCGAAAGGCGCGGAAAAGCCGGCGTTGGCGGAAAGTGTGGACATCAGCGATGACGAACTGACATATACCTTTCACCTGCGTGATGCCAAATGGTCCAATGGAGATCCGGTAACAGCCAATGATTTTGTTTATGCATGGCGCCGCCTGGTGGATCCGGACACGGCATCTGACTATAACTATATTATGGAGGTCGCAGGTGTCGTCAATGCGGGGCCCATTATGAAAGGCGAAAAGCCCCTGGAGGAATTGGGCGTAAAGGCTGTGGATGAGAAGACTTTAGAGGTGACCCTGGAGCACAAGGTTCCCTTCTTCCTGAAGCTTCTGTCCTTCGGATCCTTCCTTCCGATCAACCAGAAGTTCGTGGAAGAGAAAGGCGATCAATATGCACAAAGTCCGGAAAATCTGCTCTATAACGGACCGTTCCGCATGACCGAATGGGTAGCCGGAAACAGCTTTAAGGCAGTCAAGAATGAATCATACTGGGATGCCGCTAATGTCAAGCTCAATTCCATCAACTGGAAGGTCTCCAAGGATCCGCAAACCTCAGCTTTGGAGTTTGATACGGGAGCCTCGGATTTTGTAAGACTGACAGGCGACGTCGTAGGTCGTTATTCGGGCGATGAACGTATGCAGCAGGCGCTGGGCGGATATCTATGGTATCTTGTAGGCAATCACGAGGCGGTTCCGGAGCTGAACAATGTCAACCTGGCAAAGGCCATTGCGAACGCATTTGATCGTGAGGAGCTTGCCAATGTCATTTTGAAGGACGGCGCAATCGGAGCATATGGATTTGTTCCGAAGGAGCTGGCATTCTCCCCGAGCGGGAAGGATTTCCGCGAGGAGAACGGGAATGATTTCTTCAACGAGGGAGCTGAGGCGGCGAAAGCCTATGCGGAAAAGGCCTTCCAGGAGCTTGGTATAAAAAATCTCAGCCTGGAGCTGCTTTTCGAGGACTCGGAGGAATCTAAGAAGGTTGCGGAGTTTTTACAGGAACAGATCCAGAAGAATATTCCGAATTTAACCATTACCCTGAAATCACAGCCGAAGAAGGCGCGCTTGCAGCTTCAGCAGGATGGAGACTTCCAGCTGGCGCTCCACCGCTGGGGCCCCGATTATCCGGATCCTATGACGTATTTGGATCTGTTTGTAACAGATTCCAGCTCCAACTACAACCGCGTTACGATTCCCGGATATGATGAGATGATTGCGAAAGCCAGCAGCGGTACGCTGTCTGATGAAGAACGCTGGCAGGTATTGCTGGATGCGGAAAAACTATTGCTCAAAGATGCACAGGGCCCGGTTCCGGTCTACCAGATCGGCAATTCCACAATGTGGAATTCCGCTGTAACGGGCTGGGAGTATCATACGACCGGCGTCAGCTACTATTATAAAAATGCAGTGAAGCAATAGTCGGTAAAGGAGGAAAAAAGGGGGCGGTGTCCCCCTTTTGTCATATTATGGTCAAATATATTTTCAAAAGAGTCGCGATTTCCGCGGTAACGCTCTTTCTTATCATTTTGTTCCTCTTCCTGATGCTGGACCAAATGCCGGGCTCTCCATTTAACGATGAGAAGCTTTCCCCTGAAATGCGCGAGCAGATGGAGGAAAAATACGGCCTGAATGATCCTATTCTGATTCGTTTCGGCAGATATCTCAATATGATGCTGCACTTTGATTTTGGTCAATCATATAACATTCAGGTGAAGGCCTATGTTACCGATATGCTGAAGGGACGAGTGGCAGTGTCTTTTCAGCTCGGGATTGCAGCGGTTATATTAGGAACCGTTGTCGGGGCGGTGTTGGGCATTGTAGCGGCCCTGCGGCATGGCACTTGGGCGGATACGTTTACCTCATTGACAGCAGTCGCAGGAGTGAGCATTCCATCTTACGTTTTTGCCCTCTTTCTCTCTTTAATCGTGGCGTATCAGTGGCGATGGGTTCCCGTATTGTATAATACCTCGCAGCCCTTGATTTCTTCGATTTTACCGGTGATTTCCCTTTCCATGTTTACCACGGCGACCATTTCCCGTTTTTTGCGATCGGAAATGCTTGATATTTTAAATAGCGATTATATTGAGCTTGCCCGATCAAAAGGAATGAGCGAAACCAAGGTGATTTGGAAGCATGGAATCCGCAATGCCCTGATTCCTGTGATCACGGTGCTGGGGCCGTTAGTCGTCAATCTGATGACCGGATCGCTTGTCGTTGAGAAAATTTTTGCGATTCCGGGGATCGGCGAGCTCTTTGTAACGGCGATTCAGTCCAACGATTATAATATTGTGATCGCCATCGCCTTTTTATATTCCGTGCTTTTCATCGGGGTCATGCTGATCGTGGATATTCTTTATGGAATCATTGATCCGCGCATTCGTCTCGGAAAGGAGGAATCATGAGTGATCGTGCATTTCGTGAGGATTTTCAATTTGCCTCACAAAAGGATTACGAGATTGTCGACACAATTAACAAAGAGCCTCCTTTTTTGCTTGAGGTATGGCGCAGATTTCGAAAAAAACGAGCTTCCCGATTTGCGCTTTATGTGATTCTGACCATTATTCTGATGGCTATTTTCATGCCGCTTTTATCCTCGCATGATTATCGGGAACAGAATTCAGCGCGCATCGGTCTTCCGCCTAAGGTGCCTCTTGTGGAAAATCTCGGTTTTCTGAATGGAAAATCGTATGGCAAGGATCTCTATCAGGAAAAGGGGGAATCCGGAAATTACTATTTCTTCGGAACGGATAGTCTGGGAAGAGATCTGTGGGTGCGCGTATGGCAGGGGGCGAGAATCTCCCTTTATATGGCATTTTTGGCCATACTCATCGATTTATCCATCGGCGTGACCTACGGTTTGATTTCGGGATATTTCGGAGGAGCGGTGGATATGCTGATGCAGCGATTCATCGAGGTGCTGAGCGGCATACCGGATACCGTGATCGTTACGCTTCTTGTGCTGATCATGAGCCCGGGGATCCTGTCGATTACCACGGCTCTTCTGATCAAGGGATGGATCGGCATGAGTCGTGTGACGCGTGCGCAGGTGCTGAAGCTGAAAAATCAGGAATACATTCTGGCATCAAGAACGCTTGGAGCCTCCAGCATCTATATCATTTTCAAGGAGATTCTCCCGAATATTATGGGGCAGCTGATTGTTATGAGCATGTTCTCCATTCCCTCAGCCATCTTTACGGAAGCGTTTCTTGCTTTTATCGGTCTGGGCCTGGCCGCGCCGAATGCTTCTCTGGGAGTGCTCATCAGCGACGGTTTCAAATCCTTCCTCGTTTCCCCATACATGGTGCTCATTCCTACGGTTGTACTGAGTCTATTGATGTTCAGCTTCAATATTTTAGCGGATGGTCTGCGTGACGCATTTGATCCGACGCAGAAAGATCGGGGGTAGTATGGGAAAGAATAAGCTTCGTGATCTCAATGAACGCATTCTTTCAATCCGAGATTTGCATATTGAATTCACAACGGATAAGGGAAGGATGGAGGCAATTCGCGGCATCGACTTTGATCTGTTTCAAAAAGAGACGGTTGCCATTGTAGGAGAGTCCGGGTCAGGAAAATCCGTGACGATGCGTGCCATAATGGGAATTCTCGCAAAAAACGGAAAAATCACCGAGGGCTCCATCAAATATTGGGATAAGGCGAATCAAAATAAGCTATACGAAATTACGGCACTCAGCAATATACAGATTCGAAAATATCTGGCAGGAAAGAGAATTGCGATGATTTTCCAGGATCCCATGACATCGCTCGATCCCACTATGAAGATCGGCATTCAAATTCGGGAGACCATTCTCATGCATCGCAGAATGAGCAAGGATGCCGCAAAAAAGCTGAGCATACGCTATCTCTCGGATGTCGGCATTCACAATGCGGAGCTGGTTTATGGACAATATCCCAATCAGCTGTCAGGCGGTATGCGGCAACGTGTGGTCATCGCCATCGCATTGTCCTGTCAACCGGATATTCTGATCTGCGATGAGCCGACAACGGCACTGGACGTAACCGTACAGGATCGCATTCTCAACCTGATACGGGATTTGCAGGAGAAAAACGGATTTTCAGTGATCTTTATTACGCATGATCTGGGCGTTGTCGCCAAGGTTGCCGATTATGTGGCTGTTATGTATGCAGGACGTATTGTGGAAAAGGGCACGGTCAATGAAATTTTCTATGATCCGCGCCATCCATATACGTGGGGTCTGCTCTCTTCCATGCCGGATCTTCATACTGAAGCGGGGACGCTGCATCCGATTCCGGGAACTCCGGTGGATCTCTTTCAGCCGATTCCGGGCGATGCATTTGCTCCACGAAATCCCTATGCGTTAAACATTGATTTCCGAGAAGCCCCGCCGCAATATGATGTGGGAGGAAAACATCGAGTAAGCTCGTGGCTTTTAGATGAACGTGCTCCTGAGGTGAAGATGCCTGAGGATCTTGCAAAGCGTATACAGCTGATGAAGAAGGAGGCGGGATTTGATGAATGATAAAATCTCTCAAATGGCTCAGGAACCTCTTCTCTCTGTAAAACACCTTTCTCAGCATTTCAAGGTAGGAAGGGGAAAAGTTGTTCGGGCTGTCAATGACATGAGCTTTGATATTTATCCCGGCGAGGTGTATGGACTTGTCGGAGAATCCGGATCCGGAAAGTCCACGGCGGGAAGAGCGATTATTCGTCTCTATCATCCGACATCGGGTGAAATTCACTTTTGCGGCAGAGATATTTCCGGAAAATTAAGCCATGAGGATGAGCGATTCCTGCGCATGAATATGCAAATGATTTTCCAGGATCCCATGGCCTCACTCAATCCTCGAAGCCGTGTTTTGGATATTGTGGCGGCGGGACTGGACCATTTTCATCTCTACCGGGATGCGGAGGAAAGAGAGCAGAAAGTGCTGGATGCTCTTTTGTCTGTGGGCCTTTCTCCGGAGCATGCCTCCCGCTTTCCGCATCAATTTTCGGGTGGGCAGCGTCAGCGTATCGGCATCGCAAGAGCGTTGGTGCTGAATCCGAAGCTCTTAATCGCGGATGAGGCGATTTCCGCTCTGGATGTTTCCATTCAGGCGCAGGTTGTTACGCTGTTGAATGAAATTCAGGAAAAGACGAATGTGGCGATTCTCTTTATTGCGCACGATCTGTCCATGGTGAAATACATTTCCGATCGCATCGGCGTCATTCATCTGGGACACCTGCTGGAAACGGGATCCAGTGAAGAGATTTTTGAGCGTCCCGTGCATCCGTATACGCGATCGCTTCTATCGGTGATTCCTGAGCCCAATCCCATCGTGGAAAAAACAAAGGAAACCTTCCATTATGATTATGAGACCTCCGGTCTGGATTATGATGCCGGACAGCTCCGGGAGGTCGGCCGTACACATCGCGTCCGGGGAACGGAGGAAGAAGTGCGGCAATGGCTGCAGGAGACGGAAGGCAAATAGAAAAGCGAGCGTTTTTTCGGAAGCTCCGGAGCATGATTTCGGACAGCAAATCCGTGAAGGCTTCTTGCAGGAGCTTCATTGAAAAAAGCATGAGGGGTTCCTCCGCAAAGGAGGAACCCCTCATGCTTTTTGCTGAAAAGAAACGTTAAAGCAGTGCCCGCCTCACCGCTTCCCTTGCCAGAATTTCTGTTGGATCCAGTATGGGAAACGGCAAATGATATTTTTCAAAAAGTATGGGAAGTTCCGTGCATGCCAGTACAAAGGCATCCGGTTTTTCGTTCTCACAAATTGCAGTGAGGGCGTCCCGAAGTCCTTGAATCGGCAGATCAAAGCGCTTTTTCTTTACGATTTCATAGATAGCATATTGAAGCTGCGCCATCAGCTCTTCTGTAGGCACAGTGAGCGCAACCCCTTTCTCCTCTATTTTTTTTTGATAAAGCCCCGTTCGCAGCGTCCCTTCCGTGCCGAGAACAGATACTTTTTGAAGCCTCAAATGCTGAATTTCCTCCGCGGTGAGATCAATCAGGTTGAGAAGGGGAATACTCAGCTCAGATTGAATTCGATCATAGTAATAAAAAGAGGTGTTGCAGGGAAGGCATAGAAAATCCGCTCCCATTTGCTCAAGGACATGCCCCGTGCGGATAATTTCCCGAACGGGACTTTCTCCGCCGCGGAGTATGGCAGCGGTGCGGTCGGGAACCTGAGGATTGTTGTAGATCAATACGGGAATATGATCCTGATCGCGCTCTGCGGGTGTATTTTCGATGATTTTCTGAAAAAGGTCAGCCGTTGCCAGCGGACCTAAGCCGCCGATGATACCGATGGTTTTCACGATTTACCTGCCAATCTTGGATAATAACGTATCGTGGAGATTCTTCTGCGCCAAGAAAGAAGAAAGCGAAACAGATTCTTGTGAGAATAATAGGAAAATCCGTAATCCGCTTTTTTTTCGCGCAAAAGCGTTCTTACTTTTGTCTGTAGGGCTTCAGGAGTATATTTGAGAAGTACACTTTTATCCACGAGATACCAGAGATGCTCTTCAATATGATTATAGTAGGGACGGGGCTTGTTTTCCACCAGATCGTCGACAAGATATTGCACAAAATTATTGCCGGCATAGGTCATGTACATCGAGGAGCGGCCTTGGCGCATATTGATCTCAAAGAGTTTATACACGCCGTCTCGCACGTCCCGTTTTATATCGAAATTGGCATAGCCTCGATAAGGAATTTTCTCAAAAAAATCCCGGATCATGGATACCAGCTCAGGATAATCGCCGGAAATGAGCGCATTGTAATTTCCCACATCATTGGGTAACACCTCATCCAGAGCAGTCTGCGCAGCATGTGTCATGCGAAGGATTCCCTTCTGATCGACATAGGCATTGACGACAAACATGGCGTCGGTGCCTCCGGGGATGAAATCCTGCAAAAGAAAAGCATCCTGATATCCCTTGCCATAGATTTTTTCCATTAATTGATCCAGCTCCTCGCGAGTTTCCAGCCGAAATGCTTTTTTGTATCCTTCAAAATGGGGAAACCGAACCCAGGAGAAGCTGTCATTGGGCTTCGCAATGATGGGAAAGCCGAAGGGAAGAGCAATCTCCCGGTAGTTTAAGGGATCGACGACTACCGTCTGCGGATGGGGAATTTTGTGCTTTTCGCAAAGACGGTAAAAATCGATTTTGCTCTCCAGCTGCTGATAGAGAGAAAGATCAATTACATTGAACCGGTAAAATTTGCGGAGCTGCTCCCGGTTTTCCACAATATATCGCATATAGTAATCGCTGCAGGGAATCAGAAGCAGATCTTCACCGCGATGCCGCTCGGCAAATTGCAACAGAATTTCTAAAAAGCGCCGGGGATCCATAAATTGCGCATCCGTTTCGACGGTAAGAAAATCGAGATGATCGGTATATCTTTGGTGACGTATTCCCAACGCAAAGCTGTGAATATGATATTTTTGATAAAAAGAGAACGCTACGCCGTAGACGTTCCAATCTGAGCCTAAAATAACAGGTAACATGGATACTCCTCAATCAACATTTATATGCGAACAGTCTCTGTGAAAGGCAGAGCTGTATCGGATTCAATTCCGGAAAGAATGAAGCGGCGCCGGAATGAATCCGCCGCGAGCTATCAGACGATCGGCACAGCCCTTATGTACGGGCATGACGGGTGCGTAGCCCAGAAGTCCTCCGAATCGGGCAATCTCACCGGCTTTTTTTCCGATTACGGGAATGACGCGTACCGCCGTCGTTTTTTGATTGATCATACCGATGGCGGCTTCATCGGCGATGATGCCGGAAATTGTGGAGGCGGGAGTATCGCCGGGGATGGCAATCATATCCAAGCCAACGGAGCAAACAGAGGTCATCGCTTCCAATTTATCAAAGGTGATGTGGCCGTCACGAGCCGATTCGATCATGCCCTCATCTTCGCTGACAGGAATAAAGGCGCCGGAAAGTCCTCCGACGTAGGACGAGGCCATCAAGCCTCCTTTTTTCACCGAATCATTGAGCATGGCAAGAGCGGCGGTTGTACCGTGCATGCCTGCATGGTCCAGACCGATTTCTTCGAGGATGCGCGCTACGCTGTCGCCGATTGCCGGCGTAGGTGCCAGTGAAAGATCCACGGTGCCGAAAGGAAGTCCCAGCCTTTTGGCAACCTCCATGCCGATCAGCTCTCCCAGACGCGTGATGCGAAATGCCGTCAGTTTGATTTCCTCGGCTACCTCTTGCAGGGGAGCGTCCGGAATCTGCTCCAGGGCGTGCTTGACAACGCCGGGGCCGCTGACGCCGACACGGATCACGGCATCTCCTTGACTGGGACCATGGAAGGCTCCCGCCATAAAGGGATTGTCCTCGACAGCATTGCAGAAAATCACAAGCTTTGCACATCCGAGAGAGTCGTTTTCTTTGGTATTTTCGGCAGTTTTACGAATCAGATGTCCCAGCCTTGCCGCGGCATCTATATTGATACCCGTTTTTGTAGATCCTATATTGACAGAGCAGCAGACAAGGTCCGTCCGGGAGAGCACATCCGGGAGAGAATCCATCATTGCCAGATCCGCAGTGGTAGCCTGCTGCTGTACCAGGGCGGAAAACCCGCCGATAAAATCCACGCCGACTTCTTTGGCGGCGGCATCCAGAGCTTCGGCATACAGAAGAAAATGCTCTGTATCGGCAGAGGAAGCTGCTATTAAGGAGACCGGCGTAACGGCAATCCGCTTATTGACGATCGTGACGCCATATTTCTGACCGACGGCATCTGCTGCGGCGACAAGATCCTTCGACAAGCGAACAATTTTATCGTGGATTTTCTGACAAGCGATCCGTGGATCGGAGTCCGCACAATCAAACAGAGAAATACCCATCGTTACCGTGCGGATATCCAGTTTTTCCTGATTCAGCATATGCAGAGTATTGAGGATGAGGCGTTTATCCATTCTCGCGCTCCAATCGGTGCATGCTGCGGAAAAGATCCTCATGCTGCATACGGACGCTGAGTCCGTTTTCCTCGCCCCATTTTGAAAAATCCTCGGCAACCTTCCCGAAGGGGGCGTTCATTTGCGAGATATCCACGATGAGTATCATCACAAAATAATCGTTGAGAATATCCTGTGTGATTTCCAATATATTGATGGAATGCCCGGCAATTCGCGTTGCAACCTGTGCAACAATGCCGGTGCGGTCCATACCGACCACGGTAATGACAGCCTTCATGTTTCCTCCGTTCATCTTGCTGCAAGAGATTGCAGGCTTTCCACAACCTCCTCCAGACGCATGGCACGCGAGCCCTTGATAAAAACAAGCGTACCTTGAACAATCAGATATTTTGCCATATCGACCAGATCCTGCTTGCGCTCAAAATGATAGACATGACTTGGATCAAAATGCTCCAGCGCGCCGTCGCGCATGGCACGGGAGAGGTCGCCGAAAAAGAGCACATCGTCAAAGACCTTGGGATTTATTTTTTCCCCGACCTCTTTGTGGAGCCGCCGTTCATTTTCGCCAAGTTCAAGCATATCGCCGAGAATGGCGATTTTTCTACGATAACCGTTGAGCAGCTCTACGGTACGCATACCCTCTAAAAGCGACTGAGGATTGGATTTATAGACATCGACAAAGATGTCAAAGCCGTTGAAATGCTCAAGCTGCGCACGCCACTGAGTGGCATCCGCAACCTGCAGTCCGGCACGAATTTCCTCATTCGGCAGACCGTAATGCCTGCCGAGAATGACGGCAACGGCAGCGTTGTAGATCTGGTAGGCTCCAAGAAGATTGGTGGTCCAGGATTCTCCGTTGACCAGGAAGGTGGTTCCGCCGGCATTTGCAGAGACAAGCTGCAGCCGATAGTCTGCTTCCGGAGAGGTTCCGAAGGTGCGCACCTTCGGAAGAATCTCCCGTTCTTCCACTGCTCTGCGCAGAATTTCATTATCGGAGTTATAGAGAAAAAGCTGGGAAGCATTCATTCCTTCCAGAATTTCCAGCTTCGCTTTCGCAATATTTTCCCGAGTTTTGAGCTGTTCGAGATGGGCATCACCGACGTTTGTAATGACAGCGACCTCCGGGCGTGCCATCCGGACAAGCTCGGAAATTTCACCAAGACCGCTCATGCCCATTTCAATGACACCGAATTCGGTATTCTCATCCAAATCGAGGAGGGTGCGGGGCACTCCGATTCCATTATTGAGATTGCCCATGGTTTTTGTGGTGCGATAGCGTTGCCTGAGTACGGAGCTCACAATGTCCTTGGTGGTAGTTTTTCCGTTGGATCCGGTGATTCCGATGATGTGCACATCCAGCGACTGACGGTAGTTGGCTGCGATTTTCTGGAAGGCGCGATACGTGTCGTTTACGAGCAGATAATTTCTGTAAGAAGGGTCGGCAGGAGCGTGGGAGTGATCACAGAAGCTGGCAACCGCGCCCAATCGAAAAGCCTGATCCATAAATTCATGACCGTCCAGCTTTTCACCGATAATAGGCATATAGATGTCGCCTTGATCCAGTGTACGAGTGTCAATGGAGACCGATCGAACAGGCAAATCCGCATTTTCCGGGTGATTGAGCGTTGCTTCCGCAAAGCGTGCAATAGATCCGATGGTTTGTTTTTTCATTCATTCCCCCATGAGGTTTCAATCTGAGCTCGGTTTGTCTGAGAAGCCTGCGCATATTCAATGATGGCATCCAAATAGTCACGGAAGGTCATATCGGTCAGGCTCGTCCAAAGCTTAGGAGCTAAGGAGGAAGGCGTCATGCCGGGAAATGTATTGATTTCATTGACATAGAATCTTTCATCCTGATCCATAAAGATGTCCACGCGGGCAAAGCCCTCGCAGCCGAGAGCATGGTAGGCCTTCAGAGCAAGCTGCTGAATCTCCTGATTTTTGGCATCGCTAAGAGGATGCGGAACATTTTCCACAAGCGTTTTGTCCATGTATTTGGCATCATAATCCAAAAGTGTCCGCGTCGTCGTGTAGCTGCCGGGCAGTGAGGCCCTTGCATCAGCATTGCCGAGCACGCTGACCTCAAGCTCCTTGCCTATGATGGCCTTTTCAATGACCACGCGGCGATCGTAGCGAAACGCCTCCTTCAGAGCTTCCTCCAAGGTGCTTTTTTCCGCACGGGAAACGCCGACCGAGGAGCCGTTATTCGCCGGCTTTACAAAGCAGGGAAATCCGAGCTCCGTCTCGATGCGCGATGCATAACTGCGATCGCCCGAACGCCACTCGCTTTCTGTCAGTACGATGAAATCGGCCTCCGGGATGCCTGCTGCGCGAAGAACCTCGTTGGCAAAGCCCTTGTCCATACAAAGTGCACTCGCAGTTACGCCGTTGCCGACATAGGGAAGATGCAGCACCTGCAAAAAGCCCTGAATCTCACCGTCCTCACCCGTCTGACCGTGAATCACCGGAAATACGAGGATTTCGCTCTGTAAAAGTGAAATATAGGAGCAGAAATCACCGATGCTTTGCAGACGATCATGTGCAGTGGTGCGAATCAGATCTTCCGGATTCTCCACGTGATCCATGAGCCCGATCGGTATGAACCGGCCCTGTTTATCAATATATACCGCATGAATATAGTACTTCTCATGATCCAGTTCATTGATTACGGTTTTTGCACTGCGCAGTGCAATTTCATGCTCCGTGCTTCGTCCGCCGCACAGCACCACGATGTTTTTCATTGCCTTCTCCTTTTAATGATGAGATCTTATCAGAATATACCTATTATAGTGTTTTTGCTTTCAAAAATCATTGGGAATGGGACGAAAAAGCATATTTTCTCCGGAATTTTCAGAAACAATCCGCAAATCGGGAGGATCACCGCCATGAAGAGCGTCAAAAACGGATGTCGCGGTTTGGAGTGTGATAGAATAGCAACAAATTTCAAAAATAAAATCGTGACAAGGGGGAGTATATGAGAGGTACACTTGCTGCAAAAATCATGCAAAAACATCTGCTGGATGGAGAGCTGATCGTCGGAAAAGACGTGATGATGAAGATCGATCAGACGCTTACGCAAGATTCCACGGGCACGATGGCATATCTTCAGATGAATACATTGGGAGTGGATCGCGTAAAGACGGAGCTGTCGGTAGCGTATATCGATCACAATATGCTTCAGTCAGGATTTGAGAATGCCGATGATCATGCTTTTATTCGATCCTGTGCGGCGAAATACGGGATTGTTTTTTCGAAGCCGGGCGGAGGCATCTGTCACCAGGTACATTTGGAGCGCTTCGGAGCTCCGGGAAAAACTCTTTTAGGATCGGATTCGCACACTCCGACGGATGGCGGACTTGGCGCGCTCGCTATCGGCGCAGGCGGGCTGGATGTGGCTGTGGCAATGGCTAAGGGCTTTTACAGCTTCCGCGTACCGAGCATTTGTGCGGTGCGTCTGACAGGGAGGCTGCAGCCGGGAGTCAATGCCAAGGATGTCATATTGGAAATTCTGAAACGCATGACCGTCAAGGGCGGTGTCGGGAAAATCATGGAATATACCGGAGAAGGTGTCCTGGAGCTAAGCGTAACCGATCGGGCTACGATTTGTAATATGGGGGCGGAGCTTGGCGCAACGACATCGATCTTCCCCTCGGATGTCCGTACGGAGGAGTTTCTCCGGCGTCAGGGAAGAGCAGAGGCGTATCAGCCCCTTAAGGCGGATGAGGATGCGGAGTACGAGGAATTCATCAATGTCGATCTTTCAGAGATTGAGCCCATGATAGCCTGCCCGCATTCGCCGGACAATGTTGTGCCCGTTCGAGAAGCGGAGGGCGTGACGATTACGCAGGTGTGTATCGGAAGCTGCACCAACTCCTCTTATACGGATATTATGCGTGCGGCGCGAATATTGGACGGAAAGAAGGTAGCGCCCGATGTGGATCTGACGCTTTCGCCGGGTTCCTCCAATATTTTGCGGCTGATTTCAGAGAACGGCGCTCTTGCAACTTTTATTCGAGCAGGCGCACGTATTTTGGAATCGGCTTGCGGTCCATGTATCGGAATGGGACAGTCGCCACGGAGCGGCGGAGTCTCATTGCGCACCTTTAACCGCAATTTCAAAGGGCGTTCGGGAACCATGGATGCCGGTGTGTATCTTGTGAGCCCGGAGACAGCTGCGGCTTCCGCGATTCGGGGGCGAATTACGGATCCTCGTACGCTGGAATGGGACGCCTTGATAGAAGAACCGGAGACATATGGAAAAGTAGATCATTATTTTGTATTCCCGCCGGAATCCGCTGAGGAGCGCGAGGCGGTATCCGTGATTATGGGGCCGAATATCAAGCCCTTTCCGGTGGCGCAGCCGCCGGAGAGCTTTCTCGGAGGCCATGTTTTGCTTCAAGCAGGTGATAATGTAACGACCGATGATATTTGTCCCTCCAATGCACGCCTTTTGCCGTTTCGCTCAAATATTCCGTATCTCTCTCAGTTCGGATTCACAACCCTCATTCCGGATTTCGCGGAAAGAGCCAAGAAACACAATGGCGGATTTATCGTTGCAGGGGAAAACTATGGGCAAGGCTCAAGTCGTGAGCATGCTGCACTGATTCCGCTGTATCTGGGAGTCAAAGCGGTATTTGCCAAGAGCTTTGCGCGTATCCATCGCTCGAATCTCATCAACAACGGCATTCTTCCTTTAGTTTTCCATAATCCTGCGGATTATGGAAAACTGGCAGAAATGGATAGGGTCACCCTTGCGGATGTACGACACTGCATCGAAAGCCGAGACGAAATCGCAGCAACCGTAAATGGAGAAAAAATTCTGTTCCGTATGAATTTCACGCCGCGTGAGCGGGAAATTCTCTTAGCGGGCGGTTATCTGAACTTTGTAAAGTCGTTGAAGGCTTAGGAGGAAAGATTATGTCTGAGATCAGAAGACACAAGGTAACAGTGATTCCGGGAGACGGCATCGGGCCGGAGATTGTAGGCGTTGTGCGGCGCATCGTGGATGCATCAGGAGCTCCCGTAGAGTGGAAGGAAGCGCAGGCAGGGCTGAATGCTTTTGAAGATGAGGGGGAGCTCCTGCCTGAAAAAACTCTAAAAAGCATAGAAGAGACGGGACTCTGCCTGAAGGGACCGATCACAACGCCCATCGGCCATGGCTTTCGCAGCATGAATGTGACTCTTCGTAAGCATTTCGACCTTTATGCCAATGTGCGCCCCGTGCGATCCATTGAAGGCATTCCTGCTCGCTTTTCCAACGTGGATCTTACAATTTTTCGGGAAAATACCGAAGATCTGTATGCAGGAGTGGAAGAGAAGATTTCTTCGGATGAAATGCATTCCATCAAGGTCATTACTCGAAGAGCAAGCGAGCGCATTGCACGGCGTGCATATGAATATGCAAGAGCACAAAAAACGCTTCGTGAAAAAAATGCTTCAGCAAAGCGGACGAGCGTTACGATTGTTACAAAGGCGAACATCATGAAGTTGACGGACGGACTTTTTCTGGATGTTTGCCGAGGGGTTGCCGTGGAATATCCGGATATCGAAACCCGCGAGGTTCTGGTGGATGCGATGTGCATGCAGCTTGTCATCCATCCGGAGCGCTATGATATCCTATTGACGGAAAATCTTTATGGCGACATCCTCTCCGACCTATGTGCGGGACTTGCGGGCGGCTTGGGTCTGGTGCCGGGGTCCAACCTTGGAGAAAATGCCGCAATTTATGAAGCGGTGCATGGTTCGGCGCCCGACATCGCGGGTCAGGGCATCGCCAATCCGACAGCCCTTTTGCAATCAGCCTGCATGATGCTGGAGCATATCGGGGAGGATGTCGCTGCGGAAAAAATACGCAGGGCTCTTTTCTCCGTACTGAAGCACGAGGAGCTTCGCACCCCTGATATCGGGGGTACGGGTACCACCGAGCGATTTGAAAAATCCGTTTTGAAGGAGATGGAACATGTTGTAGGAGGGATGGGCTGATGAGCAAGGACTTATTTCAGGATAAAAAGCTCTTTCAGCAGCTGTATGAGGTGACAAGGCTGGATCCCTCTCTCTATCCATTGCATTCCATTAAGCAGGGGCTGCGCAATGAAAATGGCACCGGCGTGCTCGTAGGTCTTACACGAATTGCCGGCGTTTATGGATATGAAATTAAGGATGGTAAAAAAATTCCTGCAAAGGGCCGGCTCCTCTATCGTGGAATCGACATGGAGACCATTGTTTCCGGAATTCAAAAGGATGGACGTTTCGGCTTTGAAGAAACCACATTTTTGCTGTTGTTCGGCGTGCTCCCGACCGAGGAACAGCTCCGGGAATTTCAGGACTGTCTCAATGCCCTGGCGCCGCTTCCGGAGCATTTTAAGGAAGATGTTTTTTTCAAAATCCCGAGCAGAAATCTGATGAACAAGCTGCAGCGAGTTCTGCTTACGCTGTACTCCTATGATGAAGCTGCGGATGACATCTCCTTAGCCAACACTCTCCGCCAGTCCCTGAGCATTATCGCCAAGATGCCGACCATTCTTGCTTATGCATATCGCGCAAAGCTGCATTATTTTGACGGCGAATCACTGATTATTCACAATCATCGCCCGGAATATTCCATCGCTGAAAATGTGCTGCACCTGATCCGAGATGACAGCACCTTTGAACGATGGGAAGCAGAGCTTCTGGATCTTTGTCTGATCGTGCAGGCGGAGCATGGAGGCGGCAATAATTCAACATTTACGACACATGTTGTGAGCTCTACGGGAACGGACACCTACTCTGCACTTTCGGCGGCGGTGGGGTCTCTGAAAGGTCCCAAGCACGGAGGCGCCAATGCAAAGGTTATGGGTATGATTCGTGATATGAAGCAAAATTGCAATTGGCGCGATCGAGCATCCTTGCGTGATTATATGCGCAAAATACTCAGAAAAGAGGCGTATGACGGGATGGGATTGATCTATGGCATGGGGCATGCCGTATATACGATTTCGGATCCCCGTGCACAGCTTCTCAAAAAGCGCCTTCAAGAGCTTTCTGTCCGGACACATTGTGAGGATGAGGTTCAGCTTCTGGAGAATATTGAGTCCATCACACACGAGCTGATGCATGATGCGCATAGAGAAGCGCCGATTTGTGCCAATGTGGATCTTTACACCGGCTTGCTTTACAGAATGCTGAAGATCCCTGACGATCTGGCGACACCTCTGTTTGCGTTGGCTCGCATGGGAGGATGGTGTGCCCATCGTTTGGAACAGCTTTCCGACAAAAAAATAATGCGCCCCGCCTATGTCACCATAGGGGAGGAGCAGCATTATTTGCCGATAAAGGAACGATCGTTTGAATAAGCGGTCGTTCTGATTTTTTTGAAAATCATTGGAATTTCAGCGCATCCCGATCCATGCTCTCCGCTCCGGATAAACGCGGTTTATTTCAGGTAAACGCGATCTACTCGAGGGGAGATGCCGCAGAGCACTTCATAGTGTATGGTCTGAGACCATTGAGCAAGCTCTTCGGCGGAAATCTGATCGGGCTCCGGGGCGGACAGCTGATTGGCATCTTTTCGGAGCAGCAGCCATGCGGTATCTCCTCGGGCTATGCGATTGCCGGTATTCCAAAGCTCGGTGATGTCCACCATCAGCTGATCCATACAGACGCGGCCGACAATAGGACAGCGCTGCAGGGGATTGCCCAGGAGAACATAGCCCTGATTGGAGAAAAGACGAGAATATCCGTCGCCGTAGCCGGCTTGAATCGTGGCGATGCGGGAATCACGAGGGGCTTTCCATGTGCCGCCATAGCTTACGGGTGTGCCCCTGGAAATTTCTTTGACGTGGGAGACCGCAGCTTTCCAGCAAAAAACGGGCAGAATGGAAATTCCTTTTTTTTGCGCCTCCCGTGCAACATAGGATGAGGGGAATTCTCCATAAATGCAAATTCCCATGCGCACTCCGTCCAGATGGGATTCCGGATAGAGGAGAACGCCTGCATCATTGGCCAAATGGCGAATTCCCATAGAAATCCCGCGGCTTCGGCACTGCTCCGTGACCGAGAGAAAACGACGGAGCTGCTCTTTTGTAAATGGGGAATCCTCTTCATCGGCGACAGCAAAATGAGAAAAGACGCCTTCTATTTCCAAATGCGAAAGAGAGGCAATCTGTTCTATGGCATCCACAGTGGAAGCATCATTCCATGCAAAGCCGATGCGGGAATGTCCCGTATCAACGGCCAGATGAATTTTTCCGATCACACCCAGATCTTTACAGATATCGTTGTATTTCACAGCGGTGGTAAGATCATAGATGGCAGGACGAATCTCATTTTTGGCGTAATAGGGCATCCATTCGTCCGGGAAATAGCCCAGACATAAGATGGGGAGATGAATTCCGCCATCGGAAAGCTGCTTTGCTTCCTCAGGAAGCGCTACACAGAAAAAATCGGCATCCTTTTCCAGATAGCGGGCGACTGGAAGTGCGCCCATTCCATAGGCATCCGCCTTGACCACAACAAAATGTTTTTGGCGGGGGGTAAGTTTTTCCAGAACTTGTAAATTTTTTCTGATTTTGGGCAAAGAAATAATGATTTGATTTCGCGATGACATATGGCTCCCTTCCCGAATCCTTCGATTTCTTGTATTGTACCACTTCATCGCATGCAGGGAATCCGGCAGGTCAGTTTTTTTCGTCGAAGAAATCGGTCTATGGTATTATTAATGCGGAGGTGGCACGTGACCAAACAAAAAATTGCAGCGATCATTTCTGCAGCAGGCAAGGGGGAGCGGATGGGGTTTCATCGCAATAAGCTCCTGATTCCTTTAGGCGGGATGACAATTCTGGAACGCACCTTGATTGCATTGGAAGCGATGGAGGAAATTGAGCATTTTATTTTGGTAATCCGGCCGGAGGATGAAGCTGTCATTCGGTCGTTTTTGCCATCGATTTTTTCAGATCTCACGCGAATTCAGCTGGTATATGGAGGGAAAACGCGTCAGGAATCCACCCGAAACGGTCTTTTTGCAATTTCCGAGAGCGCAGATCTGGTGATGATCCATGACGGAGCGCGTCCGTTCATCACTCACAAGGTAGTGAGAGACTGTATTCAAAGGCTTCTTGAATCCGATGCGGAGGGAGCAATTGCGGTAGTGCCCATGAAGGATACGATCAAGGTGGTCAATGAGAAAGGACTGGTTGTGGCAACGCCGCAGAGATCCATGCTCTGTGCGGTTCAAACGCCGCAGGTTTTTTATCGCAAAAAGCTCATGGACGCTTATCAAAAGGGGGCTCGCGAGGAAATTAACGCAACGGATGATGCGCAGCTGATGGAATATCTCGGAGGGAAGATCGTGACTTCTCCGGGAGATTATTCCAATATTAAAATGACGACACCGGAGGATTTGCTGGTGGGCAGGTTGATTATTGAAAAGAGACAGCAGGAGACATTATGAATACAAAAACATCGCATTCTGTGCCATTTCGCGTAGGAAACGGATATGATGTTCATGAATTGGTTGAAGGGCGAAGGCTCATACTGGGAGGTATCGATATCCCGTTTGAAAAGGGCCTTCAGGGACATTCCGATGCGGATGTTTTGGTTCATGCATTGATGGATGCCCTATGCGGAGCGGTCGTTTTGGGGGATATCGGCAAATTATTTCCGGATACGGATCCTGCCTATAAAGGAATCTCTTCCCTGATCCTTCTTTCACGCGTAGCGGAAAAGGTGGAGAAAATGGGCTGGATACTGGGCAATGCAGATATCATTGTCTGTGCACAACGTCCGAAGCTTGCTCCTTATATCGTGGAGATGCGACAAAAGCTTGCTGAAGTCATGCGCTGCAATATCGATCAAATTTCGATTAAAGCAACCACAACGGAAAAATTGGGATTCGTCGGTCGAGAAGAAGGCATGGCGAGCTACGCTACAGTCTTATTGTTAAGAAAAGAATCTTCCGCGACAAGGACCGAGGAAGGGTGATCATGGCATTTTTAAGAAAAAATTTGGCAATAGACCTGGGAACCACAAGCGTGCTTGTCTTTACACGCGCACAGGGAGTTCTTCTCAATGAGCCTTCCGTGGTTGCCGTGGATACCTATACAGACAAAATTGTTGCGGTGGGAGAAGAAGCACGGGAAATGCTTGGCCGAACCCCCGGCAATATTATTGCCGGAAAGCCGATGAGGGATGGCGTAATTGCGGACTATGAGGCTACCGAGAGAATGCTCCGATATTTTCTGAGAAAGGCCGTCGGCCGTACTATGCTGGGGCCGGATCTCATAATCTGCGTGCCGTCACAGGCGACTCAGGTGCAAAAACGTGCCGTAGTTCAAGCCGCAACGGCAGCCGGCGCACATCACACTTTTTTGATTGAAGAGCCTCTTGCAGCAGCGATCGGTGCGGGAATCGACATTGCCGATCCTGACGGACATCTGATCGTGGATATCGGAGGGGGAACCACGGATGTCGCTTTAATTTCCATGGGAGGCATTGTGATCTCAAAATCCACGCGCGTTGCAGGAGATTCCTTTGACTCGGCGATCGCCCGTTATATTCGCACTCGTTATAGCTTGATCATCGGGGAGCGTACGGCAGAAGAAATCAAGTTCGATATCTGTTCGGTAAGTGCGACCGATCCTCCTGAGGAATTGGAGGTGAAGGGCAGAAGTCTGCTGGATGGACTGCCTGTCCGCGTATATGTTACTGCTGAGGAAATCATGAATGCCGTACAAGGTCCGCTTGACGAAATCGTAGATACCATCCATGAGGTGCTTTCCGATACGCCGCCGGAGCTTGCTGCGGATCTGTATGACCGCGGTCTGCTTCTCACCGGCGGAGGAGCCTTGGTACGCGGATTACAGGATACGATACGGGATCGTCTGAAAATGAGTGTCCATCTTGCAGAAAATCCGGTGACAGCTGTTGTGCGCGGGACGGGCAAAGCCTTGGGGTGGATTCGCCGGCTGAAATCAGGAGATGAGGTGCTTGCTGAGAATTCGAGACGGCTTGTGATGAATCGAGAGGCCTTGCGCAAGCGATGAGAGAAGAAATCGTTCCTCATCATGTAATGCGATGGAGTGTGTTTCCATGCAATGTTTCTTTTGATCCGGATGGGTATCCTTGATATATGAGAAGCCGGCCAAAGAGACTTTGATCGATTTTAAGAAAGGAAACGCTGTGAAAACACAAGAAAAAACAGAAGTTCAGGAAAGAAAATCATTCTTTCAGAGACTGTCTGTTTTTCTAAAGGCATGGCATGATTATTTTGGGTATAGGCCGACGAAGCATAAAATTAAGTCAAAAAGGTACTATAGGATAAAAGCGCGAGAAGAAAGACCACCCAAGGGCGAGCCCAAAATGTCTTACTATAATAATCATATGATGGTTATACGAAATTCAGAATGGATAGCCTTAGGAGAGATCTATTATAAAGCTGCGCAAAAGGAACGAAAAAAAGCAATTCAAAAGGATAAAGAGATTCTTTGGGACAGCTTAAAAGAAGCGTGGAAGCAGTTGTAATAACTAAAAAATAAAGTAAGGAAAGACGTGTCAGAAATGACGCGCCTTTTTTTATTCAAAAGACCGCCGTGTCAGGGAAAAGAAAAGGGACAGCGATCAAATGCAGGCGGTACGCTCGGAAACGGATGCCGCTTTGAGAGAGTAACGGCTCCATTCAGGATGGGCAACAAGTTCCATAAAAATTCGTCAAAGTTAAAAAAGAGACTGAGGATAGAGAAATTGACTCTGAAAATCAGCTTCCATTCTTTAGACTCAGGGTTGAGGCCGGTCATAATGAAATTAGAGGCACATATGGGGAAAACAAGCAAAGCGCAAAAAAGAGCATCGAAGGCATGGAAGGAGAGAAACCGGGAAAAGTCAGAATGCAGAGATACAAGGACAGTGCCCGGCTTTTTATCCGCTCCCATGCACAGAAGAGGAGTTACAAGAGTTAGAGGGGCTCATTGAAGAGCGTAGAGAAGCTTTAGCGGAATAGAGAAGGAGCGTGTACAAGCAGCACGCTCCTTTTATGCAATAGAAGAGCTCTACGAAGAAGCTGAGTAAATGAAATGATTTTAAAGTGGGGACGAAACATAAAATTGCAATTGCAGCAGAAAAACAAAAGCCGCCTGAAATGTTGATTTCAAGCGGCTTTTATCATGAAAGTAGTGACCTATTTTAATACAAAAAGGACATACCTCAGACCTTTCGTTAAAAGGTACGAGGAATAATTAGAAGGTATGAGGTATACCTACTTTTTCTTTCATAATCAGAACTCCTTTCCTTCTTGATAGTACCGGCTTTGCACTTCAAAGAGATTCGCATATTCGCCGCCAAGTGCCAGCAGACTTTCATGGGTTCCTTCTTCCTTGATCCCACCGTCTGCTACAAAGATAATGCGGTCGCAGAATCGGGTGGAAGCCAGTCGGTGTGAAATAAACATGGAAGTTCGCCCATGGGTCATTTCACTGTACTTCATGTAAATATCATTTTCAGCAATGGGATCGAGTGCTGCCGTAGGCTCATCCAGCAACAGGATCGGACCATCCTTATAGAGTGCTCTTGCCAGCATCAGCCTCTGGGTTTGACCCCCAGAGAACAATACACCGTCCAAATGAACTTCACGGCCAACATGGGTCTGAAGCCCTTTCGGCAATTTCTCGATCATGGCAGTAAGTCCTGCCTTTTCAATACAGTCTCTTTCTCAAATTTCCACTCATTGAGTTGAGCATATCATAGCACAAAAATTCGTCCCCGGATTATTCTGGGGACGAATCGTTAATTCTCGGTGATGAATTGCAAATTTACACCTGCGGAATGAGAATTTCCGTAGTGAAAGCGCCGTCCTCGGAGTTACGGCTCAGATAGCCGTCCAACCGTTCGATGATGTTATCGATCCGCACAAGGCCGAAGCCATGACCGTCGCCCTTTGTTGTCTGGAACAGTTTACCTACCTTCTCCAGCTTCTTGGTGGAAGTGAAGTTGGTGAAAGAGATGTAGAGCTGGGTACCTTTCATATCCATGTACACCCGAATCTGCCGCTGGTCTTCCGGCAGGGATAGGCTGGCTTCGATGGCATTGTCAAACAGGTTGCCGATGATGCAGCACAGATCCAGCTCGGACATTTTTAGTTTCACCGGGATGTGGGCATCGCAATGGACAGTAATGCACTTGGACTGTGCCAAGGATATCTTGCTGTTCAGAATAGCATCCGCCATGGCATTGCCAGTCTTGACCACAGTATCCACGGTGTTCAGATCCGTGTCCAGCTCGTCCAGGTACGCCTTGATCGCATCCATATCACCGTTGGCAGCCAGCACCTTCATGGTCTGGATGTGGTTGCGGTAGTCATGCCGCCATCCCCGGATCTGCCGGTACATATTGTCCACTTCCTGATAGTGGGTCTCAATCAGTTCCCGCTGGTAGGCAGCGATCCGCTTGTCTATCTGTTTTGAAAAGAGGGACATGGTGATCCTCCCTGTGAACTAAAATAAATCTGCCGAAGAATTCTCTAATACATTTGGCAACAGCGAATATATATTGCAACCACAAAGGTTATCAAAATGAGTTTTTGTTGCCATAAATGCCTTCCACTTCTCAATTGTAAAATCGTAGAGTCCGTGGCGAATTGCTACATCTACAAAACGCTTTTCCATTATACATGCCCCATTGGGTAAAGAAATCGCATCGCATAGCTGAATTAAAATGTCGTAATCATCAAACTGCACTTGCTTAAGATACTTATCTAAAAAACTGAGTTGGTCACTTGTGCAGTCGATTTTTCCGAAGAACGTTTTTACATCTCTTATCGGGAAAGAGTGAGTTAAACAAATTCGAGCTATCTCATGCTGATCCAGACTCATCATATACTCATATCCATCAAACAAATGTAGAATTCCGGTTATGCCTGCACGGCGCCCAATATCATGAAGCAATCCCATAACATAGGCCTTATCTGCATCCAGGCTCGCGGCTTTTGCGATTAGTTGCGCGTTGTGAGCGACAGACACACTGTGCAACTCCCACGGCCCCGGATTCATTTTTACTGCAATTTTCAATTCCTGTTCGGCTTCTAAAGCTGACAACATATTACTATCTCCTTATGTACGCTGAATGATCGCCCGGTTCAGCGGTTCGTAAGCACCTCTGGGCAGGGGTAACAAAGTACCATCGGACAGGTGCACTTCCGTTTTGGTGACTCGCTGGATATATTTCAGGTTCAGGATCATTGCCCGACCTACCCGGCAGAAGCGGTCATCCAGTTCTCTCTCGAAATCGCCCAAGGTGCGCTTGACTGTGTAATCAGCTTTTGCGTGGACAGTCACATAGTTCTGATGCACACCCAGATAGCGGATCTCATAGAACGGAATCCGCACCATCTCACCGTAGGCTTCCAGATTTAAGCACCGTTCCTCCTGCTTCCGCTTTTCCAGTGCCCGATCCATGACTGTCAGTAGCTTTTTCTGGTTCACAGGCTTCATCAGATAGTGGAGCGCTGCCACCTCGTAACCCTCTGCAATATAGTCGGAGTAGCCGGTGATGAACACGATCTGCACTGCTTCATTGTCCTGCCGGACTCGCTTTGCCATAGTAACGCCGTCCATAGCGCCCATTTCAATATCCAGAAGAAGAATATCCCAATCCTTGTCCTCGGCATAGCGGAACAAGAAAGCTTCCGCAGAAGGAAACAACTCGGCCTGTATATTTGCCTGTCGCAGATATGCCCAGCTATTCAAAATACCTTGTACGAATTCAGCATCCTTGGTGCTGTCATCTACGATTGCAACCCGATAGGCCATGTGTTCACCTTCTTTCGCTTTTGCTATATTATGGCCACTTTTTCCGCTTGTTGCAAGATATGTTTCGCTCTCAAAATTGGCCACGAGACTTTCAATCTGGTGTAGAAGTATTTCGCAGGCCCTAACAACCACAAGGAATAATTAAAAGGTGGACATACCTATGGCGAAAATGGACACACCTCCGACATTTCGTTAAAAGATATGCCTCGATAAAACAGAACCAGGCTCTGAGGTGATGATCTGACATCGCCACAGAGCCTGGTTTCGTTAAATCGTATGGAAAAACCCTTGCAATCAAGAGAAAATAAAAAGAAACTGGACACCTGCTTCGATACCCATGGTATCAAAATAGGTGTCCAGTTATGATCGGAGTGAGAGGATTCGAACCTCCGGCCTCCTGCTCCCGAAGCAGGCGCGCTACCGAGCTGCGCTACACCCCGTAAGAAGACTTATAGATGTTATCACAAAATAATAATTGTGACAATACCCGAAAGTGCGGAATCTCATTCCATGCCGAAAAATTTGAGAAAAGCTTGATGCTTTATAACTTTTGTAATACAATTGTATTACAAAAGTTATAAACGAGTCATATCGGAATTCAGAGAGAATGAGGTGACGAATGGAAAATAAGCTTATCATTCCGGCAAAAAAATATCAGGGAGAAACCTCTGTGGTTTCCATGCGCCTGCCCAATGACCTGGTTAGGGATTTGGATCAGGTTGCAGGGCGTACCGGACGGAATCGCAATGAAATTGTGCTCTTGTGCCTTGAATTTGCCTTGGACAATCTAAAAATTGAAAACGAGGGGCAATCATGAAAAAACATGGATTCTTTTATGGAATTGCGGTGCTTTTATTAGGCATGTATGTATCTCTGACGTTGCTTTTAACGAAAGAAAGAGATGCTCAGTTTTGGCTGGGCTTCGGCGCTGTGATCTTTGCCTTGGTGGTGTGGACGGTCAGCTACACTTTGAGCACCGACAAAAAGCTGATCGCTCCGGCGCGTGCAATGGTTTTTTCGATCACCACGATGTATGTGCTGGCAACATGGAGCGCCAATTTGATATTGGATGGATTTCTGGCAGTCGGCCGGAAGCTGTTTTTCAGCGTGCATATTCTGATGTTTACGGTAGCGGCCGTATCCATTCTTGTGATCCTCAAGGTGGCGTTCTCCTATCAAGCGCAAAAGGAAGCGGAAAAACGCAGCCTTTTGCCGTTGCAGAGAGCAATACTGGCTTGGGAGGAGCTGCGGGAAAAAGTGCGTCGGATGCCGCAGGCAAGAGGCGCCATTCTCCATGATGTAGACCTGTTTTTGAATGATCTGCGGTTTGCCGATTTCGGTCCGGACGCAGAGGATTCGGAACAGGATCTCTTGGAAGGAGCCGAGCGATTTTCGGCGGAGGTGGATCATATAGAATCCATTGCTTCTGAGGATTTTTCGTCGGCAAAAGCGATTCTGGAGGAAATGCATGGCATTGTACGAATCCGAAGCACACGGATCAGAGTCTCAGAGGATCAGGATTAAGGGGGAGATATGGCGATTGTTGAAATTATCAAATATAAGGGAAGTCCGGATGTTTTTGCTTGGAAATATCCTAATGAAGAGCTCAGCACGTGGACACAGCTTATTGTCAATGAAGCACAGAATGCGGTGCTTTTCAAAGACGGCAAGGCGCTCGATGTGTTTGAAAGCGGACGGCACACCTTAAAGACTGCGAATATTCCCGTCCTCAATAAGCTGATCAACCTCCCTTTCGGCGGCAGATCCCCTTTTACAGCGGAGGTTTGGTACGTCAACAAGGTTCATGTGTTAGACGTAAAGTGGGGCACGGCCTCTCCAATTCAAATTCAGGATCCTAAATATGCCATTTTGATCCCTGTACGTTCCTACGGACAATTCGGGCTTCGTATCCGGGATGCGAAAAAGTTTCTTGTGCAGCTGGTAGGGACACTTCCGTTGTTTGACAGGGAAAATCTGGTTCGCTATTTTAAGGGGCTCTATCTCACCAAGGTGAAGGATGTCATTTCCGCATTTTTAGTGAATCGTCAGATCAGCATTGTGGAAATCAATGCACATATCGAGGAAATCTCCGCATTTTTACAAGAAAAGATGCAGCCTCTTTTGGAGGAATACGGCATTCAATTGGTCAATTTCTACGTCAATGATATCAGCGTTCCGGAAGAGGATCCTGCGGTAATCAAGCTGAAAAATGCTCTTGCGAAAAAAGCGGAAATGGATATCATCGGCTATAATTATCAAATGGAACGTTCGTTTGACACATTGGAGGGCGCTGCAAACAACAGCGGAGGCTCTGCCGATTTTATGGGAGCCGGAATGGGACTCGGAATGGGAGCTGCTGTCGGCGGAGCATTCGGAACAAGCATGGGGCAGGTGAGTCAGGCACTCAGCACCTCGTCCGGTGAGCACAAAAACTGCCCCGTCTGCGGAAAGCCGATGCCTAAGGAGCAGCGCTTTTGCGGAAATTGCGGCTTTGATACGGAAAAAACGGCTGCATCCCGGGAGGAGTATGTGACCTGCAGTCATTGCGGAGCAACGTGTACAAAAAGCATGAAGTTTTGTCCGGAGTGCGGCAAATCTCTTATGAGTGAATGTCCGCAATGTCATGCGCCTGTCTCAGGCAATTCTAAATTCTGCTCCGAGTGTGGATATCAGCTGCGTTCCGAATAATCAAGGGGAAACCGGAGGTTTTACGATGGCGGGAGAGAATTCAGTGAAGAAAAACAATAGATCATGGAGGAGAATTTTAGCTTGGACGATTTTGCTTTTTCCCGTCGCTATGTACTATATCAAACGAAAATTGGATTCCAATCCTGTGGATTACGTGCGAAACGGTGAAAAGGTTCGATGGTTCGGAATCAGCATGCTGGTTCTTATGGTGCTGATCGTGATCAATGAGCCGAACAAAACAGCGGAGGAGGCAGGTGCCGGCATTGTCTGGACGGTTTTGGTGCTCACGATTATGGGAATCTACGGCCTGATTATTGGACAGATGTATATCAAGATGGGAAAGAAAAATGCGCGGTATCTGTCTTTGATTTTTTCCGGAGAGAATCCGCTCATAGCGGAAATCGCCAGAGAATTTCCGACAAGCTACAATCAGGCGGTGCGCGATATACAGCGTATGATTGACGATCAGGGCATTCTCCATGCATCCTTGGATTTACAACAGGGACGAATCTATGTGGGGAAAAAGCCGGCCGAGTCTGCGACGCCAAATGTGCAGAAATCAACAAATACGGCACAAGACATCCCCTCTGCCGTATCTTCTGCCGTAATAAAATGCCCCAATTGCGGTGCTCCAAACCGTGTATATTCCGGACGGGAAAATGTATGTGAATATTGCGAATCCGTGCTGCCGGATCATTGAAATCAAAGCTCTCCTTTCGAATCAGGAGAGCTTTTTTTTTGGAACATACAAATCTTTGCAAAAGAAGCGATTTATAGACCACGGGTTTGACAGTTTAAAAAGTGGAAAGCCCTATATACATTGTAAATACAAGGTTACAGGGCTTTTTCTATTTCTGATTTTGGTCTAATGTGTCTCTTGTTAATTTCTTTTGTATCTTTTTCATGTTCTGCATCGAAATGATTTCACAGTCGGTTCGAAATCCGGACAGCTTGTGGAGTGCGTCTGTGATTTCATTTCGCGTATAAATCGGAACGTAGCCATCGGATCCCATTTGCAGCAAGTACAGCATTTGGAGAAAAAGCGGGGATATTTGTTTTTGGGCTAAGGAGCAGAAAATGAATTTTCGGCGGTTTTATGAGCTGAATAAAAAATTTGTTTTTTGAAATTTTCTCAATCTATACTTTTGTCAAGAAGATGGTACAATAAAGACAATATGAATGGATTTCAATGTTGAGGCATCCCTTGATTATGGACACAATTTTCTGAAAAGAGAGACTCATCCCTTTTAAGTACAAAGTAAGGAGGAACGTTTTGAAAACTATGAAAAGGTGGTATCTGCCCTTGGGACTTGCGCTGGCTCTTTTTCTGACGCCGCCGGTCGTCAAGGCGGATACGCCCGACGCGGCATCTCCGGCGGAGCCGACAGCAACTGAGCTTGTAGAGCCGAAGCCCACGGAGACGGAGGCGGCACCGGACGGTGAGGCCGCGCCTTCCGCAGCGGAAGAGGCTCCGAAGGAGAATGCGCCTGCCGAGGAGACGGCTCGCGCGATACGCTATGATCAGGCAGGCAATCAGTTCTTTCAAGGAGAGAAATTGCTCACGAATCAATGGGCAGCATGGAACG
>JALFST010000034.1 GCA_022779285.1 Peptoniphilaceae bacterium
GTTACAGAACCCCGGATGAAATCTTCGAGGAGGAAATCGACCGAATCTACCAGGCTACTGCCTAGCGGAGGGTGTCCAACTTGTTATTGCAATTTACGACTAATAATTTTTTGTAAGTTAAGTCCATTCCAATTGCTCCCAATGGAGCGGTAATAAGAATTGCCAATACTGCAACTGACAAAACAATCTGACCACAGGACAATCCCATCGCCAAAGGTACTGAACCAATCGCTGCCTGTACGGTGGCTTTTGGCAAGTAAGCGATGACACAGAAAAGGCGCTCCTTCCAATTTAAGTTTGTTTTTATTAAACAAATAGAAACGCCAATTCCTCTAAATGCAAGTGCAAGAAAAATCATCACAATAGCAGCCAATCCAGCTCCCATTGTATAGCGAATATCAACGGCAGCGCCTACCAAAACAAAAAGGATTACTTCAGCAGCTATCCATAGTTTTCCGAATTTTTCTGACAATCTCTTTGAAACAAAAGTAATGCTTTTCAATTTAAGGACACAAGCCATGCTGACAACTGCCAACAATCCTGAGATAGATACAAAACCTTCCGCCCAAGCTTCAATAGCCATCAACATAAAAGAAACACCGAGAACAATAATGACCTTCATACTATTTCGCACGCAATGTTTATGTGCATACGCTGTTTCAAAAAACATCGACAGTAAAAAACCGATAAGAGCTCCTAATGCTATTCCAAGCACAATGGAAACCGGAATATTCACAAAATCCATAATATGAACCTGACCGCCTTGTGCCATACTGACAAAGGTAGTAAATAAAACAATGACAAAAATATCATCACAGGAAGCGCCCGCCATGATCAACTGAGGAATACTCTTTTGTGTGCCGTATCTGCTATCCATAAGCTGCACCATTCTTGGTACAACTACAGCAGGGGAAACAGCTCCAAGGACAGCCCCCATGACAGCGGCTTCTATTCTTGAAACTCCAAGTAAATAAGGTGCAAAAAGAAAAAAAGCTAACATTTCAAAACTTGCGGGCACACAAGACATCATAATTGCAGGACGCCCCACTTTCTTTAAATCCGAGAGGTCAAGTGAAAGACCCGCTTTCAAAAGAATAATTATGAGCGCCATCTGTCGCAATTCGGATGATATTGACAAAATCGATGGGTCTAATAAGTTTAATACATACGGTCCTAAAACGATACCCGTGATTAACATACCAATGATGCGTGGCAGTTTTAATTTCTGACATATAGCTGCCATAGACAGTCCAACTAAAAAAATAAAAGCAAGTGATGTCAGCATAAAATCCTCCTATGATAAATCAATAATAATTTGCTGCTGAATTGTGTATCCAAGCTTGATTGTTAATGAGCGCCTCAGCACGCTTTCAAGCATCTTTCGCACCAATAGACTATTCATCACCGGAAAAATGATAGTCATTCTTTTCTCTGATTTCATCTGAAAATGAACCGTCGTTATTTCAAAAAGGCGACTTTCTCAATTGTTTACAGTCTGATTAAGAAAAGAATTGAACACACACGAGACATACATAGCACATCTTCTGTTTAATATTTTTCTTTGTATTAACCTTTTTCCAAACCAGAAAATACTGAAATTTTTTTCAATTTCTGTCTCCTTTCTGCAAATTAAGCACAACGAATGCCCTATGTATTTCGATGAATCCTCTTTTTTAGTGTCGTGGATTGTTAATTCAATGAAATCCAGATATAAGAGCATATACAGGCGGGTCAACCATTTTTAGCAGCATTGTACTGTGATAATTACAAAATCCTCGAACGTCATATATCTGTTTACGAATGCAGGGTCGGTGACGCTTTCATATAAAAACGATACATTATGGGAAGCGTTTGTTTTTTACAAACTCAAAAATCGAGCAACATTCATTTTTTATTGAATCGAAAAGATTGTAAGAGAACATATCTTTTCCCATACAAATTGCTCCTTTCACGAAAAAACCGACAATTCCCACAATTGTGCAGAAATGGTCGGTTTTCAAATAAAAAAGACCTCTGCATAGTGCAGAAGTCATTAGCTTTATAAAGCGGTTTCGGCAACGCCGTGGGAGAACTTCATTCCCGGAAATTACTAATACATTGTAAGTGTATTTAACGAGAAATGTCAAGAGACGACAACAAAGATTGTTCTCCGTCAGCGGTCATCCCATTCTTATGGCATCCGCGAAGCGGATTGCTATCGTTCTGAAAATACGCACGATCCGATATTCGTTTTTTTATGAATCGCTCATGCAGCCGGAAGCTCTTCCTCTATTGACGGCATCCATTTCAACTGGTAAACGGACGGACGCAGCATTTTTGAAGATGCCGCCTTCACACAACGATAAATTTTATTTCACCGGAAGCCTTCTCGTACAGAAAACGTCTATGTATCTTCTTCGCGGCCCCTGTCCAAGCTGCGAAAGCCGGCGAATACTCGCTATTTGCCGTGGTAATGCAGCAATCCGCCCTCCGGATGAAGCTCCGACACTCCTAAAGCAGGCGTTGGAGCTCAATGTCTCTTTCCGATATCACAATTGGCGAAAGGAAAGCTTCTGAAAACACTGTAAAAGCCAAACTTATCGGTGGACGCTTTCCAGGCTTGCCGACTCGGAACAAACCGGAATTGACCGCGTATTTTCATGCCTCATCAGGGCGAATCAGACGGCTCAAAGGATGACAAATTATTTGTGTTTGACAGGCTCATAATCCTGCTCGCACTCTCCAACGAAGCGGTACCGTAATTCTTATTTATAAAAAGATGATGGTATAACAAATTGCAAATAAAGGGCGAGCAAGAAAAACACCAACACAACCGCCGCAAGGATAAAAAGCACTAATGATCCGCTATGCAAAGGAATGAGGCTGATGAAAAACAGGGTGAACACCTCAAAAAAATCGCTAAAAATACTAAACGCAGACAAAATGCTTGCGGAATCTCCCTCGCGATGGTGTTCTGTTATCTTTTGCAGGACACTCTCATTCACAATCGAAGGAAGCACCAGAGTTGTTGTAGGCAATAGCAACATCAGGGGAACTACGAGATAAGCGGAAGGCAGGACGGCAATTAAGAAAAGCATGCCTATGGATATGCCAAAGTAGAACAAGGACTTCTTGATCTTATTATTTTCGATCCGCCGCAGAATGCCCGGCAACAATAGTTGAACGGCAGTATAACCCAGAATCAAAAATGTCATATATCTTTCTGAAATGCCAAAGTTCTCCAACCGAGAAAGATAGAAAAAATTAATGCCTAAAAAAATCAGGTTTTGTGCAAAAGTAATCAGAATAAAAAAAACAAAATACCGGTTCTGACAAACAATAGTGAAACAGTTCTCGCAATTTCGACCACTGTCCCTTTCGCGCTAAATGAGCAATCGCATCCGTTGCCGGAATGCCGGACACCCGATCGACTGTTTCATGATGTGATTTTGTTGTATTTATATCGTTGGTTACCTGAATATGCAAAGAAGACCGGCCGCTTTGTCCGATCAAAAGAATAATAAACGCGAGAAAAGCAAAAGCGCACGATAAGACCAATAGAAGCTGTATGTTTTTAAAATAATAGAGGCCGAAAAATGCGATCGTACTGAAAAGAAATCCGGCATTGCTGTAATTTCCAACTTTTGCCAAATGAATCGCGTAATCATTTCCTTCACATTCTTCAAAAATTGTTGACTCTAAGCTTCCTGAATTTAACGCAAACGTAAGTCCTTCAATAAGCGCTTCCAAGAAAAACAGAGAAAATCTTGTTGCAAAACACAAAATCAATCTTGCCCCAAAAAGGCCCAGTTGAGAGAGCAGCAAGCTGTTACGATGCCCCCATTTGTCACTAATATATCCCGTGGGCAGTTCAAAAAAAAGAATGGAAACCGACACCGCTGCTTGAAGAAACATAAATTGTGACAAGCTAATTCCCTGATTGGTCCGAACCAGCAGCGCAATGGGCGCGTAAAAAACACAACTTGAAAAGAATGCCGACCACTTCAGATCCCAAAATGATGAATGATTCATATACAATCTTATAGGATGATTTCAGAAGCGAAATCATCGTTCTCCTTTTCATACTATGGTTTCGTACATTCAGATACCTTAGGACTTTTCAAGTTTCTCTGCAGCCCTGATTGCTGAATGGGAGTGGATCCGTCATGATTTCTTTCTCAGCCATTGTCGCTTTCCTCTGAGAATATGCTTGACCTCAAACTGTTCCCCAAAAAAACACATAACGATTCACAAGAAATAACAGCCGGCAATCCGAAAATGACCTTCCACAGGTCATTTTCGTCCCCATGATTGCCGCTGTCTCCATCCTTACATCCGATACTGTAGCATTTTTTATCATTCGAATCAAATCCACGAAAAATCATCGATGTAGCCTCGCGGTTTCTTTCGACGAGAGCGATGCCGCTCCGGAATCGTCTGTTCCGCGAGTGCATCTGCAAACACAAAACTATTTCGCCTCCGGTTCCGTTTCACTCTTCGAGCCGAAAATCTTTGTTTTGACCGCTTCAAACAAGAGGATTCCTCCATTGGACACCAGCGAGGAAAAAAGCTCCCCGATCAGCCTCGATTGCTCCTCCGAGAGCTCCTTAGAGGCTTTCATAATGGAGTGAAGCATTTTGAATCCCCCTTCGTTGAGCTCTGCAAATGTACGCGCGTTGGATTTTTCCAGGCAGTAGAAAGCAATCTCGATTGCTTCCTTACGTTCCTCTACAGGGATATCATGGAGCCATTTCTGTATCGTTTGATTCACGAAAACAGCCTCTTCGGAAAGTCGATTCGCCGTATCAAAATGATTTCCCTTCACCTGCCAGCTGGAAAGATCATGCTGCTGAATCAGCTTGGCGTCGCTTTTCACAAGGGAAGGAAATGTGATATTTTTCATCATCTGTCCGATAATCGATGACTCCGGAGCAAGAAGCCGCATCTTTTCCGCCGCCTTTTGAAATTCCGGCATTTCGATGACGTCGGATGGAAAACCCGGATTATCATTTCCCCATATCGTTACAATTTTCCGGTAGACCTCAGGCTTACAGAATGCCGCCGCATAGATTGCAAGATTTCCCCCTTTGGAATGCCCGCCGACATGAAGCTTTCCCTTAGCATATCCTGCCGCCTCATTCAAATACGCTACGGCGGCGATCTGGCTCCCTGTCCCGGAACGGTAGGAAAAATAAAGATCCTCCTTCCATCCGATCAACGAGTTGTCGGTCCCCCGAAAAGCTACATAAGCCTGCTCCTGCATTCGAAAAATGACAGCCGAAAACTGTACCACCTTTTCTTTATCTAAAACGTTGACATAATGTCCGATTTCCAATTCTGAAAATCTTTTGGAATCCGCAAGAGGAGAAAGCAGAAGGGGCGCCGTTCCGGTATAGGTTTTTCTGCTTTGGACCTCCTCTGCGGTATGCATCGCAAAATAAGCATCTCGCACATCCGATACCTTCATAAATCCATCAGTCAATTCCGGAATCCCTTCCAAATCACAATACGCTAACTGACTGAAAATAACATTGTCCACCTCGTTCAACGGATCGGCGGAAAATGCGATATCGCCTCGCCAATCCAAATAATTGAGAATATTTGCCATCATTATCTCCCTGTCAACCAAAGACAGCCGCTTATTTTAAAAGCTTGTCCAGCAGCTTTTTGATTTCTTCTATTTTTTCTTCTCTCTCCTTCTCATCAGCATTCATGGACTCGAGAACACAATGGGAAAGATGCGCATGCAGAATCAGCTTGTTCGTGGAGCGCAGGAGCGCTTCAGTCGCCAAAATTTGATTTGAGATATCCACACAATATTGATCCTCTTCCACCATTTTGATAATGCCCGCAAGCTGACCGCGTGCCGTTTTCAGCCTTTTTAGAACCTGATCGTGATCCGCCTGCATTACCGTATCCCCGCAAAATGATAACCGGCATCCTCTATGGCCTTCTTCAATGTTTCCTCGGAAACCGGTTTGGAAAGCCGGATTCTCGCCTCTTTTTTCTCCAGATTCACTTCCGCATCGACGCCATCGATCGCGTTCAATGCCTCCTCCACATGCTTACGGCAATGATCACAGCTCATTCCCTCTACTTGAATGGTTTTCTCCGTCATTACGTCCTCCTGATTCTCTTGATGATTTGCTTCTTCTCTATTCTCTCCGTCCTCGCTTCTCCGATGAATTCGAAAGGTATTCAGGCGAAGGGCATTCGTTACCACAAAGATGGATGACAGGCTCATCGCAGCAGAAGCGATCATCGGATTGAGCGTCAAGCCGAAAGCATGGTAAAAAACGCCGGCTGCAACGGGGATCAAGATCACGTTGTAAAAAAATGCCCAAAAGAGATTCTCTTTGATATTCCGCATGGTCGCCTTGGAAAGCTCAATGGCACCTACAACATCCATGAGATCGCTTTTCATAAGGACAATATCCGCTGCATCCATCGCAATATCGGTTCCTGCTCCGATTGCGATACCCACATCGGCACGTGCAAGCGCAGGTGCATCATTGATGCCGTCACCGACCATTGCCACCCTTTCCCCATTATCTTTATAGCTGCGAACGATCCTCTCCTTATCCTCCGGAAAAGCCTCCGCAACGGTATCGTCCAAATGAAGAGGGCGAGCAATCGCCTCCGCCGTCCTTGTATTATCACCCGTGAGCATAGTGACACGTACGCCCATCTTGTGCAAGGCCTCAATCGCTTCCTTCGAGCTTTGTTTTACCGGATCCTGTACAGAGATGATTCCGATGACTCCGCTTCGGTTCGCAAAATAGAGATTTGTCTTGCCCTCCTGCGCCAGCCTCTCGGCGATGCGTTCCGGCTCCTTCGTTTCATAGCCCAAGGACTTCATATATGCAATATTCCCCGCAAAATACCTTTGGCCATTGATATCCGCTTCAATTCCGCGCCCGGGCACATTCGTGAAATTCTTGCCCGTAATAAAGGAAATATCCTCTTTCTCGGCACGGGAAAGAATTGCACTTGCCAAAGGGTGTTCCGAAGGTGCTTCTATCGAGGAGGCGATTTGTAACAGCTCCTGTTCGCTCTGATCCGTCAGACAGATGATATCCGTCACCTCAGGTTTTCCCTCCGTAATCGTACCGGTTTTGTCCAAAACGACTCTATCCACGGAATGCAGCAGCTCAAGAGCTTCTGCAGACTTGATAAAAATCCCCATGCCTGCGCCGCGTCCCGTTCCCACCATAATGGCTACCGGAGTTGCCAATCCGAGCGCACAGGGGCATGAAATCACCAGTACCGAAATTGCGATCGTAAGTGCAAACTCAAAGCTTTGGCCCAACACAAGCCAAATTCCCATAGCCGCAAGAGCAATCGTGATCACAACAGGGACAAAAACGCCTGCGATTTTATCCGCCAGTTTTGCAATGGGCGCTTTTGTGGCATTGGCATCCTGTACCAGCTTGATGATCTTGGAAATTGCAGTATCCTCTCCCACCTTTTCCGCTCTCATCAAAAAGGATCCTGATTTCACCAAGGTGGATCCGACAACGCTGTCGCCCTCGCCTTTTTCAACAGGAATGGATTCTCCGGTAATCGCTGCCTGATCGATGCCGGCGCTTCCCTCAATCACAACTCCGTCCACGGGTACTGCCGTGCCGGGTTTGACACGAAGTACATCACCGACTCTTACCTCCTCCAGCGGAACTATCGATTCCTTTCCATCTCTGACGCGAATCGCCGTTTTGGGCGCCAGATCCATTAAGCCTCGAATCGCCTCCGTGGTTTTTTTCTTGCTTTTCTCTTCCAAATATTTTCCAAGCGTAATCAGCGCCAAAATCGTGGCCGAGGATTCGAAATACAGAGAATGCATATAATGCTGTACCAGAGCCATGTCCCCATGTCCCGTTGCATACGCCATGCGATAAATCACATAAATACCGTAGGCAAAGGCCGCCGAGGAACCGATGGCAACAAGGGAATCCATGTTCGGCATGCGCTTCCATAAGCCGCGAAATCCGCCGATATAATATTTACGATTTACAATAAGAATCGGAAGCGAAAGCAGAAATTGCGTAAATGCATACAGTACAGCATTTTCAGCTCCCTTAAAAACATTCGGAATGGGCAGGCCGATCATCTCTCCCATCGCGAAATACATCAAGGGAATGAGAAAGACAAATGAGACAACAAGGCGAAAACGCATATGGCTTTCATCGGAGATCTCTACCTCCTTGACATTCGTCTTTATTCTTTTTTCCCTTATTTTTGAAACAGCTTCATACCCGGCGCCGTGAACAGCCCTTTCAATTGCGTCATCCGAAACAGTGTCCGTATCCACAACCATTGAATTGGTAAGAAGGCTTACGTTGACATCTCGTATACCTTCCAGCCGTCGAACCGATTTCTCTACATTCAGCGCACAGGAGGAGCATGTCATACCATGAACATCAAATTCTTTTTTCATTTTCTCCTCGATTCATAATGATATTGGATGCGAGTGAGACGATATACCCCCACCCCGTGTATGTATTCTATCTCGGTGCGGCGAAAAAAGCAAGCAGCCATTTATAGATTTTGCGTAGAAACCGAAAATATGCGAATGGATTCTATGCTCTTGAAAAAACCATAGACAAAATCAACCCCCTATGCATAGGGGGTTGAGATTATAAAATCCGATACTTAATTGAGACCGATCCCTAATAAGCCGAAGGTAATAAATTGCATAATTAACGGACCTGCTATTAAGGCAATGATTTTTAAACCGAGTCCGGCTTTGATCATATCTTTCATTTCAATATTCCCTGATGAATAAGCAATTGCATTTGGCGGAGTCCCTGCCGGTAACATGAATGCAAAGTTGGAAGCGATCATACATATTAACATAAGCTGTAGCGGATCCATTCCAAGTCCTTGAGCAACTCCTGCCAATATCGGAAGAAAAGATGCGACAACAACAGCATTGGTAGTCACCTCTGTCAACACGGCCGTAACTACACTGACGATTATAATCACTACAATGGATGGCATTCCCTGTAGTCCACCTAACATACCGGCGATCCAGGCGGCAACTCCGGAATCCGTGATGGCATTTCCCATGACCATTGAGCCTGCCAATAAAAGCATTGTCGTCCATGGAGCATCCTCAAAGGCTTCTTTGCCTTGAAGTACCATGACCCCTTTTTTCCAGTCAACCGGGATGATTAAAGTGAGTACCGCTATGGCAATGGCAATCGTCTCGTCAGTTGCAAACGGTATCCATTTGCCCCATAAAAATTGAGTTACCCAGGCAATGATCGCAAAAGCAAAAATGATACTGGTATATTTTTCACCTTTACTCATTGCTCCGAGTTTATGATATTCTTCGTCTACAATCTCTATATTGATTGCCTTCATTTTATCAACTTTAAAAAATTTCACCATATATATCCAACAAAGTGGAAGCATAACAATGGTAAAGGGCAATCCGATTTTTAGCCAAGAGCCGAAGGAGATATTATAATCCAACACTTCAGAAATAATACCGATTCCCGTTGGATTTGTCGTTGTTCCTATGGATGTCGCCATGCCTCCTAATGTGGCAGCAAACGGTATGGAAAGGATTAATGCTTTTCCAAAGCCTTCATCAATCTCTCCTTCAAGAGATTTTATGATGCTGATAGCTACCGGAAGCATCATAACTGTCGCTGTAGTATTGGACATCCACATGGAAACAAAGCCTGTTGCTATGATAAAGCCCAATATAATCATTTTTACATTGCTTCCGACTTTTCTTACAATCCCGAGAGCGATTCTTCTATGTAGATTCCATCTTTTCATGGCAGTGGCTAAAAAGCCTGCTCCCAGCACCAGAAATATCGTTTTATATCCATAGAGTGAAAATAGTTTTATATCATTTTGATTCTTTGCTCCGGTAATGCCTAAAAGCGGAAATAACAATATCGGAAGCAGTGCTGTTGCAGCTATTGGAATTGCTTCCGTCATCCAATAAATGACCATAAGAATGGAGACCGAAAGAACCTTCCATCCTATTTCCGACAATCCTTCAGGATGAGGAAAAAATTGCATGAGTACAAAAACTACGATACCAACTACAACTGATATGTTTTGTAACCTTGTTCTTCCTTTGAATTTTTCAGTCATGATGTCACCAATCCCTTTTCACTATTTGTTGGAGTGATTTTTTCAATATGAATATGATGTCCGCTGTAGTTTCCTTTGATTTCTTTCGCCTGTTCTTTGGCAGCCAACACTATTTTTTCGAAATCGATTCCCGTCTGATATCCCATTTCAGATAACATCCAAACGAAATCTTCTGTAGCCAAATTTCCGCTGGCTCCGGGAGCAAAAGGACACCCGCCCAATCCCCCTAATGCCGTTTCAATTTTTGTAATTCCTTCTTCTATCGCTACAAGAGAATTGACCATTCCCAAGCCTCTTGTATCATGGAGATGGATGGAAATGCCCAATTTTGGGAATGCTTTTTTTATGGCTCTGATGAATCTTCTGACCTGAAGCGGATCAGCAATTCCAATCGTATCTGCAAGTACACAAGAATCCATTCCCTCGTCCGCATATGTCTGTATAAACTTGAGGATTCCGTCGATGTCTTGAT
The DNA here is from genome assembly GCA_022779285.1 of Peptoniphilaceae bacterium. Lineage (GTDB taxonomy): Bacteria > Bacillota > Clostridia > Tissierellales > Peptoniphilaceae > JALFST01. Next base: position 10,562 of record JALFST010000034.1, read on the forward strand.
ATTTTCCTTCGAAAGGACATCCGAATATCGTCGCGAAGTTTACTTCTATTTTTAAATCCGGATATTCTCTCCTTATTTTCCGATAAGCCTCCAGCGATTCTTCGTGAGTTCTGTTAATATTTGCTTTGTTGTGTGATTTGCTGTAAGAAACTACATATGCAACTTTTCTGATTCCGAGCTCATAAGCATCTTTTGCTCCTCTTAAGTTTGGTACAAGTGCAAAAAGATCCAGATCCGGATGTTTATCTAATAGAATCCTTGACACCTCCTTGGCATCTGCAAGCTGAGGAATCGCCTTTGGACTCACAAAAGAGGTAAATTGAATACTGGAAACTCCCGCATCTATGATTTTTTCAATATACTTTAGCTTCGTTTCTGTTGAAATCATTCCACAATCTGCATGAATGCTTTGAAAGCCATCTCTCGGTCCTACTTCAACGATCTGTATTTGTTTTTCCATTTTTCCCACCTATATGATTTTTTCATTCACTAACTTTTGGTATTCTTCATCTGAATAGCCAAGTATTTCTTTATAAACGTACTCATTATGTTGTCCGAGAGTTGGAGCCGGATCATAGGGATCGGATTCGGCATTTATGAACTTGATTGCATTATTGGTAAGTCTGATATCTCCTGCTTTCGGATGTTTTTGAATAGGAAACATATTTCTATATTTCGTAAATTGCTCATCCTTTAAAATTCTATCCACAGTATTGATAGGACAACTCGGAAGGCCGTTATCATTGAGATATTCGGCTATCTCATCAATGGTTCTTTCTTTCGACCATTTTTCAATTTCTTCTTTTAATTCTTCGTGATTTTCCACCCTGGCAGAAACTGTTTGAAATCTTTCATCCGTGATTAAATCCGCACGATTCATTAATTTACATAGAATTTTATATAATTTGTCATTTCCAGCCGCTATAATGACACTGCCGTCACTTGCTTCAAAGGAATCATAGGGATATGTTGATTCATATCTGTTTCCTATTCTTTCCGGAATTCTACCCTCTGTAAAATAAATCATATTGATATTTTGCATTGAAGAAATTACGGAATCTACCAGGCTGACATCAACTTTCTCTCCAATCCCGGTTTCTCTTTGCCTGTGAAGAGCAGCAAGTAAACCAATCGTTAAATTTAATCCTCCCAAGACATCTCCCATTGGTGTTCCCGTTCTTGTAGGATAACCGCCCGGCCAGCCTGTAGTACTCATAAGTCCCCCCATAGCCTGACCAATGATGTCATATCCTGCTCGTTTAGAATAAGGTCCGCTATGTCCGAATCCTGAGACCGCGCCATAAATTAATTTTGGGTTTGCTTTTTTCAGCACATCATATCCAAGCCCCAGTTTTTCCATAGTTCCCGGCCTGTAGTTTTCTATTAACATGTCAGCTTTTTTGACAAGCTCTAAAAGAATTTTCTTTCCCTTTTCTTTTTTCAGATTTAAAGTAATGCCTTTTTTCGCTCTATTCAGCCCGGCATAATAGATGCTTTCTCCGTTTTGATACGGCCCATAGGCCCTGCTATCATCCCCCTTTTCAGGAATTTCAACTTTGATAACCTTTGCACCCAGATCCGAAAGTAACATTCCGCAATAGGGTCCGGCTAAAACTCTGGTTAAATCTAAAATAGTTACATCCTCCAACATCCTGCTCATTTTTACTGTCTATCTCCTTTCATTAAAGTTTTTCTAAAAACGATTTCCCGGGAACTTGATTTCATAATATAAAGTTAAGCTTGCTTTGTCTAAGTCTTTTGATATTATGAAAGCTATAGACGTGTTTCTATACATAGTGTTAAGACTATTGCCGCGATAGCTTGAGTACTATTCTTTGTGAGGGAGGTTCTTTATGGATGATCTAAAGGCGTATGAATACATAGATGCAATCGTTAGGCAAGGAAGCTATTCCAAAGCTGCAAAAAAGCTGTTTATTTCTCAGCCTTCACTCAGTCAATATATAATTCGATTAGAGGAGGAACTGGATTGCGAAATCTTTCTTAGAAAAACTTTACCGATTAGACTGACTGAATTTGGAAAGATTTTATATGAAAAGCTGGCTACCATTAACTTAATAAAGAAAAGTATAAAGACAAGTGTTGAAGATATTAAAAATTTAAATGCAGGAACGATTACCGTCGGATGCTTAAATTATCATTGTATTTGCATCATGGCGAGTCTGCTTCCGATTTTTAAAGAAAAGTACCCGAATATTGAAATAAACATATTAGAAGGAACGTTGCTGGAGCTCGAGAGATATGCCGTGGAAGGCAAAACTGATTTTTCCATTCTGATCGAACCGCTTTCCTCTCCGAATTTGAACACCGAAATTTTAACCAAAGAAGATATTTTAATCGTTGCGAATGAAAAAAGCAGACTTTCCAAAATGCATCCCTGTTCTGCTGATTCAGATTCCTGTGCTACTGTCAATATCAGTGATTTGGAAGATGAGGAATTTATTATTCTCCAACAGGGAAAGAAGCTTCGAAAAACCTTTCAGGAGATTTCCGCTCTCATGAAAAAGCCTCCGAAAATCATTCTTGAAACGAATGATGTTATTAACTCGATTGTACTGGCTTCCTGCGGAATGGGAATCGCTCTTGCTACAGATATGCTTTTAAAAATCCGTACCGCTTCCATGCCGATCAGATATTTTAAGCTATCTGCTCCTTTAAAGGAAAGAATCGTTGTCGCAGCATATAATTCTTCTTATGACTTAAGCAAGGCGTCCAGAATGTTTCTGGATGTATTAAAGGAATACCTTTTGAGCACAAAATAATAATCCTGTCATCCAAACTGATGGAAAAACATGCGCCCTTGGAGTCACCTCTTGAAGTTGGATTGATCAGTCAAGCTTCAGGGGCGGTTTCACATGCTTGCACATGACAATTTTTATTTCCGCCGGCTTCTTTAGTTATTGCAAGGAATGATCTATAATGCAACTAAAGAACTCAATACAGAAAGGATGATCATGGAAAAGTCTATTCTCTTGAACATACTCTCACAAGAGTATCCCAATCGACGTGCCGCATATGGGGAAATCGTTCGCCTAAAGGCGCTGATGTCCCTTCCGAAAGGAACCGAATATTTTTTCAGTGACATCCATGGCGAGGATCGTGCTTTCATCCACCTGATGAGATCCGCTTCCGGAAATATCCGCAGAAAGATTCGTGATGTCTATCGTTCCCGCTTGTCGGAAGAGGATCAAAACGAAATTGCGAGCTTGATCTACGATCCCGATTCCGCTCTGAGTGCGCGCCGCGCAGAGCTGGAGGATGAAAGATGGATACGCGATATGATATTGCGTCTGGTAGAGGTGGGACGTTTTATCTCTTCCAAATATCCACGAGCACAGATTCATAAGCTCACACCGGATCGCTATCAGGATGTCGTGGAAGAATTCTTTTATACCAATGATGGTGAAATTGACCGGCGTCAATATTATTTTGCTATGATCGACGGCATTATTGCGGAAGGCGCCTCCATCGACTTCATCAAGGCACTGGCGCATATGATTCAGCGCATCTGCGTAAACCATCTTCACATCGTAGGAGATCTTTTTGACCGCGGACCGGGTCCTGAAAAAATTCTGGAGGAGCTGATTCGCTTTGAAAATGTAGACGTCCAGTGGGGAAACCATGATGTTGAGTGGATGGGCGCCGCCTTAGGCAATGCGCCTTGTATGATGAGCGTAATGCGGAATGCCATTCGCTACAATACCTTTGATGCGTTGGAAGACGGCTACGGCATTCATCTTCGCGCACTCAATGATTTTGCAGTCAAGGTTTATGGCGATGATCCGTGTGAACGCTTTGATCTGCATGTCTACGATGAAAATGTCTACAATATTATCGATCGAAAACGTGCTGCAAAGATGCATAAGGCGATTGCAATTCTTGAATTCAAGCTTGAAGGGCAGCTTTTGGAACGTCATCCGGAATACAGAATGCAGGATCGGATCGTATTAAAAAAGGTGGACTGGAAAACAATGGAATATGTGGAAGGAGATAAGAGATATCCGATGCTGGACACCCGATTTCCGACCATTGATCCGGGGGATCCTTTGCGCCTCAGTGACGAGGAAAAGGATCTGCTCAAAAGCATACGCGCTTCCTTCATGCATTCCGAGCGTCTCAAAAGACATATGCGGTTCGTGTATGCCAAGGGCAGCTCCTATCTTGCTTATAACGGCAATCTTCTTTTCCATGGCTGTCTTCCGATGAAAGAGGACGGCAGCTTTGATGTCCTCCATATCGACGGAAAAGACTACTCCGGAAAATCTCTTATGGATTATTTGGATTACAGTGTAACGCAGGCCTTTAACGGAGATGTGGATTCCATTGAACGGCATAAGGCGGTTGACTTTATGTGGTATCTCTGGTGCGGTCCGAAAAGCCCGATGTTCGGGAAAAGTAAAATGGCCACCTTTGAGAATTACTTTGTCGACGATTCCGCGCTGCGCAAGGAAATCTATAACCCCTATTTCCATCTGTGTAATCAGGAGGAAATTTGTGATGCCATACTCATGGAATTCGGATTGACCGACAAGCATTCTCATATTATCAATGGACATGTTCCCGTGAAAATCAAGGACGGTCAAACTCCGATGCGGGCCAATGGCAAGCTTTTCGTTATCGACGGCGGAATTGCCAAGGCATATCAGGAAAAGACAGGCATCGCCGGATATACCCTGATTTTCAACTCTCACCACATCGCTCTGGCAGAGCATCGAGATTTCAGCTCCATCACAAATTCTCTGGAAACATATTCTCCCCTTGTTTCAACCGTGGATCGTTACGGTCACCGCGTTTTGATCGGAGATACGGATCTGGGGAAAAAATATGAAACGAAAATAAAATACCTTCATGCACTGATTGAAAGCTATACACGAGGAGAATTAAAAGAAAATTTCATTATAGAAAAATAGACAAAGAAAACAGGCGGAGCTGAGCTCCGCCTTTCTTTACATGATTTGTACTTCTCCGGCATAAACAACGCCCGTATCCGCATCAATGGTAACAATATCGCCATCCTTCATCACCTTTACCGCATTTACGGCGCCGATGACGGTCGGGCGATTGTAATGAGAGCCTACAACCGCTGCCAGCGAGCTTTGTCCTCCCTCTTCGGATATAATGCCTCCCGCTCTTTCGATATAAGGGATCAGCTCCGCATCCGCAAATTTACAGACGAGAATATCCTGTGACTGGAATTTCTCTGAAATATCCCGAAGCGTGCTTCCCACACAGACGCGTCCCGTCACCATGCCGCTGCCGACGCCTTGTCCGCTGATGATAATATCACCAATCGTATGCACCTTGATTAGATTCGTAGACTGTCCCTTTCCGACAGGAATTCCGGCTGTAAGAACGATCTGATCTCCTTCATGCACGACTCCTGTATGAAGCGCCGCCACAATCGAACGCTCGACAAGCTCATCGGTGTGCACGGACATCCTGCTCATCACCGGCATGACACCCCATACAATGGAAAGCTGATGATAGACTCGCTCATTGGGAGTACAAGCGATAATCGGCGTATCCGGACGGAATCTCGAAATCTGCCTCCCCGTAAATCCCCCCGAGGTGGAAGCGACGATCGCTGCTGCCGAAAGCTGACCTGCAATCGTACAGGCCGAACGTGCGATCGCTGTGGAGACATTCGGATCCGCTACGGGCTTTCTCTGCTCCAGAAGCTTTTTGAAATCGGGCGAAGCTTCGGTCGTTTCCGCAATGACGCGCATTTGCCGAACCGCAAGAAGCGGATAATTTCCGGATGCCGTCTCGCCGGAAAGCATAATGGCATCTGACCCGTCCAAAATCGCATTGGCAACATCGTTGACCTCTGCCCGAGTCGGACGAGGATTGCGCTGCATGGAATCCAGCATTTGCGTTGCCGTGATCACCGGTTTTCCAAAGCGATTCGCCTTGCGAATAATTTCTTTTTGTACAAGAGGCACATTTTCTGTAGGGATTTCCACGCCCAAATCTCCGCGGGCGACCATCACTCCATCCGAAGCATCTAAAATGGCATCGAGGTTGTTTACGCCCTGCTGCGATTCAATTTTGGAAAAAATGAGAATATCGCCTCCGTCATTTTCTTGCAGCAAACGACGAATTTCCATAACGTCCTGTGCGGTACGAATGAATGAGGCGAAAATCATATCAATTCCCGCTTCAATTCCGAAAAGAATGTCCGCCTGATCCTGCTCCGTCATTGCGGGAAGATGGATCTCGGCACCGGGAATATTGATTCCCTTGTGATCGGAAATTTGGCCCTGATTTTGAACAATACAGTGAATCTCCGTGCCCTTCACCTCATGAACCAAAAGATCTAAAAGACCGTCATCGATAAGAATGTGCATTCCTGCATGCACATCGTGCGGAAGATTTTTGTAGGAAACGGATACCATCTCCTGAGTTCCCTCCACATCCCGCGTCGTAAGCGTAAAAGGCTCCCCCTTCTGCAAGGTGATTTTTTCACCATTCTGAAAGACGCCCGTGCGAATCTCCGGTCCCTTTGTATCCAACGCAACTGCAAGCGGAATCTGCATCTCCTCACGCAGCTTGCGAATCAAACGGACTTTATTTCCCTGCTCCTCATGAGATCCGTGAGAAAAATTGAGTCTGGCAACATTCATCCCCTCTTGAATCAGCTGCCTTAAGGTTTCTTCGTCCTGAGATGCCGGTCCGATCGTACATACAATTTTGGTCTTATTCATATACTCCTCCGAGATTTCTTCAGTTCGAAAGCATGTTTGCCATTTCGTATAGTTCTTCATTGAAATCGTGTGGAATGGAAATTGCCTCTTCAATATGCATTGTGAAGATTTCATCGCCACGAATTCCGACGGCTACGGAGCTGGAACCGTTCATCAGAGCTTCCACCGCTTTATATCCCATCACACAGCCTAATTTTGCATCGGTAAAGCTGGGGCTTCCTCCACGCTGCACATGCCCTAAGCTGGTAATCTTGGTTTCCACGTCCGTCTTCTCCTGAATATAATCACGAAGATCATAGGGCTCCCCGACACCCTCCGCAAGAACGATAATATGATGTCTCTTTCCGCGCTTTCGGCTGCGCAAAATTCTTTCGATAATCTCGTCACGGTCATACGGGTGTTCCGGCACAATGATGCTTTCCGCTCCGCCTGCAAGCCCGGAGTATAAAGCGATGTCCCCGCAATGTCTGCCCATAACCTCAATTATGTTGGCGCGTCCATGCGAGTTGGATGTATCGCGAAGCTTCCCGATGGACTCAATTACGGTTTCTACTGCCGTATGAAAGCCGATCGTATATGTGGTATATCCCATATCATTATCAATCGTACAGGGAATGCCTACCGTGCGAATTCCCCTCTTATGCAGAGCATGCGCTCCTTGAAAGGATCCGTCTCCTCCCATAACAATCAGCCCTTCAATGCCGAATTGCTTGAGAATCTTGACCGCTTCCTCCTGACCCTCCGGTGTCTTAAACTTCATGGAACGTGCCGAGCCTAAAATTGTGCCGCCCTTTTGTATGATATCTCCGACACTGGATACATTCATTTCATAAATATCACCGGTCATCAGGCCTTCATAGCCGTAGCGAATGCCCTTTACCCGAATCCCCTTTGCAAAGCAGGTGCGGGCAATGGCTCGAATCGCCGCATTCATTCCGGGGGCATCTCCACCGGATGTTAAGATTCCGATTGTTTTCATACATCCTCCTTTTTTCTCAGCCGGATATTTTGCGGTCCTAATAAGCGAGACAATGCATCCAGCAAGTCCTGTCCGACAAGAACCTGATACTCATCATTCATAAGCACGCTGACCCTGCGATCCGAAAAATATAGACAAACGGGCACATTTCCGGCATGCTGACGAAGAATTTCCTTAAGCTGCGCATATCTTGACTGATCCCTTGAATGAATCTGAAGATACAAGGTATCCCCCTCGGGCGCCTTTTTCCGATCCATCCGTCTCTGATCCGGCTTTTTGTCCTCCTTTTGAAAGGCTCGCCGCTCTTCAGAATATGACGCATTTTCTTCGTAAAGCCTTCGAGAGGCATCCTGCTCCTCCAAAGCCTCCAGAGTTTGAATTCTGTCCACTACACATTGTAGCGCATCATTACGATATTGTAACACTCCTTGTGCCAGAAGTGGTTCATCGATCTGCAGGTTTGGTTCCGCCGTGCGAAATGCCCTTGGAAATAGGACGCATTCGATGGTGCCGAATCGATCCTCCAAAGTAATTACCGCCATTTTTTCCCGCCTCTTGGTAATAATATCCTTTCTCGCACGCAAAATGCCTGCAAGCCGGACACGCTTGCCGTCCAGTGACTCAGGAGTTTCCTCTGCGGCGATCTCGTCCAGCGAAAAATTAATATACGGGCGAAACCGCTGTTCATAGGATGAGAACGGATGATCCGAAAGATAAATTCCCAGCATTTCCTTTTCAAAAGCAAGGAGAAGCGGCTTTGGAAATTCCCTATCCGGATCCGGCTCCTCGACAGGCTTGACATCCAGCATATCAAATATCGAGGTTTGTCCGGCAATATTTCGTTTTCTGGCAAGCTGAACCCCGTCAAGGGAACGCTCCATATTCTCAAGCGTTTGCGCTCGGGATCTTCCCAGACAGTCAAAGACTCCCGCCTTAATCAGGCTTTCCAGTGCCTTGCGATTCAATGCCGTTCGGTCCTCATCCGCAATGCGACGCAGATAATCCTCTAAGGAAACAAACGGACCGTTCTTTTCCCTTGCCTTGATGGTTGCTCGCGTAATTCCGGCGCCTACATTTTTAATTCCCAAAAGTCCGAAACGAATCGCGTGATCTTCCACGGTAAAATGGTCAAAGCTGGCATTGATGTTCGGGGGCATCAGGATCAGCCCCAGTCGCTGTGCTTCTCGTATATAAAGCGCCATCTTGTCCGCATCTCCCATAACGCTGGTAAGCAATGCCGCAAAATATTCCGCAGGAGCATAGTATTTCAACGTCGCTGTTTGCATTGCCACAAAGGAATATGCTGCCGAGTGCGATTTGTTGAACGCATATCTGGCAAAAGCGATCATCTGATCATAAATGGCATTGGCAATTTCTTCAGGCACCCCGTTGGAAACGCAACCCGGAATCTCTACCGTGCCATCCTCCAAGGTCTTTCCATGAATGAAATATTCACGGTTTTCCTCCATGACCGCCATTTTCTTTTTAGACATGGCTCGGCGCAAATTATCCGCTTCCCCTAAGGAATACCCCGCCAGGCTTTGCACAATCTGCATCACCTGCTCCTGATAGACAATGACGCCGTAGGTTGTCTTCAAAATCGGCTCAAGCAAAGGATGCAGATAATGAATGTGCTCAGGATGATGTCTCGCATCCACATACGTCGGAATCTCCTCCATAGGGCCGGGACGAAAAAGCGCATTTGCCGCGATCAGATCCTCAAATCGGGTCGGCTTGAGCTCAGAAAGAAATCGCCGCATGCCATTGGACTCGAATTGAAAAATTCCAATGGTTTCCGCATTGGCAAATTGCCGGAGCACCTTGGGATCCTCCCGATCGATGCGCATCATATCCGGTCGTTTTCCGGTGCGCTTCTCGATCATGTTCACCGCGTCATTGATCACCGTCAGATTTCGGAGTCCCAGAAAATCCATTTTCAGAAGACCCAACTCTTCCAGCTCCGTCATATTATACTGCGTTGTGATTTGATCCCCATTGGTAGACAGGGGAACGATATGATCCACGGGCTCCCCTGCAATGAGCACGCCTGCTGCATGGGTGGAGGTATGTCTCGGCACCCCTTCCACCGCAATGGCCAGACGCATTAATTTCTGATATGTTTCGCTGCTCTCGATCAGCTTGTTCAACTCTTCACTTTCTCTCAGCGCTTTTGTCAGTGTCATCTTCAGCTCGTTGGGAACGGCCTTCGCCAGACGATCTACTTGAGAAAGCTCAACTTCCATCACTCTGCCGATATCTCGAATTGCATTTTTGGCAGCAAGTGTCCCGAATGTCACGATTTGTGCCACATGATCCTCACCATATTTTTCCTTGACATAATCGATGACCTCTTCACGCCGCTCATAGTCAAAGTCGATATCAATATCCGGCATGGACACGCGATTCGGATTCAAAAAACGCTCGAAAAGCAAATCAAATTCCAGCGGATCAATTCCCGTAATTCCCAAGGCATAGGAAACAATGGATCCCGCTGCAGAACCGCGGCCGGGTCCCACCGGAATTTCCTTTTTTTGGGCAAAATGCACAAAATCCGAGACAATCAGAAAATAGTCCACATATCCCATTTGTTCAATGACCGAAAGCTCGTAGTCCGCTCGGGAGCGGGCCTGCTCGAATCGCGAGGCGTCTCCGTCCGATGCATAACGCCTTTCCAATCCCTCGGATACCAATCGCCGTAAATACTCTCTGTTTGTCTCCTGAGTCGGAATCTCGAAATGCGGCAAATGCAGCTCATGAAAGCGAATTTCTACATTACAGCGTTCTGCAATACGAACCGTATTTTCAATCGCATCATCATAATTCTCAAAAAGCTCATGCATTTCCTCCGGAGATTTTAAATAAAAGTCGTCTGAGGGAAATCGCATGCGATTCTCGTCACGCAAAACCTTGCCCGTTTGAATGCATAAAAGGGCATCCTGCGCCTCCGCATCTGAACGCTTCAAATAGTGACAGTCATTGGTCGCAACCAATGGAATCCCGAGCTGCCTGTGAATTTTTGCAAACGCACCGGCGATGATTTTTTCTTCTCGAAGACCATGATCCTGAATCTCCAAATAAAAATTACCGGCACCGAAAATTTCCTGATATTCCAGAACAGTTTGTCGAGTGATTTCATCATTTCCATCGAGCGCACGCTGCGCACACTCCCCCGCGATACAGGCGGATAAAGCGATTAAGCCCTCGTGATGTTCACGAAGAAAGGCTTTGTCCACTCTTGGCTTATAGTAAAATCCATGGATATATGCTTCGGAAACAATTTTTATTAAATTGTGATATCCTGTTTCATTTTCTGCCAGTAGAACTAAATGATATCTTGTGCGGTCGCTTCGATCGGTACGATCTTCCGCAACATAGACCTCACAGCCTAAAATAGGCTTCACGCCGGCTTTTTTTGCGGCTTTATAAAATTGAATGGCACCGAAAAGGTTGCCGTGATCCGTAATGGCTACCGCATCCATGCCTTGTGATTTCACCTCTTCCATCAATTGCTCAATCCTGCAAAATCCGTCCAGAAGCGAATAGGGCGTATGTAAATGCAAATGTACAAAAGAACCCATCACATCTCCTTCGGGACGAGCATCGGTAAAATCTCAGAGATATCGCCATGCAAAACAAAATCCGCCTGCTTATCTGCGGAGGTGGCATCCCGATTAATCAAAATTAATGTGTGCCCATGAAAGTATCGGATGAGACCCGCTGCCGGATAGACGACTAAGGAAGTGCCGCCCACAATCAAAACCTCCGCCTCTCGGATGGCGCGCAATGCCTGGTCCATTGTCTGTTCGTTGAGCATCTCCCCATATAGTGTGACATCCGGCCTCATGGGAGAACCGCAGCGCGGACAGGGAAATACTCCCTTTCCCTGCATGTATGCTTTGTAATCTCCCTTTTCTCCGCATTGCGGACAATAAATATCGCGTGTATTGCCATGCAGCTCCAGCACATTCCTGCTGCCTGCCTTTTGGTGAAGACTGTCGATGTTCTGCGTGATCACCGCCTGCAGCTTTCCCTTTTTTTCCAGCTCGGCAAGAGCTTTGTGCGCGCCGTTCGGAGCAACCTGTGCCATGCGTTCCATCTGTCTCATAAAATCCGTAAAACCGGCCGGAGAATCCAGCCAATAATCATGACTCATATAATACTCAGGGGAATACTTGGCATCCTTCATCATCCGATACAAGCCGTTCGGGGAGCGAAAATCCGGAATACCGGATGCGGTAGATACGCCGGCTCCACCGAAAAAAACGGTATTTCCGCTGTTCTTTACCGCTCGAGCCGCCTGTTCCAACGCCTGTGTAAATGTGAACTCGGTGTCTTGACGATTTTTTTCCATATCCTCCCCCTTTCCCAATTACTTGCAAAACTGTACTCGAATACATGTGTGGCCATCATACCACGTCAAAACCTCTGCCGCTTTTCCCTGATAAATGGCAAGAATTTCCTTCATAGAGCCGCTTTTTCCATCCGCCTTAAGAAAATCCTCCCAGGACATCCATTGAAGGCTGCCCTCCCGGCTTTCCCGGAGCTGTCCGGAAAAATCGCTTGTGCGGTATAGAAACCCAATTCCATGCCAATTCGTATCCACCGATATCCAGTGAATGGCACCGGCATATTCCATCTTCCCGATCGTATATCCCGTTTCTTCCCATGCCTCACGACGCGCAGAATCCACAAGGCTTTCCGAAGGTTCCACCTTCCCTCCCGGAAAAGTAAGACCCTCCCAGCCTTCTTTTTTGACTTTATCCAGAACGAGCACTTCATTGCGCTCGTTCTGGATCAGCACCATATTCAAAAGCTGAACGAATTCTCCGGACATCAAGCAAGCTCCTGCATGATACGAACGCCGGCAGATGCTCCGATACGGGAAGCCCCCGCTTCCACCATAGCCTGTGCCTCCTCCGCTGTATGAATTCCACCCGAAGCCTTGACCAAAGCATGATCCTTCACCGTTTCTTTCATCAGCCGTACATCGTGCACCGTCGCGCCGCCCGTGGAAAAGCCCGTCGAGGTTTTTACATAATCCGCTCCGGCTTCCACGGCCAGCTCACAAGCCTTTCTTTTCTCATCATCCGTCAATAAGCAGGTTTCAATGATCACCTTAAGCACGCGATCCGGTCCGCAGGCCTTTTTCAGCGCGGCAATCTCGTTTTTGACATAATCATAATTTCCTGCCTTGAGCTGTCCGACTGCGATGACCATATCGATTTCGTCCGCTCCATCCTCTAATGCAATTTCCGTTTCCGCAACCTTTGCGCGGGTGGACATCGCTCCAAGAGGGAACCCTACCACCGTACAGGTTTTTACATTGCTGCCCTCCAGAAGTGAATGCACAAGCGCCGTATATTCGCCATTGACGCAGCAGGAATAAAAATGATATTCCTTAGCTTCCTCACAGAGCTTGCGAATCTGATCCTCGGTAGCCTCCGGCTTGAGTATTGTATGATCGATCATGCGATTGATTTCCATAAATATCCTTCCTTTTTTCTTTGAATTCCGGCGAAATTAAATATTCAGCGCAATTTCCATCATTGTCTGAAAGCTGTTTTCTCTTTGTGCCGCTGTAGTTTCTTCTCCGCTGGTCAACGAGTCCGAAATCGTTAAAACGGAAAGTGCATCCACACCGGCTTCCGCGGCAAGGGTATAAAGCGCATAGGTTTCCATTTCTACGCAGAGACAGCCCAGCTTCGCCCATTTTTTCCAATGATCCTGCTCGCGATTGAGTGCGTTGTAGAAAATATCCGACGAGAAAATATTTCCCACATGTACCGTCTGATTCATTTTTTCCGCGACATCATACGCTTTTTTCAGCAAAGACCAGGAAGCGATGGCGGAAAAGGTTCCATGCGTATCAAATTGCATCGCAAAGTTGGAATCCGTGCATGCGCCCTGAGCCAAAACGATATCATAGAGCTTGAGCCTGTCTGTATAGGCTCCCGCCGAACCGATGCGAATCAGCTTTTTTACATCATATTCGTGAATCAGCTCATAAACGTAGATTCCAAGAGAGGGCATTCCCATTCCCGTGCCCATGACGGATACCGGTTCTCCACGATAGATTCCGGTAAAGCCGAACATGTTCCGTGTAGAATTGAACTGCTTTGCCTCTTGTAAATAATTGTCCGCAACAAATTTTGCGCGAAGCGGATCGCCCGGTAAAAGAATCTTCCCGGCAATTTGTCCCTTTTCAGCGGTGTTGTGTGGTGTCGGCATTTCAGTTCCTTTCATAGCCGGGTTTGCCCAGCAACTCAAACATATTGGTTTTATACATTTCCACGCCCGGCTGATTGAACGGATTCACACCCAGCATATATCCGCAAATGCCTGTTACCGTCTCAAAGAAATAAATCATCTCGCCCAGATGGAAGGCATCCAGCTTTTCCATGCTAAGAAAAACATTGGGTACATTGCCATCGATATGCGCTTTTCGAGTTCCGCGCATCGCCTGCTCATTGACATAATGCATCGACTTGCCGGCAAGATAATTCAGGCCGTCCTGATTTCCCGCATCTGCCGGAATCTTAACATCCTTATCCATACTTTCGACCCAAAGCACCGTTTCAAAAATATTGCGAACGCCCTCTTGAATCCATTGTCCCATCGAGTGCAAATCGGTTGTGTTGAGAACGGATGCCGGGAAAAGTGATTTCCCTTCTTTTCCAAGGCTTTCTCCATCAAGCTGTTTCCACCATTCTTCAAAGAATCGCAGCCTCGGCTCATAGGCAACCATGATTTCAATGGCCTTGCCGGAGCGATACATGATTTCGCGCATGGCCGCATAGCGCATGGCGGGATTGCTCTCAAAGTCACGCCGGCACACAACCTCTCGCATGGCCTGCGCGCCCTCCATCAGCGCTTGAATATCAATTCCTGCTGCGGCAATCGGCAAAAGTCCTACCGCTGTCAAAACCGTAAAACGGCCTCCCACATCATCGGGAACTACGAATTTTTCATAGCCGATTTCATCCGCTAAGGTCTTGAGCGCACCGCGTGCACGATCCGTTGTCACATAAATGCGGTGCACGGCCTCCGCTTCTCCTACCTGTTTCACCAGAAGATCACGGAAAAGGCGAAATGCGATCGCAGGCTCTGTCGTCGTACCTGATTTTGAAATGACGTTAATCGAAAATTTCTTATTCTCAAGATATTCCAAAAGCTCTGCCGTTTCCTGACCGCTGATCTGATTGCCTGCAAAAAGAATTTCCGGTTTTTTTGTTCCATAGGCAGGTGTGAGCGCGTCAACAACCGCGCGTGCTCCTAAATAAGAGCCGCCGATTCCGATCACGACCAATGCCTCCGAATCCTCGCGGATGCGTTTTGCCGCCTCAAGAATGCGCTGAAATTCTTCCCGGTCATAGTTGACGGGCAAGTCGATCCACCCCAGAAAATCATTACCCTTTCCGGATTTGTTCTGTAAAACATCAAAGGCCTTGAGAGTTTCTTCTCTCAGCGAATCCAATGCCTGTTCCTGTCCTGTGTACTGTAGATCCAGCTTCATCATTTCATTCCTTTCTCATTTCCCAGATATCGAACCTCCAGCAGTGCGATATCATCCCTTGGTGTGCCCTCTGTAAATCGCATTAAGTCATTGGTCATATGCTGCAGACGGTTTTGATCCTCTTCTTCCATCCAGCGAAGCATACGCTCCATGCTATACACCTCTCCCTGAATATTAACCGCCTCCGATGCCCCGTCTGTGTAGAACAGAAAGCTCTGCCCTTCCTGTAAAGGCAAGATCTTTTCCTCGTACGACTTTGCCAGGAAAACCGGGGAGATGATCTTTCCCTTTGCCTTCAGGAGCCGCGCTTCGCCGTTTTGTGCAACGATGGGCTCGCAATTGTGCCCCGCATTGGCATAGGTAAATGTATTTTTTCGCATGTCGAATACACCGTAAAACAAAGTAAAATACTGAGAATCCTCCATGTGAATCTGCTGAAATCGTGTACGCATCGCTAAAAGAACCGCTTCCGGATCCCCCACACTCTCCTCCAGCAGAATGCCTCTCATCGTTTGGCGGACAAACATGGTTAAAATCGATGCGGAAATCCCATGCCCTGCAACGTCGGAAATATATACGGCCAATCGTCCGTCCGCAAGCGGAACCACATCATAAAAATCGCCCGAAAGCTCTTCCGAAGGAATATATCGGGAATCAAAAACAAAGCTTCCTTCATTTGTCATTTGCGGAAGCATTTTCGTCTGTATAGAACGCGCAAGATTCATTTCGTTGCGCAATCTCCGGTTGCTTTCCATGACACGGCGTGTCAGATCATCCTGCACTGTAAAATCACGAAAAACCTCAATAACGGCCTGCACGTCCTCCTTCAAAAATAATGGCGAGCTCTTGATGGAAAAGGCTCGGCCGTCTACATGAATTTTTTCTGTGGAATCAATTCTCTTTTTGAACGGACGAGTAATTGAGGAGGGCGGAAAAATCGGATCCTTCATTCCCTTGCCGCGACATTGCTTTTCAAATGCCGAAAGAGCACGATTTTTATATATGATCGTTCCGTCCGGATCGACGACACGAACAAAATCCTCCATGGCATCTAAAAGTGAAAGCGCAGAAATCCAGGTATCTCCATCCGCCGCGGGATGTCCCGGCTGTTCTTCTTTCTCTTGTTCCAAGTATGCCTGCTCCTGCATGTAGCTCTCCTTCCGGCTCCTCTCCATTATATCATTACTTAAAACGTTCCGGATTGGGACCGAGATATTCATAATATGTCGCTTTGATGCCTCCATTATACAACTTGCGCCGCCGATCCGCCACGTTGCCGACCAGAGTCTCCCAATCCTCAAATGCGGAAATGACATAGATTGACCATGTCCGCAGCTTAAAAAAGCGCTCGGAAAAAGCTTGCATAAGAGCTCGTGTCTCTCGAATCTCTCCGATTCTTTTTCCGTAAGGAGGGTTGGTAATCATCACTCCGAAATTCTCTTTGAAAAATACCTCACGCATATCTCGCTTCATAAAATGAATATCCTCGCCCACACCGGCGGCTTCCGCATTGGCTCTCGCAATCGAAATGACCTTCGGGTCGATGTCAAAGCCCAAAAGCTCAAGCGGCGTATCAAAGGAAATACGCTGCATGCGATCCCGGCGAACCTGTGCATACACCTTCTCTCCGATAATATCCCATTTCATGGACAAAAAGCTTCGATCAAGTCCCGGATCCATTCCGCGCGCTTTCCTGGCTGCTTCAATCAGTATCGTTCCCGATCCGCAAAAAACATCCGCTAAGGTACGGCTCGGATTCCATACGCTCAAATCCACCAATGCCGCCGCCAGCGTTTCCTTAATCGGTGCACTGCCCTTTTCCTCACGATATCCACGTTTAAACAATCCCTCTCCGGTGGTGTCCAGACAAGCAATGCATTCATCATGGCGCAATGTCAGAAGAACCGGATACAATGCGCCGTTTTCAGGCAGCCATGCGCCGTTTTTCCTACCGTTCATGGCATCCACAATGGCTTTTTTACCGATTTTCTGTAAATCCGTCTCCGATTTTAATACGGATCGCACCGACCTTGCCCGAATAGGAAAGGCGGCCTCACGTGGCAAATAATCCTTCCATGCCAGCTTTTTTATATTCTCATAAAGCTCTTCAAAGGTTTTAGCGGGAAATCGTCCCAGCTCAAGGAGCACGCGATCCGCTGTCCGCAGCGCAATATTCGCTAACGCAACCTCGTGCGGGCCGCCTTCAAAGATCACATGCCCCTCTTCGACATGGATTCCCTGAAAGCCCAATTCCTCGCACTCTCGTTTGACTGACGCTTCCAGCCCGAATGCAGCTGCAGCGTGAATTTTCCATGAATTTTGCATGCCTGACTCCTTTCCCATTGATCATACCATACCGTCTCTGCACGCGCTTGTATCTCCGATTCGCGCTTCATTGTCTTCGCGTTTTTCCATTCAAAAAAATTTGCTTTTTCTCCGGAAAGAGCTACAATTTAGTTAGTAATGGTTAACATATTCGGATATGAAAAAATATTCGGACAAAATAACAAAACATAGAAAGGATGTATCATGTCATTTCTTCAATCACATCTTGCAGACATATTGATTATCGCCGCTCTGGCTATTATTTCCTTCTTCGCGATACGCCATGTCATCAGGCTGAGAAAAAGCGGAGGCTGTTCCGCATGCGCCTCATCCGGCACATGCTCAGCATGTCATGCCGGCTCCGCTTCCGATGCCGGCAATCGGAAAACCGGCTCCTGTCCTCATTATCACTAAAGATCCGCGAATCCCGTTTCGTTTTCCATATACCGATTCGGAATATGGCGCTGCCTCCATATTAATGAAGAATCATAAGACAAAGGCCCGGCCGATTTCGGCCGGGCCTTTGTCTTGCTCCGGAGGTGAGCGAAAGCAACCTGCAATCGACCTGACCTTTTCACGATTTGAACCGGCGGCACCGACGCTCAGTCTGATCGGAGTGCAACTCGGATAAATATACAAAAACGTTATCTGCAATCAGATTTAATATTTCTAATGGAACGGCCACCGCCTACCTGCTTTCTCTTTTCTTGACCCTATAATGCTTTGAAAGCTCGTTCTATTGTTCTAAGGACATTTTAATGACATTTTTTTGAACTCGCTGTCATCATGATTTTTATGGATACTATGAGTCTCCTTTCCATATCCTTCAATTTGTTCTTCATTTCTGTTTTCAAAGTCTGTTTTTATTCACCGGCTTCCTTGGTTTTGTATCATTGGCATCATGATTATTTGGGCATGTTCCAATTCAAATTGATGAGACTTCCAATCAACCTTCTATATCTTTCTTTTCCCGACATCAAAATCCAATAATCCGTTGTCAAATCACAATCGCAAGCATCTCCGTTTCTATGACCAATCATCGTAAATTATACTGACAAGAGCAATTGCCGCTCCTGATCTCTCCTCCTTGTGCTAAGATATGGATAACATGAAGGGAGGTTTCTATGAATCAATCCGCATCCCGCATCCGTCCCGGTCTCTGGGCGGTTATCATCCTTTTCGGCCTCGTCGGGCAGATTGCCTGGGTCGTCGAAAATATGTATTTTAATGTCTTTCTCTACAATACCATCTCCACAGACCCGCGATACATTGCCTGGATGGTCGCCGCCAGCGCCGTCGTCGCCACGTTGACCACCATGGGTATGGGAGTATTCAGCGATCGTATCGGGCGTCGTCGGCCTTTTTTAATTCTTGGCTACATTTTCTGGGGATTCTCCATCGGTCTCTTCGCACTTTTAAATGCGAAAACCCTTGCCGGCCTCGTTTCTACCGAAAAAATGGCGATATTTCTCGCTCTCGGCGTCATTTCCTTCGACTGCATAATGACCTTCTTCGGCTCAACCGCCAATGATGCCGCATTCAATGCCTATCTGAATGATGCGGTTCTGCCGGATGATCGCGGCAAAACCGAAGGTGTCCTCCAGACATTTCCTCTCATCGCCATGCTTCTGATCTTCGGATTCCTCGATCCTCTGACACGTGCCGGCCAATGGTCACTCTTTTTTCTGATCATCGGCGCTATTCCGCTGATCACCGGCCTACTCGGCTTGATCCTGATCCCCGCAGAGGTTCCGCACCCGTTGACAAAGGAGCGTCCTTTTCGTGCACTCATTGACGGCTTTCGCCCGGAAACCGTTCGTGCGCAAAAAAGTCTCTACACAGCCCTTCTTCTGTTAGGGATACTCTCAATTTCCATTCAAATCTACATGCCCTACCTGATTATCTACATCCAAAATTATCTGGGAATCCATGACTACACATTGCTTCTCGGCACTACCATCCTTGTGGCGGCCGTGATCAGTGTACTGGCCGGCCGTTTGATGGACCGCGCAGGCGCCCTTCGGGTCTTCCTGCCGGGACTTGCCGTCTATCTTGCAGGTCTGACCGGCATGCTCTTTGCCCGCAGGCAGCTGACGGTACTCCCGTTCAGTATTCTGATGATGTCGGGCAATCTGATTCTCAACGCTCTGGCCATTACCCTTGTCCGCAACCGCATCCCGGAAGGCCGTGCCGGTCAATATCAGGGCGTGCGCATGGTATTTGCCGTTATGCTGCCGATGCTCATCGGTCCTTTTATCGGATCGGCGCTCATTCGCTCCTCACAAGCAACATATATGGATCTGGGCGTCGTCAAGCAGGTACCTACACCGCTCATCTTTCTCGGCGGGATCATCGCCGCACTCTTCTGCCTGATTCCTTATCGCATGCTTCGCCGCGAGAAAGGAAAAAAAGCATGAAAGCACTTTATACAAAATATGGGGATGCCTTACTCCGTTCCCTTGCCGAAAATCCGGACGCTCCCGTTCTTCCTGAATATCCTCGTCCACAGCTCGTGCGCGACAGCTGGATGAATTTGAACGGTTATTGGGACTATGCGATCGATACGGCAGAAACAGCCGATCCGGATCTCACACATCCGGCTTTTTTTGACGGCCTGTGTGCCACTGAGCCGATCGCCTCCTACCGGGTCTTTCCCGCCCAAGGCAGCATTCTTGTTCCCTTTGCGCCGGAAAGCCTTTTATCAGGCGTCGGTCACATTCTTGAGCCGGCCGAACGGCTATGGTATCGTCGTTTCTTTTCCCTTCGAAATTTGTGCCCGAATGATGAGCCGATGACATCAAGCCGCATTCTCTTTCATGCCGGCGCCATCGACCAATATGCCACGGTCTTTGTTAACGGCATCCCCTGCGGAACCCATAGGGATGGATATTTGTCGTGGTCAGCGGATATCACACACGCGATTGATACGCATCGCCCGCAGCAGGAAATTGTCATCGTCGTACGCGATTTGACCGAAAAATCAGGACTTCCACGCGGAAAACAGCGTCATAAGCGCGGAGGAATCTGGTATACTCCCTCATCCGGAATTTGGCAGACGGTGTGGCTTGAGATCGTTCCGGAGGAATATGTTCAGTCTGTGGAAATTCAGCCCTCTCTTACGGATGAGCGGGTAGACTTCACATTTCATTGGTCGGAAGTCTCCGCATTCGACGGTGTTTTGGAGCTTTTGGATAACGAACGTATCGTTGCTCAAAAAACGCTGAGGGCGACATCCTCGCCGTCCCGCATCTCCGTATCTGTGGACGCTCCCCGCCCATGGTCGCCCGACAGTCCTTTTCTTTATACATGGCGTGCCCGTTTTTCAAATGGGGATGCCGTTTCCGGATACCTCGCTTTTCGCGAGATACGTGTCGACGGACAGAAAATTTATTTAAACGGCACACCTGTCCGGCAGATCGGCGTGTTGGATCAGGGCTATTGGAGTGATGGTCTCTATACGGCAGGCGAAGATGCGGCGCTGGCAGACGACATCCTTTTTGTAAAAAATCTCGGCTTTCACATGATCCGCAAGCACATTAAAATCGAACCGCAGCGCTGGTACTATCATTGCGATCGACTCGGAATGCTGGTATGGCAGGATATCGTGAACGGCGGCGGCTCCTACAGTACAATGTGGACATCCTATTTGCCGCTTCTCGGAAAACGCACCGGTTCCGATGCACCGTCAGCGCGCTATGGACAGTCGGATCCCTGCTGGCGCACAACGTGGGAGATCTGTTTTCGTGAAACCGTCGCACAGCTGAAAAACACCCCTTCCATTGTGGCATGGACCATTCATAATGAGGGCTGGGGACAATTCGATGCTGCGCGGCATTCCGAGGAGCTGCGCACGCTTGACCCTACGCGGCTGATCGACCATGCCAGCGGGTGGATGGATCAAGGAGCGGGTGATCTTGACAGTCATCACATCTACTTCCGTCATTTTCGTCCGAAGCCCGATCCGCATGGTCGGCCGCAGGCTCTGACCGAATATGGAGGATTCTCGCTTGCCATACCGGAGCACATGACCTCCGACAAGTCCTTCGGATATAAGCGATTTGACGATACCGCGCAATATCAACAGGCTGTGCTGAAGCTTCAACGCGAGACCCTGTCCCTGCCTTCCCTGTGCGTAGCAGTTTACACACAATTAAGTGATGTCGAGGATGAAATCAACGGTTTGATTACCTATGACCGGAAAGCTTCCAAATGGACCGGTGCGGCGGCAGAAGCCCTGCGACAGCTGAATGAGAGCGGACAGAGCTTTCTTTGACCATCCGACGATATTTTTATAAAGAATCATGACAAAGAAATCTTGGGTTCGATTTCGGTCACATCAGGATCCGTATGTGCATACTATGCTATGAAGAAAAGCCGGAGGATATCATCGATATAGCTATGCTTATCACTCTCTTCCATATAGCGATTGCTCAAAATTGCCAACAGAAAAAGCGGGGATCATACCCTCCGGATATCCGGGAGGGTACGGTTCCCGCCTTTCGATTTTTTGATTCCGTGTTTTCAATTTTCGGATAATGCTTCCATTTCTTCCACGATGCTGCCGATATAAGCAATCGTATCCTCCAGAGGCTTCGAAGTGGAAATATCCACGCCCACCATTGCAGCAAGCTCCGTCGGCGTTTTTGTTCCGCCTGCGGAAAGAACCTTGAGCCATGCATCCACCGCCGGTTTTCCCTCTTTCAGAATCCGCTGTGAAACAACGGTTCCGATCGTCAATCCCGCGGAATACGTATAGGAGTATAGTCCTCCGTAATAATGCGGTTGACGCATCCATGTCAGGGCAGATCCCTCTTCAATCCTGACCGCATCGCCCCAGAACTGTTGAAGAATCTTACGATAGATGCCGGTAAGCTTTTCATCATCGAGACTTCCTCCTGCATCCACAATACGGTACACCTCGCGCTGATATGCCGCCTCCAATAAGTGTGTCACAAAGTTGTGATAATAGGTTTTGGAAATCATCTGCGAAAGCACCCAGCGACGCCGGCGGCGATCCTCCCCCGCCTTTTTCAGCAGATAGTTTTCCATAATCAGCTCGTTGGTGGTAGAAGGCGATTCAATGAAATAGAGAGACGGCTCTACATTATAGATATTCTGATGCTTGCCCGCATAGAGAAAATGGCCCGCATGTCCCAGCTCATGCGCCAGCGTCGCTACCTCGTCCATCTTACCGTTAAAGCTGGTCAAGATATAGGACTGCACGCGATAGGGACTCGCGCAAAACGCCCCCGTGCTCTTGCCCTGATTCTCCGCGTAATCAATCCAACGCTCCGTCAGCGCGCTCTTGAGCATCTCCGAATATTCCTCGCCCAGTACGGCAAGTCCGTCCAGAATATACTTTCCCGCATCTTCAAAAGAGACCTCAGCGGCGTAGGTAGGATCCAGCTCAATTTTCAAATCATAGCTTGTCAGCTCCGCGATGCCATGCTCCTTCTTGAGCAATTTTGCATATCTCTGCATAACAGGTGCGAGCTTCTCCATGATGATATCGATCTGGCGGTCATACATTTCCCTTGTAACATCCTGAGAATCCAGCAAATAGTCAAAGACCGACTCATATCCGCGCAAGCGCGACTCAATTTTCTCTCGCTGCACCTGCATATTGTAAACAGCCGCCGTGCCTACCTTGTGATGATCCAGCTCCCGATAAAACACCTCTGCAGCCTTACGGCGGAGCTCCATATCGGTCTCCGTTTCATAACGATTTTCAAATTGGGGATACGTCATGGAGTAGCTTCGGCCACCCACAGTAAACTCCGGAAAGCGAATATCCCCCTGTTTGATTTGATTATAGAGATCGACCGGAGATTGTAATACCGGGGACAAGGCTGCCATAGCCGCTTCCGCCTCCTTGCTTAAAAGATGCTCTTTCTTTTTTAGCAGATCATGGATGTAATGTGCATTTTCATCAGAGGCGTTCTGCGCCTCCTTCAAAATTTCGGCGGGCAGACTGACCACCTCAATATCGAAAAATGCCAGATCTTCCGCAACCTGCGCATAGCGGTTCATTGTATCCGCTTCCCGCGCTCCCTTTTCCTTATTGGTAAGATCCACCTCATAATCCAATGAAACAAAATTGATCAGATGATCCGCCGCCTCATATATGGGCCGGAGCGCATCCAATGCTTCATTGACATCCTCTGCGGTTTTTAGATTGCCACGATATTTTTCCGCAAATTCGGCGGCATCTTTTTCAAAGCGTTCCATTGCATCATCAAACGCTTCCATGTCTTTGTATAACGCACTCAAATCCCAGGTTTGCTCCACGGGTGCTTCACTTCGTTTCAGTATTTTCTTCATAGTGTCCTCCTGCATTCCATTGATCATATTGTATTACAAAGCCGGGATATTTTTCACCTTAACTCTCCGGAATTCATATTTCGGAAAACGTAGAACTTTTCGCATATGTTTCTTGTAAAATCTCAGGCCCTTACCGCCTGATTTTCTGAAACTCCCCTCTTTCGGTTGCAAGAATTACATGGTTTTTGGTATAGTGAGCAATATTCGGAAACATTTTTTCCCCTGCTCACAGCCGGAGATGGAATTTCCGTTCCCGCAAATCAATTCACATTTACGAAAGGAAATCATATGGATTCACGTTTTGAAGCTTATGCACGTCTCGCCGTAGAAGTCGGAGTGAACGCCCAGGCAAATGAGCCGGTTGTCATCAATGCACCCGTATCAGCGGTGGATTTTGTTCGTCTGCTTACCAAATTCGCCTATGAAAGAGGAGCTTCCGAGGTCTTTGTCCGCTGGGTAGACGAAATCGTTGAACGCCTGTACATGGAACATGCGTCAACGGATGCTCTGACAACCGTTCCGGAATGGCTCATTGACAGCATCCGCTACTATTATGAAAAAGGAGCAAGCGTGATCTCCGTCATTGCGAACGATCCCGATATGCTCAAGGGCATTCCCATGGACCGCATTGCAGCCGCAAATAAGGCCCGCGGAGAAAAAATGCGTCCGCTCATGCATTACACCATGAATGATGAGCTTGCCTGGACAATTGTCGCTCTTCCGACACCCGCTTGGGCGAAAAAGGTCTATCCTGAAGCCGCCAATGAAGAACAGGCAGTAGAGACTCTTTGGAATCAAATCATGGAGGTGACTCGCATGAATGAAAAGGACCCCATCGCTGCCTGGGAAAAGCATATAAAAAAGCTGAACGAGCGCGCTGAGGTTCTCAATCACTATCATTTTCGTTCCTTACACTACACCTCTTCAAACGGAACCGATTTGGATGTGGAGCTTCCGGAAAAACATGTTTGGCTTGCAGCAACCTCTAAAAATGCAAAGGGCACGGAGTTTTTGCCCAACATTCCTACTGAAGAGGTCTTTACCGCACCGCATCGTGAGGGTGTCAACGGTACCCTGATTGCCACCAAGCCTCTCGCTTACCAGGGCAATGTCATCAATCATTTCCGGCTGCGGTTTGAAGCGGGAAAGGTTGTGGACTTTGATGCAGAGGAAGGCAAAGACGCGCTCGCTGCGCTGCTGGAACAGGATGAAAATGCGGTACGCCTTGGAGAATGTGCATTGGTTCCTTATGATTCTCCAATCTCCAATTCCAATACGCTCTTCTACGAAACGCTCTTTGATGAAAACGCCTCCTGTCATTTCGCATTCGGCGCCTGCTATCCCACCAATTTTGCAGGCGGTGCAGAGCTGTCTCGTGAGGAGCTTGAAAAAATCGGCGGCAATGACTCCCAGGTACATGTGGATTTCATGGTGGGAGCGGCCGACCTGAATATTGTCGGAACAACACAAGACGGCCGGAAGGTTGATGTCTTTCAGAACGGTAATTTTGTGATCTGATCGTATCATCGAATCGGAATCAGGGGGATTTTATGAAAGAAAAACTCAGCCGGAAAGAAAACATAGCCATCGGATCGCTGCTTTTCGGACTCTTCTTCGGCGCAGGAAATATTATTTTCCCCGTACTGATGGGGCAAAAAGCCGGTAAACTGTTTCCGGTGACCTCAATCGGATTCCTGCTTGTCGCAATCGGACTCCCGATTCTGGGTGTCATCAGCTTTGCTCTGTCCAAAAAAGAGAACTTACAGGAGTATGCTTCCATCGGTGGCCAAGCCTTCGGACTTTTCTTTACCGTAGCGCTCTACATGACCATCGGTCCCCTTTTTGCGATTCCCCGTACAGCGACCGTAGCCTTCGAGGTCGGCTTCGGTCTCGCTCCGGCGGGCGGCTCAAATAGCATATATCTTTTGATTTACTCGGTTCTTTTCTTTATAGGCGTGCTTTTTTTCTCGCTTCGCCCGAATCGTTTGATGGACGTAATCGGAAGGATCCTTTCCCCGCTGTTTATGGCGCTGCTCGCCGTTATCGTCGTGGCTTCCCTCGTTTCTCCGATGGGAAATGCAGCTCATTACCTGCCGGAAGCCTCCTATGCCGCCGCTCCGCTCATCAAGGGCTCGCTTGATGGATATTCGACGATGGATGCACTTGCTTCTCTTGCCTTCGGCATTATTATCATCGACAATATCCGCCTGCTCCACGTTACCGATCCCAAAAAGATCGGAAAAGAGACAGCAAAATCCAGCCTCTTTACCATTCTTTTCATGTCCGTCATCTACATTGCCCTGGCATACATCGGAGCTACCTCCAATGGAATCATGGAACCGCAAGCCAACGGAGGATTGATTCTTGCAAAAACGGCACGGTATTATTTCGGTACAATCGGTCAATTTCTGCTCGCTTCCACGGTAACCGTCGCCTGCTTTAAAACGGCCATCGGCCTCATTGCCGCAATTTCACAAACCTTCGAGTCTCTATTACAGAAAAAAGTATCGTACCGGATATTGGCCGTAATCTTTACGCTCGCTTCCTTTATCATTGCCAATTTCGGACTCAATACCATCATTGCATTCTCGATCCCGATATTGATGTTCCTCTATCCCCTGGCAATTACATTGATTTTGCTCCACCTGATCTCGTCCGTGCTGCCACTGAAGCCTTCGGCCTTTTCGATCTCTCTCACGCTGGCCTGCATTCCCGCTTTTTTTGACGGCATTAAGGCCGCTCCTGAGATATTGAGCAGCACAGCGATTTTCCAAACATTGATTCAATTCGCGGAAAAATTCTTACCTCTTTATGATCAGGGAATCAGCTGGGTAATTCCGGTCGGCGCAGGGATTTTGCTCTCCCTTCTCTTTTTTCGAAAACAATAGAGAGAAGAAAGCAGTGCCTCCAATCCCGAACAATCGGGATTGGAGGCACTGCTCGTTCTGATGTTGTTTTTTCACTTTTGCAAAATTAATCGATCGTTCCCTGTCCCGCTTGCGGATCCATAAGAAAACCGCAAACATAATCATAGTGTTTATTCTCTTCATTGAGAAAACGAAATTCTATGCCGACTCCGTAAACTTCATTCAAGGGGATCTCCTTATTCTCATTTTTAAATTCGAGAATAAAACTACCCTGATCCGTAAAATCAAATTTCGCATGCTCTGTTACAGGCGTTATGGAAAACTGTTCTGCTCCTTCCTGCTTTCGATAGATGAAGCCTGATATAATTGCTTGATATTCTGCCTGGATTTTTTTCTTAGCGGCTAATTCCGAAATTTCTTCAAGTGGCTCATAGAAGATGGTTGCCAGGAGCTTATTTTCCTTTGTGTCCAAATGAACCGTCTTGATCGTCAGATCGTTTATAATAACTTGAGCGGGCAGATATATGACTTCCTCCTGAGCGATTTTTTCCCTGCTCTCCCGGTCTTTTTTCTCAAGCTGTCCCTTTGTAAAAAAACCTATGGCGAACCCGAGGAGCAAAAAGATGATGAAGAGGAGCCAGGTTCCCTTTTGCAGAATCTTATTTTTCATTTCATTCCACTCTCCTTCTCGTTGTCGCTTTGCTTCTGACCGGCTTTTTTATTCTTACAATATTGAACCGCGCTGACGATAACCTAATCGAAAGGTGTCAAAATCCGACAAACAGCAGCAGGAGCTATCGTATCCTTTTTCAGGACAAGCCGGTGTTCTTATTTTTCTCTCCTGATGCAGTAGCGAGCATGTGGAGAAAAATACAAAACGATGATGTAAACGTTTTTACTCTATCATACAAAAACTATCAAAATAACCTCCCGTCAATTTCAGAGATCGCATGAACAAAATACAAATCTACAATTTCGTAGCAACATCACATCAATCCACAGCTGCCGTCTCTTCGCGTTCCTGTCGCACCAATCCATAATCACTATCCGGGAAAAATATCTCAACATAAGGCCTTGATAGAATCGAGGCTGACATTGCATAAAAATGGCTACTTTTTTTTAAGTATACAAAAAATATAAGGATGGAGCAAGCGTTTTCTTTTAAAAAACGAAAACCTGAACTCTCATCCGCTTACAGTCACCTCTACAATACAAAACCGCCAAGACAGATTTTTCTGTCTCAGCGGCTTCCTGAAATTCAAGTTATCTTGCCAAGGATCCCATCGGATCCCACGGCTGCAGCACGATCGGCTCCTGCTTGAGCTGCTCTCGCTCCTCATTTGTCAGGAATTTTTCATTCACAACAATCTGATAAACAAAGCGTGTAAACCAATCATCGCTCATCACAAAATAGCCGTCGTTTCCGACCTCATTGCCCCAGGAATTTTCCACCTTCCAGCGCACCGGATTTTCGTTTTCGTCAAGCTGAACGCCTGTAATGACCATGGCATGAGTCATTTGGCTATCGCCATAATCCAAAAGCTGCTCCTTGGTCATGTCAAAGGATACTTGGAAAAGATCCTCCGCCGCAACGGTATCCGCGGAAAGATATCCTTCCTTGCGATGTGAGAATTTGCCCACATCACTGCCGAACCAAACCGGCTGAGACTCCTTGAGCTGCGCAATGGCGGCCTGTTTCAACGACTCAATGGTAAGGTTGAGATAATGTACGGGGCGACCCTCCACTACATTCCCGAGGTAAGCTACCGTGAAAGTCTTGCCGAAGGGCTTATCCTCGGTCGGCGCATTGATCAGACTGAAGGTGTGATCCACATCATAGCCCACATATTTCCGGAAAAACTCCTGTGGAGTGATGGACGTTTCATGAATATACTTGCCATCCTTATCGCGAACGGCAAATTCAAAGGATGTAGGAGGCACCCCCAGAGAAATGGTCAAAACGCGGTAGATCTCCTCCATAAGCTGATCCTTGAGATTCTGCAGCTCGTCTTCGCCCGCTCCGCTCTTTGCCCCGGTACGCAGCTTACGTGCACCCTGGCGCAAAAGCTTCGTCAGATACTCGTTCATATCCCGCGTATTGGAGGATTGGAATGTCTCCGGCATCGCTTCTTTGGGAACAAGACCGTATTTCTTAACAAGGTTTACAAACATATCCCATTGTCCGCCATCTCCCATGGGTTCCTGCAGAAGATAAGCAATCAGGCGGCTGTTGAGCGGCTCGTTCGTCGTCTTGAGAATGGACTCAAAAAAGAAATTTGCACGCTCATACTTGTCAAAGAAAAGCGGATAGCTCTCAGAGAATTCAAAATCCTCTAAATTGAACGAATGAATCACGTTGTAGCGCATCACATTGAGTGAAGCGAACATCCAACAGCGCCCACTTTGCTTTTGATTGGTACGCTTTCCCTGCTTCAGGTCAATTGTAAACTGAAACTGATGATCCTTCGCCGTATTGGCTGCATGGATCGCATTATCAATGCCGTCCTGCGTTACCGCATTCATGGCAATGCGATTCGCACGATCGCTGAGAAAGGCATCACGCTGCTGGTTTAAATGCTCCTGCGTAATATTTTTCATTTCTTCAAAAGCTCCTGCATCTTCTTCGGATCAAATCCGACAATCTCCTCTTCTCCGATCTGAAGCACAGGCACGCCGCGATATCCGCGATCCATCATCCACTTGCGTGCATCCTGATCGCTCATAACGTCCTTTTCTTCATAAGAAATTCCATTTTCATCCATATATGCTTTTGCCGCCTTGCAATGTACGCAGGTTGGAGAGGTATAAATAGTTACTTGTGCCATAATGAACTCCTTTCGGTTCTTTTCTCTACTACAGTTGATCTATATACCCAGCCTTTTCAAGAATTATCATAAAATCCCGAAGCGATAGAGTTTCCGCCCGCGCCTGAGGAGAAATCCCCGCCTGACGGAATGCCTTTTCCAAAAATTCTCGGGATTCTCCGATTTCCGCCGCAATCGCTTTGATCACCGTTTTACGGCGCTGCTGAAAGGCTCGGCGAATCACGCGGTTGACTCGTTTTATGATTTCGGGAGATGCTGCCGGCTCCACCACAAGATGTACCACTGCCGAGTCCACCTTGGGTTTCGGCATGAAGCACGACGAGGGAACGGTAAAACAATACTCCGTTCGTCCATATTCCTGCATCAGAAGCGTCAGCGATCCGTATTCCGAGGTGGATGGTACGGCGGTCATGCGCTCTGCAACCTCTTTTTGGACCATAACCGTCATTGAAGCGACAGGAAGGCTTTCCGTTAACATCCTTTCGATCAGAGGTGTTGTAATATAATAGGGAAGATTGGCAACTACATGCACCCGCTTTTCCGGAGCCTCTTTTTTCAGAATCTCTTCCAGCGGAAGCTTCATGGCATCTCCCTCAATGAGCCGAAACATCCCTTTCCGCTCTTCGGCGGCGAATAATTCGTGAAGAACGGGGATCAGCGTCCGGTCAATTTCGACCGCAATCACCTGTATGCCCCGCAAAAGCAATTCCTCCGTAAGCGTACCGACTCCCGGCCCGATTTCCAGCGCAATATCCCCCGGCACCACTCCCGCCGCATCGACAATTTGACGAACCCTGTTACCGTCAATCAGAAAGTTTTGTCCAAGCGCTTTTTTGAATTGAACGCCTGCCGTTTCCATCACGGATCGCAGCTGTACCGGCGAGTATAATCTTTCCCCTTGCCGCATTACGCCTCCTCCAAGCTTCGTTTCGCATCGATTGCTTGCATTGCCTGCTCAAATTCTTCTCGTGTGATTCCGTATTCATTGAGCCTTGCAAGAAGCTGCTTTGCATTGCCGTATCCGATGCATAGCGCCGAGGAAAGAGCAATCCGCCTCTCTTTAGCATAAGGACTTCCATCCAGACCCCATGCGTATAAATCCGCCTTTTGAAACTCGTCTCTTCGCTCTGTAATGGTTGCCCTGGCACGCTTCAATGCCTTTCGAATCGCCTCAGGCGATGCGTTTTCTACACCGATATTTTCACCGCGCAAGGCCTCCTTCTGATCCAGAAAAGCATGCTTGGCACCGGGAATTCGCTCCCGAATGCGCCTTCGGATCTTCTTGCCCGCATAATCCGGATCCGTCAGAATGATCAGCCCACGTCTCTCCTGCAAAATTTCCAGCTCATCCAGCAATGACTCGCCGAATCCGTGTCCGTGCGTCATGATGCACTCGCAGTCCACGGCGCGTTTTACCGCGGAAATATCATCTTTTCCTTCTACTACAATGATTTCCTGAATCATATTTTCTCCTGCCGAAAATTTTTCGGAAATGATCGCAAAACCGGTTTTACGTGGGAATCCCATAAAATGTTCCGGCATTTTTTACCGTAATTTTCGCAAGTTCCTCCACATCTTCACCCCGGATCTCCGCAATCGCCCGAAGCGATTCCTTTGCATACCAAGGAAGATTTCTCTTTCCTCGATAGGGTACCGGAGCAAGATACGGACCGTCCGTCTCCAGCAACAGGCGATCGGCAGGCACGGATGCCGCCAGCGCCTTGGGTCTGTCCGCATTGCGAAATGTCACCATCCCCCCCAAAGAAATGAAATATCCATAGAGCGCTAATTTTTCCCAATCTTCCACACTTTCGCTGAAGGAATGAAGCAGCGCGCGAATGCGTGTGCCAAAATTGCGCAAAATGGCTATCGTGTCCTCGGACGCTTCCCGGGAATGAATCACAACTGGCAGGTCAGCCCGCTGAGCCATATCCAATTGCGCTTCAAAAACCTTCCGCTGAATATTACGCGGCGAAAAATCATAATGATAATCCAGACCGATTTCTCCCACCGCCACTACCTTTTTCCCGGAAAGCCATCCTTCATATTCTTCCGCAAGCTCCGTTGTAAAAAACCTTGCTTCATGCGGGTGTGTCCCCACACAGGCATAAATACGATCATATTTTTTCGCCAGCGCCACAGCGCGCGCTGAGGATTCTCGGCCGGAGCCCGGATTTACGACCGCCAGCACGCCCATTTCCGGAAGACGGGCCACGATCTCCTCTCGATCCTCGTCATAGTCCTGATCGTCTAAATGGCAATGCGCATCGATGATATTGAACATGAAAGGCTCCTATGCTAAATAGGATCCCTTGGGAACATCGGCGATCGGCATCACCGGACACACCATGCCCGCTGCCTCGGCCTCGGCCGTTAAAATCATGCCGTGAGATTCAATTCCCCGGATTTTTCTCGGCTTGAGATTGACAATGAATACAAGCTTTTTTCCGATAAGATCCTCGGGCTCCCACCATTCACGAATCCCCGACACAATCGTACGCGTTTCATCTCCAAAGTCCACGGTTTCTACAAGCAGCTTATCCGCATTGGGATGCAGCCGACAATCAATGACCTCGCCTACGCGAAGAACCACCTTTTCCACATCATCGATTGAGATTTCTTGCGGAGCCTTTGTTTCGTTCTCGTTTTCGGGAGCGCTTTCTTGTGCTTTTCCGACTGCCGGATTTTCCGTCTCCGTCTCCTGCTGACGCGCCAAAAGCTCCTCTAAGGAGATCCCCAGACGCTGCGCGGAAAGCTTGTTGTTGGCGTCTCGCAGGCGTTCAACCTCCTGATCCACATCCAATCGCGGAAAAAGCGCTTCTCCTTTTGATACGACATTGCCCGCAGGATAGAGAGAGGGTACCGCAGCTTTGTCATATGCAAGAATTTCCGCATTCTTCTGCATATCAAGCTCCAGCTGTACAAGCATCTTCCGTGCAGTCTCGGGCATAAAAGGACGAATCAATATTGCAATGGAGCGCAAGCTGTCCGTCAGGCGATAAAGCACCGTCTCCAGGCGCGCTTTCTTTGCTTCGTTTTTTGCCAGCGCCCATGGTTCCGCTTCATCAATATATTTATTGGATCGCCGAATGAGTGTCCAGATGGCCTCCAGGCCTCGCTGAAAATCATAGCTTTCGAGAGCCTTGTTGAGCCGGGACAGCGTTTCAGACTGCACGGCAATCAGCTCCTGATCTGTGCCGGCTGCTCCGGTCGGTGCGGGAACGACCCCCTGACAATATTTTTCAACCATCGCAACGGTTCGGGATAAAAGATTGCCCAGGTCGTTGGCAAGATCGGAATTGACGCGCTGGAAAAATTTTCTTGACGAGAAATTTCCATCCGAACCGAAGTTGAATTCACGAAGTACAAAGTATTTCAAGGCATCCTTGCCATAGAGTTCCACCATGGGCTCCGGATAGACAACATTCCCCTTGGACTTGGACATCTTGTCGTTTTCAAAAAGAATCCATCCATGTGCAAAAATCTGCTTTGGTAGAGGCATATCCAGAGCCATCAGGACAGCCGGCCAAATAATCGTATGGAATCGCACAATATCGCGCCCGATAAAGTGCACTCCTGCCGGCCAATATCTCGCAAATTTTTCCGGATCATCGCCCAACCCGATGCCTGTCAGATAACAAATTAGAGCATCAATCCAAACATAGATAACATGCTCGGGATCAAAGGGAACGGGGATCCCCCATTTGAGGCGCTTCCGTGTAACCGAAAGATCCTCCAGTCCGTCCTTGAAGAAAGAACCGATCATTTCGTTTTTTCGATTCGGCGGCATAATGAAATCGGGATGATCCTCGTAGTATTTCAAAAGGCGATCCTGATAAGCGGACAGACGAAAGAAATAGCTCTCTTCCTCGCGATATTCCACTTCTCTTCCGCACATCGGACAGCGTCCGTCCACAAGCTGCGCCTCCGTCCAAAAATCTTCATCGGAGGTACAGTAATAACCGTGATAGGTTCCTTTATAGATGTCTCCTTTATCATAGAGCTTCTGAAAAAGGGCCTGCACATCCTTCTCATGCTGCTTGGAAGAGGAGCGGACGAATGTATCCGGCTCTACATCCAAAAGCTTCCACAGCTCACGAATCGAAGCCACAATGGGATCGATGTACTCGAGCGGCTTTTGATTTTTTCCGGCCGCCACACGCGCAAGCTTTTCTCCATGCTCATCAGAGCCTGTGACATAGTACACATCGTAGCCCATTTCCTGTTTATATCGCTTCACCGCATCGCAAATAATGCTTGTGTAAGTGTTTCCAAGATGGAGATTGGCGCTTGGATAATAAATAGGGGCCGTAATATAGAATGGCGTTTTCGATGATTGATCCGTCATAGTTTCCTCGCTTCTTTCATTAATATTTAATATTCATCATTATAACACACACGGCCATGACCGAAAGCCTGTGTTTTGTCAGATTCGCAATGCGGAAAAAGCAGGGAATCCGTGCAGAGACTCCGAAAAAATGTCTGTCTATCGTCAGGAAAAATGTCTTTTCCCTGAAAAAAGCCTATGATACAATAGAAATTGCTTTTTGAGATGAGGAGGAAATGGTGAATCAACGCACACTCTCTGTATTCAATGTTCTGCTTTACAGCTCTTACTTTTTCGGTTTTGGAGCAACGGTTTTATTTTTAATGATGTATTTGCGGAAACTCGGCTTTTCCGCATTTTCCATCGGATTGGTCTTCTGTCTCGGAAATGCAATTGGCGCCATTGTTCAGGAAATCTCATCACGTATCTCAGACTCCTCTCGTGTCTTCACATTGCGTGTTTTAGGCTTTTTGCATACAGGGCTGATGCTGCTCTCGATGATTGCTGTTCTCTTCGGAGCCTTGCCGCACTGGGCGATCTGGGCGGTTTTCATTTTCTACTATGCCCTTCTCACCTCAACGCAGGCGATTATCACTGCAATTACCATCGCCTTTGAAACCGCGGGTCATGGAATCCGCTTCAATCAAATCCGTGCATGCGGATCCGCTTCCTATGCTCTTACCGTTGTGCTTTTGGGGCAATTCTTTCACAGCGCACCCATCACCTTCCTGCCTTATTTTTTGATTGCCTCCTGCACTCTCATTCTCATCCTTCTCTGCGCACTTCCCGCAATTCCTGCCGGGCGCAGTGCTGATCTTGACTCCCGTTTTCAAGCGAAGGCAAAACCAACAGACCGTTTTTATCACCGCTACCCCGTTCTCATTCCTCTAATGATCGGATTTTCTCTGCTTTTTTGCTCACACACGTATCTCAATAATTTTCTCTCCTCCATCATCACCTATTTCGGAGGCTCCTCCGCCGAGGTCGGAGTTGCCGGCATGATCGCTACATTGACGGAAATTCCGGCAATCTATTACTACAATAAAATGCAGCAGCGGTGGAAAAATACAACCTTGCTCACATTCGCCGCTATCCTTTTTACCGTAAAGTGTGCACTTCTTCTCGGTGCCGTCCGGCCCACCGATGTCTATTTTTCGCAGGCTCTCCAATTTGGCGCCTTTGGTCTCTTCGGAGCAGGCTTCAGCTATCTTGTCACGGAAATTGTCGAGCCACAGGATCTGGTAAAGGGGCAATCTGCCGCCACGGTAGTCATGAGCATCGGCGGGGCTCTCAGTGGCATTATCGGCGGATCCGCGTTACAATATATGGGATCTATGCCTACGCTCTATCTTATGACCGGTATCAGTCTATTCGGTACGGGATCTGTTTTGTATGGCATGCACCAAACGAAAAAATACTTTAATCAAAAACAAGTGGAGGGAAAGGTATGACCACAGTACAGTATGAAAAAGAATATTCCAATGTCCTTGATGAGCTCATTGATCGCGGCTATTATGACAACTCAACTGACAAAGACGCTCTTCATGATCTCCTAAGCAGAGAATCGGTTCGTTTCTATATCGGCTTTGATGCGACAGCCGACTCCCTCACGGTGGGACATTTTATTCAAATCATGGTCATGATGCGCATGCAAGCCTACGGTCACCACCCCATCGCCCTTTTGGGTGGAGGAACCACCATGATCGGCGATCCATCCGGGCGTTCCGATATGCGTATGGTCATGACCGAGGAGCGCATCAATCACAATGCGTCCTGCTTTTACAAGCAGCTTCAGCGTTTTCTCGATTTCAACGATGGGAAAGCCTCCGTTCTCAATAATAAAGACTGGCTTCTTTCCCTCAATTTTCTCAGCTTTATGCGTGAGGTCGGCGTTCACTTCAATGTCGGGGAAATGATCAAAAAGGATGCTTACAAGAACCGCCTCAATGCCGGCGGCCTCACCTTCTTTGAGTTTGCATATATGCTCCTTCAAAGCTACGACTTTTTGGAGCTCTACCGCAGAGAGCATTGCATCCTACAGCTGGGCGGATCCGATCAATGGGCCAATATCATCGGTGGGGCGGAGCTCATCCGCAAGGCGGAAAATCAAACTGCCTATGGCATGACCTTTCAGCTTCTCACGACCGCAGACGGTGTGAAGATGGGAAAATCCATGAAGGGTGCGGTTTGGCTTGATGAGACCAAAACATCGCCCTACGAGCTTTTTCAATATATGCGTAATGTCGATGATCGAGATGTCAAGAAGTTTCTTCTTCAGCTCACATTCCTTCCGAAAGCGCGCTGTGAAGAGCTGGGCGGCTATACCGATGAGCGTATCAACGAAGGCAAGGAAGTGCTGGCCTATGAGGTCACCCGGCTTGTCCATGGCAAGGAGAAAGCCGATGAAGCCCTTGAAACCTCTCGCGCCCTCTTCCATGTCGGTCAAAATCATGACAATATGCCCTCAACGGAGATTGAAGTTCCCGAGGAAGGTCTGGGAATTCTTGCCGTACTCACAGCTGCCGGATTGACGAAATCCAATGGCGAAGCGCGTCGTCTCGTGCAACAGGGCGGAATCGCCATTGATGACGCTCGTGTGGAAGATCCGCAATCCGTTCTCTCCAAAGAACAGCTGACGGAAGGGATCGTCATTCGCAAGGGCAAGAAAATCTATCTTCGCGTTACAGCAAAATAGGCGGATTGACAATGAATACTTCTCACCTTCTTCAAGATGCACAAAAAGCAGCGCAGGCCTTTCTGCCCGGCTCTTCCATTTCTCAAGTGGAACGCATCGGAAACGGTCATATCAATTTTACTTTTTTGGTAACGACGCCCGAGCGCCGTTATCTTTTGCAAAAAATTAATTCGGACATTTTCCCGAATACCCGTGGGCTGATTCAAAATATTGCCCTTGTCTGCGCGCATCTGCGAAAGCAGGTGCTCGCGCGTGGCGAAGATCCCGACCGTCTTACCATGACTCTGCTGCCTACTGCAACGGGAGATTATCTCTATCAGGCTGCGGACAATCATTTCTGGCGCATGTATCTTTATATTGAAAACACGGTAAGCCTTTCCCAATCCCAAACGCCTCAGCAATTCTATCAATCGGCAAGAGCATTCGGACAATTTCAAAGAGATCTCAATGATTTTGATGCTGCGCAGCTCATAGAGATTCTGCCTCATTTCCACGATACAAGAGCCCGCTACCAACAGCTGCTGGATGCAATTTCAAAGAATACGGCGGGTCGTCTTGACAAGGTGGCTCCCGAGCTGGACTTTGTCATGCAGCGCAAGAGTCAATTCGGTATACTGATGGACGCGTTGGAGAGCGGTCTGCTTCCCCTGCGCGTTACGCACAATGATACCAAGCTCAACAATGTTCTCCTGGACGAGAACACCTTCGAACCCATTTGCGTCATCGATTTGGATACCGTCATGCCCGGTCTTGCTCTGAATGACTTTGGGGATTCCATACGATTCGGCGCATCCACGGCCGCAGAGGACGAAACAGATCTTTCCAAGGTCCATTTTTCCATGGAATACTATGAGGCTTACGTCCGCGGCTTTTTAGAAAGCTGCGGCTCGCTTCTGACTCCCAAGGAGCGGGAGCTTCTCCCCCTCGGTGCCTGGATGATGACCATGGAATGCGGCATGCGCTTCCTCGCTGATCATCTCAACGGTGATACATACTTCCAAATTTCTCGTCCGGGACAAAATCTCGACAGAGCAAGAACGCAATTCCGCCTCGCACAGGAGATGGAAGCAAACCGAAAGGCGATGCTTGAGATCGTTCAGATGTATTCTCGCTAAAGTGCCGGTCGGCTTGGAGGGGATTCATCAGAAAATAGATCGCCAATTTTTCTGAAAGGTCTTCGGTCATAATCAAAGGTCCTTCATTTCGAAAATGCGATCTATTCAAAACACATGGTTCAAAGAGATCGCACCTGTGTAAAACCGTGTTCAAAAAAATATGGATATTTTGAAATAAATGGATTATGATAGAGAAAAGGATTTCATCTAATCAACGAAAAGAGGATCGCTCGTGAAAAAAAGTACTTATCACTTCCCCTCTGCTACAGGTGTTTGCGAAATCGAATCCAATTTCTATTGTCCGGAGGACGAGGATTTTGATACGGTTCTTGTGTTACATCATGGTATGGCAGAGCATTCGGGACGTTATCAGGACTTTATTGAAACGCTTTGTACAAATCGCTTCGCAGTATATATGCATGACATGGCTAACCATGGAAAGTCCAATCAGAATTATGAGGAAACCGGATGGTTTGGTGAAAAAGACGGATGGAAAGGTCTGATATCCGATTTCCGGCACAATGTACAAAAAGCTGTTGCAGAAAATCCGAAAAAAAAGATTGTCATCATGGGACATTCGATGGGATCTTTTATCTGCCGAGTTTATACGGCGTGGTATCCTCAGGATGGATTTTCCGCAGCCATCTACATGGGCACAGGCGGCCCCAATCCCATTGCTGGACTGGGACAGGCTGTTTCCGCCATGGTCTCCAAAGTCAATGGCTCCAAGCATAAAAGTAAATTGTTGGATTCACTGATTTTTGGAAATTACAACAAAAAAGAGGCCAAGCGAAGCAACTTTGATTGGCTCACGCGAGATACCAAAGTGGTTGATCAATATCTGCGGGATCCTTATTGCGGTTTTCTGTTCACTGCTCAGGGGATCCATGATCTCATTTTGCTCAATCGGGAAGCCAACTCCGCAAAATGGTTTGAATCCGTTCCCAAGGATTTGCCCATTCTGCTTATGAGTGGATCCATGGATCCTGTAGGAGATTATTCCAAAGGGATCCGGGTTATATACGAAAAATTATTGTCGACTGAGCACAGCAAAGTCACCATGAAACTCTACCCGGAGTCAAGACATGAGCTGCTCAATGAATACACTCGTCAGGAAGTGATTTCGGACATTATCAATTGGAACGATAGCGATGCCCCCTAACATCAAGTCCGAAATCATCGCCACCCCACCGACTTGCCCAGACGGTGGGGTTTTTTTATTCAATACAATGCCTCTCGATCAGTCGAGAGGCTGCCTGTTAATGATTCTCATTTGGTTTCGAATGCTTCCCGCCAAATAAAGCGAGCCGAAGGCTACAATGATCCCATCCCTTCCTGCTGCTTTCCGCGCAAGCCGAATGCCCTCTTTGACAGAATCCGCCGCTTCCGCACGGATTCCCCGACGTAGCAGATATTCCGCCAAACGCTCGGCGGAGAGAGCCCGATCAGAGCTTGGTGTTAAACAGATCATCTGCTGCGTAAACGGGGTCAGGATCTCTATCATTCTTGGATAATCCTTATCCTTTAAAACGCCTATCAGAAAAACCACCTTCTGCCGAGGAAAAAGAGCCGACAAATTTTCTGCAAGAGCTTCCGCACATTGTGGATTGTGTCCTCCGTCCAGGAGTACAATCGGTTTTTTAGACAGAAGCTCCATGCGTGCCGGCCATTCTGTCATGGCAAGCCCTTGACGAACCGCTTCCTCGTCGATATGCCACCCACGCCTGATCAGAATCTCTAGGACTGTAAGCGCCGTAGCCGCATTGCGTAGCTGATGTTTCCCCAACAATGACAGTTGCAATGGCTGCTGATCCCAAAGAAATCTTTGTCCGTTCAGCGTCATCTCCGGTGCATGAATGCGACTATTTTTCACACCATGAAAATTGGCGTTTGCCGTCAGACATTTTTCTTTTATGATCTCTGTTACAGAAGGCGCACCATCATAACAAACGACATCAGAACCGGCTTTAATGATTCCCGCCTTGGTTTGTGCAATTTCCTCGATGGAATTGCCCAAGTACTCCTGATGATCAAGTCCCACATTGGTAATGACTGCCACCTCAGGAGCATCGATGGCATTGGTCGAGTCCAAAGCGCCTCCCATACCGACCTCCAGAACGACAATGTCACATTTTCGGGAAGCAAAGTAATCCAGACCGATGGCTGTCACGAGTTCAAATTGACTCGGATGATCCGACATCTTTTCCGCAATTGTTCGAACACGCATTGTATGAAAAATCAGATCCTCTTCCGAAATCCATTTTCCGTTCACCTGAATTCTCTCACGAAAATTCTCGATATGCGGCGAGCTGTAAAATCCGGTTCGATATCCTGCCCGTCGAAGCACCGACTCCAGCATCGCACAGGTACTCCCTTTCCCATTGCTTCCTGTCACGTGGATAAACTTTAATCGTTTTTGAGGATTTCCTAATTTTTCCAAGAGCTCCCGTGTTCGATCCAGCCCAAAGCGTGTCTTGCTCCACCCCTGATTTTCCAGATACGAAATGGCCTCCTGTGATGTCATATGTGAAGCCCCTTTCTCCAGTTCGGGAATGATTTTGCCAAAAGAAACATAATGACAAACTGAATCGGCGCCGTGATCAGGCTTTGGACGATCCGGGCTTCTAAAAGGCCTTGATATGGTGTCCCATAAAGCATGGAAAGCCAATAGGAATTGAGAAAGAGGCTGATCACAAATTGATGGATGACAACGGCCAACAAGATCCGCTGCCAGGTTTGTTTTTTGTGAATCAAAATCCCGTAAACAAAACCTGTAAGGACGGCTGAAAAAGTAAATCCGGGAAAAAACGCTCCTGAGGGAAAAAGGGTTGCGCCGATAACATCAGCGAGTCCATAAAGTACCGCAGCCGGAACAGGCCCGAACATCATTGCCGCAACCACGATGGGTACAAAGCTGAATCCGAATTTCATATTCCATGCATTAATCGACAAAAATCGTGACAACACAACCTCCACGGCAAGTAAAATGCCGAGATACGCAATCATGCGCGCATTCCATTTTTTTTGCATAAAAAAACTCCTTTCCGGCAACGCCACAAAAGGAGATTTCCCTGTGGCAGCGGATGCGAAATTGGCACCGCGGCAATCGCCTTCGTCCGAGGACAACTCCCATCCCTCGGCACTTAACGCGCCAATTCCTACTCTGACCGACAGTATTTATGATTTCAATAACAGTACTTATTATAACCCGTTTTTTCAAAACAAAACATGATGAATTGACGAATCCCGATTCAAAGCGGCATGAGCCGATACAGTAAACGCACAGGAAACTGAAATTATCCGGAGCTCACCTGAAAAGCCGGCAATCATGCATTGATTTGGGGAATTTGCGGATTCGGCCTCCTTTCCTCCGAAGCCATAGTCAAAAAGAATTTCGCAGCTTATATTTATGCTTTCTCCATTTGCCTTTGCGCCGCCTCTACAACATGGAGTGCCAAAACAGAGGTTGTTACCGTGCCCACGCCTCCCGGTACAGGAGTGATCCGAATTTCCGAATCCTTGATTTCGTCCATTTTCACATCTCCGCAAAGCTTATTTTTCGCAGGATTCCACGTGATGCCGACGTCAATGACCGTTTGTCCGTTCCGCAAGCAATTCTTTCCGATGCTTTCCATCTGACCCGTAGCCGCAATCACAATATCTGCCTGCTTCACGATCTCTTCTATGCCCTCGGAACGGGAATGAACCAGTGTCACCGTTGCATTTTCATGAAGCAACAGCATGGCCGCCGGACGTCCGATCACAAGCGATCGTCCAATCACAGCTGCCCTCCTGCCCTGAAGCGGGATTCCATAGTATTTCAAAATCTCCAATACAGCCTGCGCCGTACAAGGACAGTAGCCAATTGCTTTGTTTGCAAAAACTCCTCCGAGAGAGGCGGTGGTCGCCCCGTCAATGTCCTTTCTGACGGAAATCTTTTCACAAAGGATTTCTTCCGGAAGATGTCGGGGAAGCGGGCGAAGTATCAGAATCCCATGAATCTCTGAATCGTCATTGACGGTTTCCAAAGCCTTCATATATTCATCTTCTGTTATATTTTTCGGGAATTCCATGCTTTTGACCTGAATTCCAAGCTTTTCGCAGCGCATTCTGGCTCCTCTCTCATAGGCCAAATCCGCTTGGTTTTCTCCCACCCGAAAAATTGCAAGCGTAGGAATTATCCCCTTGGAAGCGAGAGAGAGAATGCCCTCCCTTGCTCGTGCCTGCAATGCTGCGGCAACAGGCGCGCCGAAAAGCTCCTTACTCATATGACACCTCCGTAGCAATCTTTTGATAGATCGACTCCGCAAACGGCATCCATTTTTTCAGTTTTGTGTTCACAACGGAATCAATATCGTTCGCACGAGTACGATTTTTCATCAAAGCCGTATTGACCTTCACATTCATGGCCGCGCCGGCCATCGCTCCGTAGCACAGCATGGCCCCCGTTGCCGCATCGGAGAGAGCCAGCCGGCTTCCCTTTATGCGAAACGACTCTAACAGCTGAAGCGCCTCGATGCATAAATCGATCATTTCCATAGGGGTCTGTGCAGCCTGCAATAAGCATTCCTCCATCACGGTTTCCCGTGACGGATCATTCCTCGGAATCGAATATGCGCTTGCCAAGGGAGCAAAGCCTGCAGCATCTTTTTCGATGCAATCCAAAAATCTCTTACGAAGATCCTGCGCCGACTGCATCAGCTGCCGGATCTCCTTTTCCACAGCTGCATATTTCTTCTTTCCTACGGTCAGCTCTCCCACCATATCTCCCAGCGCAATTCCGACGGCCCCCACAAGTGCACAAGCCCCGCCTCCACCCGGTGTGGGCGAAGAGGAGGCCAGATTTTCGGTAAATTCAGATAATGTCTGTTTTGTAAATTCCATGCTTTCTCCTTTTGGATCCGAGTCGCATTTTCCATGTTCAATGTGACGCCGATAAAATCAAAATAGTCCGGAAATTACCCCATTCTCATCCACATCGATTTTTTCTGCCGCAGGTGCCTTCGGCAATCCGGGCATTGTCATAATATCGCCTGTCAATGCAACGATAAACCCGGCACCCGCGCAGACCTTCAAATTGCGTACCGTAATCGCAAATCCCCTCGGAGCTCCTAAAAGGGATGGATTATCCGAAAAAGAATACTGTGTTTTTGCCATACAAATGGGCAAATGTCCGAATCCTAAGGACTCGATTTGCTGAATCTGTTTCCGAGCCTTAGGCTCCAGAACAACTCCATCACCATGATAGATACGGCTCACCAAGGCATGGAGCTTTTCTTCGATTGTAAAATCTTCCTCGTAGGTAAAGCCGAAATGATTTGGCTCTTCACAAAGACGAACCACCTCTTCCGCGAGCTTTCTGCCGCCTTCTCCGCCCTTGGCCCAAACCTCACTGCGTTCGGCCTTGACACCCAGCTCCCGGCAATGCTTCTCTACAAGAGCAAGCTCTTTTTCGGTATCCGTCGGGAAGGCATTGACCGCAACCACGCAGGGTACACCGAAAACCTCTTTTACATTTTGCACATGCTGTAAAAGATTGGGAAGTCCCTTTTCCAGGGCCGTCAAATTCTCCTGGTTGAGTTCCGTTTTTGCCGCTCCGCCATGATATT
>JALFST010000031.1 GCA_022779285.1 Peptoniphilaceae bacterium
GATGATTTTATACTTATTTTTTTCAATATATCGCCTTCTTTTGTAGAAATTACGAGAGGAAATATCCTGAATGCATCTCCTTTTTTTTAAAAGGCCGTAAAATACATCCATGCTTTTCTGAGAATTGGGTATATTCATTTGCATGTACGTTTTAGAATCAATGATGGAGAAACGAGGTGAATATGGTTCGAAAATATCTTCCCTATTTAAAAAAGTATAAATGGTATGCCGTCGGAGCGCCCCTCTTCATGATTGCGGAGGTGCTGGTAGATGTTTTCATCCCCGCAATTATGGAGAATCTTGTAAACGTGGGGATCTCTTCTCGGAATGTGGAATATGTGGTGCAGAAGGGTCTTTTGATGATGGCCGTAGCGGTCTTCGGAATGCTCATGGGCACTCTGAGTGCTTTTTTTGGTTCCAAAGCAGGCTATGGCGGTGCAGCGGAGCTTCGCCGTGCAGCCTATCGCTCTGTTCAGGGCTATTCATTCAGCAATCTGGATGCCATCAGCGTTCCTTCGCTCATCACACGTCTGACTACGGATGCGGATACCGTGGGTATGGTGACGATGATGTCTCTACGTATGGCATTTCGCTCCCCTTTTATGCTCATTTTTTCGCTCTATTTTGCATTTCGGATCAATACCGAGCTGGCAATGACATTTTTGTTCGTCCTTCCCGTCGGAGCGGTTTTAATCTACCTGATTTTTCGCAAGGCCATGCCTTATTTCAATATACAGCGTCAGCGCATCGATGATATGAATGCCGTTGTTCAGGAACAGCTCTCAGGAATTCGGATCATCAAGGCATTTAACCGCCAGGAGCTTGGGGAAAAAAGCTTCTCAAAGAAAAATGAAGCCTTTCGTGAAACGGCCTTAAAGTCCATTCGTATCATCTCACATATGAATCCGCTCATGACCGTTATGATCTATGCCTGTATGATTCTCGTGCTCTGGTTTGGCGGAATTCGAATTTTTAACGGAACTCTTGAGGCCGGCACCATCATCGCTTTGCTCAGCTACGTGATGCAGATTCTCATCTCGCTGATGATGGCTTCCATGTATCTCATCAACCTTGTTTACGGTTTGGCATCGCTGCGCCGTATGATGGAGGTCGTAGATACCAAATCCGAAATTACGGAAAAAGAAAACGCCTTAACGGAGCTGGAAGACGGATCCATTCGTTTTGAAAATGTCTCCTTTAAATATGAAGGATACCGCGATAATATCCTGGATAATATTTCCCTGACCATTCCGAGTGGACAGCATGTCGGAATCGTCGGATCGACGGGCTCTTCAAAATCCACTCTCGTTCAGATGATTCCTCGTCTCTATGATGTCAACGAAGGGGCCGTTTATGTGGGCAGTCACAATGTCAAAGAATATTCCATTCATGCGCTTCGGCAGCAGATCGGCTTTGTTTTGCAAAAAAACAGCCTGTTTTCCGGCACCATTCGCTCCAATA
Organism: Peptoniphilaceae bacterium; assembly: GCA_022779285.1. GTDB lineage: Bacteria > Bacillota > Clostridia > Tissierellales > Peptoniphilaceae > JALFST01. Next base: position 1,462 of record JALFST010000031.1, read on the forward strand.
TGCAATGGGGGAATGCAAACGCGACCGATGAGGAAATCATCCGGGCGCTCAAGCAGGCACAGGCATGGGAATTTGTGTCCCGTTATGACGATCCTTTGGGATATGGCGTAGAGCAAGGCGGCTCCAACTTCTCCGGAGGGCAGAAACAGCGTCTCACCATTGCACGCGCATTGCTCGGAAAGCATAAGATTCTCATTTTGGATGATTCCACCAGCGCCGTCGATATGACCACGGATGCTCTGATTCGAAAAATGTTTGAAACGGATCTGTCCGGAGTGACCACCGTACTGATCGCGCAACGCATTGAATCCGTCAAGGACTGTGATCAGATTTTCGTTATGGAGCGAGGAAAAATCGAATCCTTCGGCACGCATGACTATTTGTTGCAGAACTCAAAAATCTATAGAGAAATCTATGAATCACAAGCAGGAGGGTTGGGAGAATGAGTAAACAAAAAGAAAAAACACAAGCCTCCGCAACCAATACTCCAAAGAATTTTGCCGACACACGTCCAAAAAATTCAGGAGCTACCTTGCGCAGGCTCTTCAGCTATTTTCAATATCATAAAGGATTATTTTGGTTCGGAATCATTCTTTCCATCTCTGCCACCATTGCACAGGTAGCAAGTACGGCTCTGATTTCCCCCATCGTGGATGCTGTGGCTGTAAAACATGATTGGAATCAATTTGTTTCCAATCTGATGCTTATGGGAGGATTGACCGTCGCGATCGCCCTTGCGGAATATATCGGCTTTCGCCTGATGGCAAGACTTGCGCAGGAAACGATCTATATTCTGCGCCGCGAAATGAATGAAAAAATCCTCAAGCTTCCGATTTCTTACCATGACACTCACTCACATGGAGAAATCATGTCCTCCTTTACCAACGATATTGATATTCTCACACAATCCCTGGAGCAATCCGTACAGCAGGTAGTACTCTCCATAATCCAATTCGTCGGCACCGTTGTACTGATGCTGATTCTCAGCTGGGAGCTGACTCTCATCGTTTTCGGATTCATCATTGTCAGCTACTTTTCCATGCGCATGATTGCAAAACACAGCGGACGCTTTTATCGCGATCGTCAACTGAAAACAGCGGAGCTCAACGGCTATGTGGAGGAGATGATCTCGGGACAAAAGGTAGTCAAGATCTTCAATCAGGAAAAAAATGCGGTACAGGCTTTTGATGAACAGGTTGAGGCGCTTCGCATCGCCTCCACAAATGCTTCCTGCTACGGCGTGCTCGCCTTCCCGCTCATGGGAAATCTCACCTATATCATGTATTCCGCGATTGCGATTTTGGGAAGTATTTTTACCATCGGGGGAAAAATCACCATAGGAAATCTTACGGCGTTCCTTCAATATTCTCGCTCCATCGGCCGCCCGATCTCTACGGTTTCCAACCAGCTCAACTCACTCTTCGCGGCCATTGCGGGCGCTGAGCGCATCTTCCATTTGCTCGATCTTGAGCCGGAAAACACAGAGGGAGATGTACATCTTGCGCTCAATTGCCACGGGCATAACGCTCTTTGCTGGATGGTTCCGCAGGAAGATGGCTCCGTAAAATATATCCCCTTGCACGGAGATGTCCGTTTTCGCGATGTTTCCTTCGGATACACTCCGGATCGTGAAATTCTTCATAAAATTTCTCTCTTTGCAAAGCCCGGCCAGAAAATTGCCCTGGTCGGCTCAACCGGGGCGGGAAAAACAACCATTACCAATCTGATCAACCGTTTCTATGAAATCAATTCCGGTGAAATCACCTTGGATGGAATCGCACTGAACCGCATCGATAAGCTGGATCTTCGTTCCATCATGTCCGAGGTTTTGCAGGAGGTGAATCTTTTTTCCGGCTCCATCGCAGATAACATTCGCTTCGGTCGGCTGGACGCCACCGATTATGAGGTCGTACAAGCCGCTCAGATGGCCAATGCGCATAAATTCATCTCCCGATTGGAGGATGGATACGACACTCGGATTTCCAGCACGGGCGGGGAGCTTTCCCAAGGGGAACGTCAGCTCATCTCCATTGCTCGCGCGGCAATTGCAGATCCTGCCATCCTCATCATGGATGAAGCAACCTCCTCTGTCGATACACGTACCGAACGTCAAATCGCAGAGGGCATGGAGCACCTGATGCAGGGACGCACCACCTTCGTAATCGCTCACAGGCTCTCCACGGTTCGCGACGCCGATGCCATCATGGTAATGGAACATGGTGAAATTGTCGAACGCGGTACTCATGACGAATTGATGGCTATGAGGGGCCGCTATTATCGTTTGAATGTCGGAGCAGAGCAGCTGGATTGATTTTGAATTCAGCTTCAAAATAAAAAAAGGGGAATGCTTTGAGCGATCTCCAATCCCGGGCAGCCGGAAAATGTGACGCTTCCTTTTCCATGCAGGAGCCCCTTTTTCAGGAGGACGGAATCAAATCATTTGATTCCGCCCTCTTTTTTATATTCTTATGATCTGCTCTCCCGATACGATGACTTGAACCGGTTCATCGAAGGTCGTGGCGGGAATCTCTGCGAACACCAAATTCTCATAGCATAAACACATCCGGCAGCCCTGCGCCCGACGCAAAAAATGATCGTAATATCCGCCTCCCTTTCCCAGGCGTTTTCCGGATTTTGAAACGGCTGAACATGGCACAAGGATCAGATCCGCATCCGTAACACAATTTTTCGGATTTTCCGCAAGCTCCGCTTTCGGTTCCAAAATTCCCATTCTTCCCGGACGGAGTTCCTCCATACTTTCAATCCGAACCGCCTTCATCTCCGGCATAGAACCGCATTTGGGAGCATAGACCGCCTTGCCGTTTTCTAAGGCATGATGGAGAATCTGAGAAGTATCCGGCTCTCCTTCCCGGCTTATATACAGAAAGATCGACCCGGCATTGCGATATTCAGAAGATTGCAGTACATTTCGCGTCATTGCTCTGTCTTCTTTCCGACACCGCTCCGGTGCCATCCGGGCTTGAAGCTGCCTGATTTGATGGCGAAGCTGCTTCTTCTCCTCCTTTTTCGACTCTATCTCATCCCGTTTGCACAGAATCCATGTACGAAGCGCCGTTGCATTGTTTTCCGGCTCATTCCTTGCGGCATAAACAAACGTAACAACCTCTGCTTTTTGCAACTCAAAGAAAAAATCGATGGCATCCGGATCGGTATCCAACTCGGAGAAATATTGATTCTGAAACTCTCTATAATTGAAATCGCCTTCGTGAAGTTGCTTGCGCAGGGAAGCTGAGGGTGCAATTTCCTTTTTCCAAAGATCAAAGGGAGCTCCCTCTTTCGCAATTCCCCTCGGCCAAAGACGATCTATAAGAATGCGCATTCCATCCGCCTCTTCGACAGGAGCATAGACTCTTTTTACCTGAAGATTCATAATTGCCTTCTTTCCTGATTTCTATACAGCATCATCCATTGGGATTCTCCCGAAACGAAGTATTCTGTCAGCTTCGTTCCGCCATCAATGAACACAACGACAAATTTCATATGTGCATTCCGCACATGACAATTCTATTATCCCAATAAGAAATCAAATCTGCAAAACGGAACAAGCCTTCCTGTAGAATCATCATTCAAGCTCTCTTTTCCCCATTCTGTTTCCCTATCCATTATGCTCTGCTGAAGAAAATTGTGCCTGCTCTTTTCATAGATCTCATGACTGAATTTCAAAATGCTTTTTCGCAAATTCCATGTCCTGCACAAATTCGGCAGTTCCTAAATAATTCCCGTTATGGTCGCGAACCGCCATGTAGGTGACCAGCATCGTTCTACCGTTTTTCTCCATCCATACAGGTACCGAGTCCCTGCTTCCTGTGCGAAAATCCCGGATAATCGCTCGTACCATGAGCTCGATTTGGGTGGATGACAGGAAAACACCTCTCGATCGATCGCCATGGAAGCTCGATGAAATACCTTCGGTCCTTCATTGAAATAGCGATTGATATTCTGATCATCGACAAAACTGATCTCCATAGGGATTGTATTGAGAAGCGCTGTCAATTGCGGTACGGTCATATGACCGCCCGGCATGACGATTTCCCCCTCCACGGTATCCGCTTTTCCGTCTTTCTTTTTCGATTCCGCCTTTTCCCATACACCGTGCGAACCGCCAAAGCACGAATCATAGTCTTTGGAGTCTTGATAGATTCCCATCCATTCCTCTTCACTGAAATTGGCGGCACAGATGGGAAACAGAATATTTTTCTCTTTATATATCATCTCCCCGGCACGGCCTAACACCGCTTTAAGCCTGTTCATCCAATCCTGATTCCGATCAGACATCTTCGCCAGTGCAGAAAGCTCATCGCGAATCTCATCATCCACCGTCCACATGACATTCGAGGGACCCGAGATTTCATAACGTACCTTGAGAAGGGGATACAGAAGATCGCCCTTTTTCGCATAATGAATCGATACCTTTCGCACCTCCTCCAGTAGTTTCCCGATCTCTCCTCCCGCTGCCGGCGTTGTTTCCAGAGCGTGAATCAGGGCTTCCAACGCTTGATTTTCTTTTGTGAAGGTGTCCAACGGATGACCCGGAATGTTTGCCAGCACCATATAGGCACTGACATCGGCCCCTTTTCCCGGAGAATTCTTAAGCTGCCTTTGTACAGATTCCGCTACCGCTTTCTCTGCATTCATGATGCGCTCCTCTTGGGTTGCCCCATGGAAAAGCGCGGAGTGGATATCACAAAGACGCTGTACCTCCTCCAGAGGAGTTCCTTCTTTTAAAAGATCCTGTTCCGCCTTCATAATTTCCGCTGCTTCCACGTCAGAAAAATCTTTTACAAAATCCGCACGAACATTTTCCAGGTTTTCGCCGGAGCATAAGCGGCGCAAATATCCTTTGAGCCGTTCGGTTCGATTCCCGGTCTTTTCCATAGGAGAAGACGTTACAGCTTCCTCAGCTTCATGGATACCCTCCGGCATGTTTCCTTCCATGACAAATCCGCTTTCTGCAAGCGCCTCCATTACATCCATCATGGAGATTCCTCTCATGGCAGCCCCTTGAGGAATGGTCATCAGCCTCCCGACCGAATGCAGCACTGCCGGTTTTGCGATTTACGTAAAGCCGAGATTCTTCATAATTTCAATCAGCTCGGGATATTCCTTTGTCAGCTCATAAACGCTTTTGCTGAAATTCAATGTCTTTTTCATCACTTTCCCCTCTCCGTATTGCTTGATTTTCATTTGTTATGATTAATTAACAATATGATATCCCCCTGATCTCAATGCGTATGTTGTTTCAACAATATTTTTTGGATTTTTTTCCTGTATAAAAAAACTGCCCCACAGGGGCAGCTCAAATGTATTCTTTCTCAGCGATCATAAGAGAAGAATTTTTCAAATAATTTTGAATATTGTATCGATTCTTTCCCATTGTGCGCTCTTTTTCAATCTCTTCTCCTCGGAGATCATCAGTCAAATTTTGCGATCCATTGAGGATTCTTTTTCGCTTCCAGACACATTCGGACGGCTCGCTCCGAAATACGCGCTTCCGAAATCTCCGGAAGATGATCCACATCGAAAAAACCGACATCCGTCGTCTCCGGATTGTCAGGCAGCTTGAGCGTCTGTGATTTCTCCGTTTCCTCACAAAGAATGTAAATTTTATAGATATCGAAGGGCATAACATATTTATAATCGTGAGATTTTCGATTTTCCACAGCTATGAGTCGAACAGGCCGCACCGAAATTCCAGCCTCCTCGCGGCATTCCTTTACCGCATTTTCTCCTACGGTAAGCCCCGGATCACACCAGCCTCCCGGCATGGACCATGCCTGAGGCATCTTTTCCTTGACTAAAAGAATACGATTCTCTCGAAATACCGCCGCACGCACCTCCACATTAGGAGTGCGATAAGCATCTTGCACATATGCGAAAAGTCCCATCACCTTCTCCGGAGCAACTCCGGTTTTATAGGAAATCATCTCGCAGGCAAGCTCCGATAAACGGTCAAATCGCTCGCGATCAAACGGATCCTTCGTATAAGCTTGACCCTGCTGTGCCAGAAATTGAATTTCCTTTGCCCAGGATAGCCATGGATGCCAGCGATCCTCAAAGTGAAGATAGGGATCCTCGGTCCTTCTTGGATCCAAAAAGCTTTCCAGAGATTGCCAAAAATAGAGTAGCCGGTAATGCACCGGAGCCGCCAATGTCTGATCAAAGCAAAGCGCCCAGTCCAGAGGAACCCATTTTGCATCCATGGTCTCCCCCTCCTGCAGCCGGATCTGATCCATAGAGGCTTCACTATGCAGAAAATAGCCGTGCATCCACGCAGTTTTCTTTGTCGTCTGCATAGCTCCGAGATAGATCAATTCCTCCTCTTTGGCGCTCAATCCCGTCTCTTCGAACAGCTCTCGCATTGCGGCATGCAGAGGCTTTTCCCCCTCCAAAACCGCCCCGGCCGTTGTTTCCCACATTCCCGGATAGCTTTTATTCATTGCTCTTTGTGTCAGAAGAATTTCGTGTCTGCTATTGAGCGTAAAAACCGTTACAAGATGATGGTAGGTTCCCTCCGGAATGGGATCGCCTCGAAAATGTCTTCCCGCATAGTGCCCTTTCTGATCAAAAAGATCCTGCCACTCGAATTCCCGGTAATCATCCATATCAATTTTCCTTCTTTGATCTTTTATTGGAGACTGATTTTCTTTTTTTCGAAAGATCCTCCGGACGAATATTCAGCTCCTGACGAAACTTTTCGATAATTTTCTTTTCAATTCGGGAAACTGTCATTTGGGAAACCCCGAGCTCCTCCGCGATCGCAATTTGCGTTCTTTTATCATAATAGCGATCATAGAAAATTCTCTTTTCCAAATCATTCAGTCCCTTGGACAGGCGTTCGATCACATCATAAAAATCCACCTGTTCGAAGCTTTTATCATCCTGACCGATCAAATTGCCTAAATTGACATCATGATCATCATTCGAGGAGTCCATCGTCTGATCTAAGGATTGCGGCGCATATACCTTGGAAGAGTCCATCGCCTCCAATACCTCCTCTGCAGAGACTCCAAGAGCATCCGCGATATCATCTACGGTCGGTTGACGTTGCAATTCCTGAATCAAAGAGACTTTGACCTGATTGACTCTCTTGGATAGTTCCTGAATTCTCCTCGGAACACGGATCACCCATCCTTTATCACGAAAATATCGCTTCAGCTCTCCCACAATGGTGGGCGTTGCAAAGCTTGAAAATTCGAATCCCTTCGTGACATCATACCGATCGATTGCATAAATCAATCCCATCGATGCCACCTGATAAAGATCATCGAATTCAATTCCGCGATTGACATATTTTTTTGCGAGAATTTCCGCAATATATAAATGATCCGTGATCAGCTTGTTTCGAAGCTTCGGATCTCCTGTGCGTCGAAGCTCCAGAAACTCCTGTCTCACGCGTTCCTTCTTTTCGTCCTTGGAAACCGTATCATTTTTTTTCTGTTCCGCCATGGGGTCTCCTTAGCGATTCATTCGCATCTGTATACCGTTGGGACTCTCTTCCACTTCATCCAATAGGGTTGCCAGAATCATATGATGCAGGGAGTCGGATTCTCCCTGTGTTTCACGGCGCTTTGCCTGAATTTGAATGATCATTCCCTCATTGCTTTCAGATAAAATCAGGGTCAGACTTTCATTATCGGGAAGCAGATAATTGACCGCCTCCGATACGCATACACGCAGATCCTCCACCTTTTCCACATCAAAAGCCAGCTGACGGGCAAAGGCGGCGGTTACCAGACGCAAGGTCGTGACATACTCCGGTTTCGAAGGAACCTGCAATTGAATCGTATCCATTATTCTTCCTCCAAAAGAAATTCCTGATCCAGCTGTGTAATCTGAAAAAGCTTTTTGACATTCTTTTTGAGATTTCGAATTCGGATCCGATGATGGTTTTCTTTCAGATTATTGTAAATGGAAATTAAGGCTCCCAATCCCGTGGAATCCAAATAATTCAGCTCTGAAAAATTAAAGGTAATATTCTTGGGATCGGATTCGTATTTCTCAAGAACCTTTGCTTTTAATTCAGGCGAGGAGTTGATATCCAGATCGCCTGAAAGAAATACAATCCACTCATTGTCATTTTCAAATCGAATTTGCAAGGCCATCATTCTCCTCCCCCTTCATACGAATCAATATATTTCGCAACCGCAACAATGCGATCTTCCTCCGATTTGACATCCTTTAATTTTACTCCTTGTGTTGCGCGTCCTAAAGTGCTGACATCCGTAACGTTCAAGCGAATCAAATCGTTATTTTGTGAAATCATCAGTATTTCATCTTCCTTAGCGACCAGCATTCCTGCCACTAAATTACCGGTTTTTTTGGAAATGCGATAGGTCTTAAGACCCTTTCCGCCGCGATTTTGCAGGGTATAATGCTCAATCCTGGTCTTTTTTCCATATCCTCCCTCGGTAACAATGAGGACATACGGCGTATCCGTGACCACATCCATTCCGATCACTTCATCATCCCTATCCAGACGGATTCCGCGAACACCCATCCCGTTTCTTCCTATGGGTCTCACATCGCCTAAGCCGAAATGAATGGCCATACCATGACGTGTCACGGCAACAACCTCTTCCTTTTCTCCCGCAATGCGTACCGAATTGAGCTCATCCCCATCCGCCAGGGTAATTGCACGAATTCCCTTGGAACGTATATTGCGGAAAAGCTCAATATCCGTCTTTTTGATGATGCCTTCCTTGGTCATCATCACAAAGTACTTGCCCTTTGACATCGTATCATTGATCGGGAACATCGCCTGAATCTTTTCCTCAGTTTCCAGCTGGAGCAAATTGACAATCGCCTGTCCCTTTGCGGTACGGCTGCCCTCAGGAAGCTCATAGGCATTGAGCATAAATACCTTTCCCCGATTCGTAAAGAAGAGAATGCCGTCATGCGTGGAAACGACAATCAGGTGCTGTACAAAGTCACCCTCACGCGTCGTCATACCGCGAATTCCCTTTCCGCCGCGATTTTGTACCCGGTACTCATCGGCATTGGTGCGCTTGATATATCCTCTTTCCGTCATCGAAACGACCACCGGCTGCTCCTGAATCAGATCCTCAATATTGATCTCATCCACCTCCGGCATAATCTTGGTGCGACGCGCATCTCCGTATTTATCCCGAATTTCGCGCAGCTCATCTTCAATCACACGAAACAATACCTTTTCACTTCCCAGAATCTCACGAAACCATGCGATTTGCTTCAAAAGCTCTTTGTATTCTTCATCCAGCTTTTCGCGTTCCAAGCCGGAAAGTCTTTTCAGCTGCATATCCAAAATCGCCTGGCTCTGAACATCATCAAGACCGAAGCGCTCCAGGAATATTTTCTTGATCTGAGCGGTGTCATAGCTCGAACGGATAATGCGAATGATTTCATCGATGACATCAATTGCCTTACGCAAGCCTTCAATGATATGAGCTCGTGCCTCGGCTTTTTCCAAATCATATCTTGTACGGCGTGTCACCACCTCTTCCTGGTGGGCAACGTAGTATTGAATCAGCTCCTTCATCGAAAGAATGCGCGGCGTGTTGTCCACCAGAGCAAGGTTGATGATTCCGAAGGTGGACTCCATTGCCGTATATTTATAAAGATTATTCAATACAACCTTAGGAATTGCATCTCTTTTCAGATCGATGACAATACGCAGTCCCGTACGATTGGTATCGTCTCGAATATCCGAAATTCCCTCAATCCGTTTTTCTTTGACCAGATCCGCAATTTTCTTAATCAGCGCCGCTTTATTGACCTGATAGGGAATTTCCGTAACGACAATGCGGTTGCGTCCACGGATCTCATCCACACGTGCCACAGCACGCATTTTAATTTTCCCGCGTCCCGTTTCATAGGCTTTGATAATTTCTTTCCGCCCCATGATCTGAGCGCCCGTCGGAAAATCAGGACCGGGGATAATTTTCATTAGCTCCTCGGTTGTGATATCCGGGTTATACATGTAGGCGATACAGGCATCAATGGCCTCTTTCAGGTTATGCGGCGCCATATTTGTGGCCATGCCGACAGCAATACCCGAAGATCCGTTGACAATAAGATTTGGAAAACGAGAAGGCAATACGACAGGCTCCTTCTCTTCCTCATCAAAATTGGGCTGGAAATCCACCGTATTTTTGTTCAGATCTCGAAGCATTTCCTGTGCCAGCTTCGTCATGCGCACCTCGGTATAACGCATGGCAGCCGCACCGTCTCCATCGACCGAGCCATAGTTTCCCTGTCCGTCGGCAAGCATGTATCGGGTATTGAACGGCTGTGCTAAACGCACGACAGCATCGTAAATTGCGGAATCTCCATGCGGGTGAAAACGACCCATCACATCACCGACCAGACGTGCAGACTTACGATACGGCTTATCAGGCGTGAGTCCCAGCTGACTCATTCCGTATAAAATACGTCTATGAACCGGCTTGAGACCGTCTCGAACATCGGGCAATGCACGACCTACGATTACCGACATGGAATAATCCAGGTACGAGCTTCGCATTTCTTTTTCGAGATCCGCCCCTAAAATATTACTTTTGTTCAATTCTTCACTCATCGCATCTCCTCTTATCCTACCGTATCAATATGCTCTGCAAGCTTGGCATTTTTTATGATAAATTCACGTCTCGGTGCAACCTGATCTCCCATGAGCAATGAAAAGGTATCATCCGTCGACGTGGATTCCGGATCCATCTCCACTTGCAACAGAACACGATGCTCCGGATCCATTGTTGTGCTCCAAAGCTGATCGTCATTCATTTCTCCCAAGCCCTTATATCGGTTGAGCTTATAGGAGCCCTCCGGCAGATCCTTGAGCACATACTCCAATTCCTTTTCATCATAAACATAACGCTCCTTCTTGCCCTGCACCACACGGAAAAGCGGAGGCTGTGCGATATACACATGTCCCTCTTCGATTAATGGGCGCAGGTATCGGTAAAAGAACGTCAGAAGCAAGGTGCGAATATGCGCGCCGTCGACATCCGCATCGGTCATAATAATGATCTTTCCGTAGCGAAGCTTGCTGATATCAAAATCAGCTCCGATACCGGTGCCGAATGCGGTAATCATTGATTTAATCTCTTCATAATTCAAAATATGATTGATCGATGCCTTCTCAACATTCAAAATCTTGCCGCGCAATGGAAGAATGGCTTGAATTCTGTTGTCCCTGCCCGTCTTTGCGGAACCGCCCGCTGAATCTCCCTCTACGAGGAAAATTTCATTGACGGAAATGTCCGTTTCCTGACAATCCGCCAGCTTTCCGGGAAGCGTGGTGCTGTCTAACACGGATCTCTTCCCGCGAACCAAATCTCGGGCCTTGCGTGCGGCATCTCTCGCTTTTTGAGAGCTGACGGCTTTTTCAATGATCACTTTCGCAACCTTCGGATTTTCCTGAAGGAAAGTAGAAAGATGATCGTTCAGAAAAGTATCGACAATACCGCGAACCTCGCTATTTCCCAGCTTGGATTTTGTCTGACCCTCAAATTGAGGATTGGACACCTTTACGGTGACAATAGCGGTAATACCCTCACGAGCATCCTCACCGGAAAGATTTTCATCCTTTTCCTTGATCAGATTGAAGGTTCTTCCATAATCATTCAATGCCTTTGTCAGTCCGGAACGAAATCCCGTAAGGTGTGTTCCTCCTTCCGGCGTCAGAATATTATTGGCAAAGGCGAGGACTACCTCCGAATAAGAATCGGTATATTGCATTGCAATGTCGACTTCAATGCCATCCTGCATTCCCTTAAAATGAGGGATTTCCGTAAAGAGAGGCGTTTTATTGCGATTGAGCCATTTTACGAATTCACGAATTCCGCCCTCATAGTAGAAGGTTTCTTCGCTTTCCTCTCTTTCATCGATTAAATGAAACTTAACGCCCGCGTTCAAAAACGCCATCTCGCGGAACCGCTGCTCCAGGGTTTCCTTAGAGAACTCTACTGTTTCAAAAATGGTTTCATCCGGATAAAACCGGATTTTTGTTCCGTGATCCCGTACCTTCTTGCCGCGTTCGAGAGAAGTCACCGGTTTTCCATATTCAAATGCCTGATGATACTCATAGCCATCACGATGCACCCAGGCATCCAGCCTCTTGGAAAGACCATTGACTACCGATACGCCGACGCCGTGCAGACCTCCCGAAAACTGATATGCCTCCGAATCAAATTTTCCTCCCGCATGCAGGATGGTCAAAACCGTCTCCAAGGTAGATTTTCCTGTCTGATGGTGCGTTTCCACAGGAATTCCGAAGCCGTGATCGGTAACGGTACAGCTTCCGTCCTTGCCCAAAACAATTTCGATAAAATCATTTCTTCCGGCCAGCGCCTCATCGACCGAATTGTCCACAACTTCATAAACCAGATGGTGAAGACCGCGCTCATCCGTAGAACCGATATACATTCCCGGTCTGACGCGTACCGCCTCAAGACCCTCCAGTACTCGAATATTACTTTCTCCGTACGTCTTTTGTTTTGCCATTTTTTTCCTTTCCTACCTTCGATCGATATGACCGTTATGCACATAAAACTTCGCTCCCGGCAAAGAACCGAGATCCAAAGCATCGGCTTCGTTCGTTGTCAATAATGTCTGATAAGGCTCGATCGTCTTCAATAGAAACCTTGCCCTGTGCCGATCCAATTCCGAAAATACATCATCCAGAAGCAAAATCGGACGAATTCCGTTTTTTTTCTCCAAAAGTGACATTTCCATCAATTTACAGGAAAGAGTTGCCGTTCTCGCCTGCCCCTGCGAGGCGAATATTCTTGCCGGCATACCGTTGATTTGGAAAATAATATCATCCTTGTGAGGTCCGATTTCCGTATTTTTCATCTCCATGTCTCTTTGTCGATTTTTTCGGAGAAGTTCCAAAAATTGTTCATTTTCCTCAGAAGCATTGGTTTCATAGGAAACCTGTAAATTTTCTTTTCCATCTGTCAGCTGCAGGTGCCGATCGGTAATCCATGGAGAAACCTCCTTCAGCAATTGATTTCGTTTTCGGATCAATTTGCCTCCATAATCAGACAGCTGTTGATCAAGTGCGATGAGCTGCTCATCAAACCATTGAGAAAGACCGTTTTTCAGCATTTGATTTCTTTGAAAAAGAACACGTTGATATGCGGAAAGCTCCGCTCCATAAAGCGGGTCGATTGCCTTGAGCATGGAATCCAGAAATTGTCTCCTTTCCTGCGGACTGCCTTGCAACAGCTCCAAATCCGCAGGAGCGAAAATCACGGCTTCAAAAAGTGTCGACAGCTCGCGCAGGTTTTCCAACTCCACCTCATTGACTCGAATTCGCTTACGCTCCACCATGGAAAGCTTGAGCTCCACATTTTTTTTTCTTCCTTGTCGAAGGATATCCGAACGAATATAACAGGATCGTTCTCCGAATCGGATACGATTCTTTTCGGGTCCTGATTTAAAGGATTGGCCGGAAGCCGTCATGTAGACACTTTCCAGAAGATTGGTCTTGCCCTGCGCATTCCCCCCGTAAATCAGGTTGATGCCGGGGTCAAAGGAAATCTCCTGATATGCGTAATTTCTGAAATTGATCAATGCCAGATGATTGAGTTGCACAGTTTCCTCACGGTTCCTGACGAATCACAATCTCCTGGTCATCCCAAACGATGTGATCCCCCTCTTTTATTTTCTTTCCTCGCATCGTACACACATTTCCATTGAGCAGAACTTCTCCGTTCCGGATAGCGATTTTCGCTTCCGCTCCTGAGGAAACCCAGCTTGCCAGCTTCATCGCCTGATCCAAATGGATGGTCGGCGTATGAATTGTAATCGTCTCCATAATATCCTCACTCATTTGCCACTCGAACGGGAAGAACCAAATACAGATAATTCTCTTCCTCTTCCGCAGGACGGATTACTAAAGGATTCAAGGGGCCGTTGAGCTTCAAGGATATTTTTTCACAGCTCAACGCTTTGACTCCATCCAATAAATACTTGGCATTAAAAGCAATTTTCACATCCTCTCCCGCTTTTTCCAGCCCCATCGTCTCATGAATTCTTCCGATCTCGGAATTGGATTCAATCGAAAGCTGATTCCCCGCGAAAGTCAAACGAATCAAATTGGCTCTTTCTTCTCTTGTTAACAGAGAAGCGCGCTCCAAAGCATCCTGAAAATCTCTTCTTGAGAGAACCGCTTCGGATTGAAAGCTCGTAGAAATGATTTCTTCATAATTGATAAAGTTCTTATCAATTAAACGCGAGAACAATTTCTGTTTTCCGCTTTCAAAGTAAATATGTCCCGGAACGATCCGAATTTTTGTCTTGCCCTGATCATCTAAAATCCGTGTCAAATCATTCATAGCGCGCTTTGGAATGATGACGGATTCCGAAAGATCCATATCTCCCTCAGGCAAATGGATGCCGCGCACCGCAAGCCGATACCCGTCGAGCGTCACGAAATGCACCTGATTTTGCTTTCTCTCATAATAAATTCCGGTCAGAGCAACCTTTGTTTCATCAATGCTGGCCGCGAATTCCGTTTCCGCCACCGCATTCTTGATCACATCATTGTCCAGTTCCGTCACAACGGAAGATTCCACCTCCGGAACATTCGGAAATTCTCCGGCATCCGGAACATTCAAACAAAAATGCGAATCACGGCAATCAATCTTTACTACATGATCGCTTTCCGTAACAATGGCATCTTGAGAAGGGAGCTTTCGAAAAATATTTCCGATCATGGCAGCCGGAATGACGGCTTCGCCATCCTCCTCCACCCCGCAATTCAATCGGGTTTGTACGGTAAGCTCCAAATCCGTTGCTGTCAGAATTAATTCATCCCCTTTTGCTTCAAAATGAATGCATTCCAGAATCGGCATGGTGGTTCTGGAAGAAATTGCGCGCTGACAGTAATTGATATGACGATTCAGCTCTTGTGGCATGACATGAAATTTCATGGTATCCTCCTTGCCTGTTTCATAATAATAAGTTAGCAGTAATAGCAGTAGGGTCTGTGGATAGCGTGGATATGTGATGTTTTCCGCTATTCTTACCGATTTGTCCTCGGGATAAGGCCTGTGGATAACTTTTGTTTCTTTTCCGGGTTATCCACCTCACTGTTCATAACTTTTACCAAGAAGCCTTTTCCCGCCGGCTTTCCTGTGTGACCGTTATTGATGCTTCAGCTGATTTTCCAATTCCTGCACATCATTTCTCACACTCGCATCCTCACGGGTACGAGAATCGACACGGTCAATGGCATGCATTACTGTTGTGTGATCTCTGGAAAAAGCGCTGCCGATGGCCACCAGTGAAAGATTGGTCAGCTTTCGTCCCAGATACATTGCAATCTGTCTGGGAAAAGCCACCTTGCTTTGTCTGGTTTTGGATGTGAGATCATTGGATTGAAGATGATAATATTCCGTGACACGGGCAATGATCTCTTCAATGGAAATTTCACGATCCTTTTTATCCTCAAGCCGCAGAGCATCTCTCGCAATATTAAGAGCTTCCTCGGGAGAGGTTTCCGAGGGATTCACTTGTTTGAACCGAAAATATGCTAATACACGCAGCAGGGCTCCTTCCAGTTCTCGAATATTGGATGTGATATTTTCAGCGATCAGATCAATCACATAGGAAGGAAGAGTCAGAGCCTCCCCTTTCATTTTATAATTTAAAATCGCAACGCGTGTTTCAAAATCCGGTTGCTGAATATCCGCTGTCATTCCGCCCTCGAAACGTGTTACTAAACGCTCTTCAAGATTTTTCAGCTCTTTCGGCGGCTTATCCGCAGACAGAACAATCTGTTTATTCGCTTCCTTCAAATCGTTAAATGTATGGAAGACTTCCTCCATCGTCGCTTTTTTTCCGGCAATAAACTGAATATCATCGATCAAAAGCACATCAATGGAACGATATTTTCTTCGGAAATTATTCTTTTCCGCATTGGTTCCGTTTTCAATCACGGCGATCATCTCGTTCATAAAATTTTCGCTCGTAATATAGAGTACTTTTTTCGCGGGATCCCTTCGCAAAATTTCGTGAGCAATCGCCTGCATCAGATGCGTTTTTCCCAGCCCGGAAAGCCCGTAAATAAACAAGGGATTGTAGATCACTCCGGGATTGTTGATGACAGCGGTTGCCGTGGCATAGGCAAAGTCATTGCTTTTTCCGCGTACGAATGTTTCAATCGTATATTTGGGATTGAGTGTTTTATAACCGTTGCTCTGATGCTGCTGTTCAAGAAGCTTTTTTTTCTCTTCAAGACGTTTTGCAATGGAATTTTTATCCGAGGGACGGATCTCCTCCCGGTTGTTCGATAAATTTTCGTAAATCGCATCAGATTGAGGAGTCATCGGAGGATTTTCATTTTGAGAAAGCATCGATGTCTCTTGTTTTGATGTAAAATTCCTCTCAGCAGATTTTGCCGCCTTGATTTCATAATATTGTCTTTGTCCGGGATCTACCAAAATGATTTTTACAGGAGAATTGCAAATATATTCCATAGCCTTTTGAATATCATTGAGATATTTTTTATTTACCATGGATCGAATGAAGGCGCTTGTCGCATCAATCGTCAGTGTATTTTGTTCGAACGAAAGAGGAATCAAGGGCATGATCCAGTTTTTTAATTGGATTTGATTGAGCTGAAGATCGAGCATACTGATTACTTCATCCCATATCATTTTCAGATCGTCCATCATTATCCCCATTTCTTCCACAACATATCCACAGCCGAAATTTTTTATTTTGTCGGTGATCAACCCACTTTCTCACACTTATCCACATTTTGTGCACATTTTGTGGATAAGTGTGAGATCACAAGTCAAAAGCCCGAAAGAACTGCTATAAATTATATCATATTCGAGAGGAAAATGTGGATAATTCGGGTTTTGCTTGACACCGATTTTTTGCACCAATATAATGTTATAGATATTCCTGAATCGCAAGCGATGCAGAGGATGGGATGGAGAAGGGAAGGAGGACGAAATGAAAAGAACATATCAGCCGAACAAAAGAAAAAGAAAAAATGATCATGGTTTCCGCCATCGCATGGCAACGAAAAACGGACGTCGCGTTCTGAAGGCAAGAAGACTCAAGGGAAGAAAGAAATTGTCTGCGTAAGGTCTGTGAGTGATTCATAGGCCTTATTTTTTGCGCATGGAGAGTAGGATGGAAAAAAAGCTGCGTTTGAGAAAAAATGAGGATTTTACTCGCGTTTATCGTCAGGGAAGCGCCTCATACAATCGGGATTTTAAAGTAGTTTTTCGCCAAAATCGAAAAGATCATAATCGTTATGGTTTTTCACTCTCTAAAAAATTTGGAAAGGCACATGAGCGCAATCGTACGAAAAGACAATTGCGTGAAATTGTCAGACTGAATCAGGAATTTTTTCCTTCAGGATATGACATTGTGATTCTTCCCAAAGAAAGCGTAAAAATCCAAGACTATCACCGATTGAGTGAGTCGCTATTGCATTGTGTCAAGCAATGGACGTCAAAAGAAAAAGGGAGTCAATTACGGCGATGATGAATTGTATAGCTCAATGGCTGATTCGATTTTATCAGCGTTTTATTTCCCCTGCCATCGGCTTGGGAAAGTGTCGCTTTCATCCGACATGCTCTCAATATGCTTTGGAAGCCTTTCAATATTATCGCTTCACCACCGCGTTCATGCTTACTCTTTGGAGAATTCTCCGATGTAATCCGTTTACAAAAGGAGGCGAGGATCCTCTCGTTCTCTGATTCGTCCAAAACGGATGCCGACTCGATGAATTCTCGTAACCCATAGAAAGAAGAGGACAGCCTTGGGCAATATTTTAGGACCAATCAGCAGTATCTTCGGCCATATCATGCGTTGGTTTTATGAAACGATGTCTTCCATGTTCGCAGAACCGGCATCGATTTCATATCTCGCGCTCAGCATTCTTCTGATGGCTGTAATCTCCAAGCTGATTACGATTCCGATTATGGCACAGATGACCAAATCGTCTCGTAAGATGAAGGAAATGCAGCCTGAAATTGAAAAGCTGAAACAAAAGTATGGTTATGATCAGCAGATTTTGCAGCAGAAGACCATGGAATTTTACAAAGAAAACGGCATGTCCATGGCGGGATGTTCCAGCTGTTTGCCGATGCTTTTACAACTTGTGCTGATTCTTGCACTCTTCGCCGTGTTACAGGATCCCGGAAAATACATTTTCGATAATCAGGAAAACATTCATCAGATTGCAAGAAACTTTTTCTGGATTCCGGATCTATTCCAAGCCGATCCCTTGTCCTGGCTTGGTCTTCCGTTATGGAATGCTGTTTTGCAGCTTGCCGTGCAGTGGTTCGGACCTTCCCGTCAGCAGCAGGAACAGCTCGGGAGCGGATCGAGCATGCTGATCATGACCTTTGGTATGCCGATTATGTTTTATTTTATCAGTATAAAGTGGGCATCCGGTTTATTGCTGTACTGGACATTCGGAAATGTTCTGGAAGTGATTTATCGAATGATTTCCGCACTTATCGTGAATATCAGAACTCCGAAATCGGATGATTTGGAATCGAACAGGAATCGGGGTAAAAAATGAGATCAGTAGTAAAAACGGGCAAATCCATTGATGACGCTGTCACGGCGGCACTTGAGGAGCTCAATGCTTCTTTAGATGATGTGAATATCGAAATCATGGAGCAACCGAAATCAGGTTTTTTCGGTATGTTTGGTACGAAGGATGCGGTAGTACGCGTTTCTCTTAAGAAGAATGAGTTTGACGAAATTCTAAAAGAAGAGTTGGGCCATTCCAAAGATACAGCATCCGCTTCCGTTGAAAAAACTTCGGAAACCGCTCCAAAACAAAAAAAATATACAGAAGATTCAGAAAAACAAACAAAACGTTCAGAAAAGAAAGCCTCAAAAGCCTCAAAGGAACAAAAAGGAGTAAAATTCCCGAAGGAATCTCCTGAAAAGAAACGAGAGGCGAAAACCGAGACAAAGAAATTCGAGACGCCTGTGGAACAAAAACCGGATTTTTCAGCAGCAACATCTGCAAAGAATTCCATCTCCGAAAAAGCCGTGAAAACGACAGAGGAAAGAAAAATTTCGGAACCGAAACAGACTTTGAAACAGTCGGAGTCTTCTGAGAAAAAAGAGCAATTGCAATCGGTCAGCTCTCCGGAGCCGAAACAAGAAACATTTAAGACCATTTCGGAATTGATTGCAGAGTCTACGCAGTCCACGTCCGCTTCGGACAAATCAGTCGACCGGAAACAGGAAGCCTCCCCATCTGCAGATTCTTCGCAGACAGCAGCAAGGGAAGAAGTGAAGATGACGGAGAACGCGCAGGATGCTCAATCGACCGAAGATGAACAATCGCAATTTGTAAAAAATTGGGTGATTGACACGCTACGCTATATGCACATTGAGGCGCAGGTGGAAACCTCTCACGTTGACGGCAATCTTCTCGTAGAAATTCTCGGTCTTTCGGATTCCGATATGGGTATTGTCATCGGAAGGCGTGCAGAAACCTTGAATGCATTGCAATATCTTCTCGGAATTGCAGCAAGTCGCGCCTTGAAAAAGAATGATCATATTTACCTGGATGTCGGCGGTTACCGTGAAAGACGAAATGATAATCTCCGCCGCCTTGCACATCGAAATGCAGAGCGAGTTCTCAAGGATCATCGCCCTGCAGCCATGGAGCCGATGAATGCATATGAAAGACGCATTGTTCATACGGCATTGCAGGATATAGAACATATTTCAACGGTTTCTGAAGGCAGAGAGCCGCACCGCAGGGTGATAATCCGTTACGAAAAATAATAGGAGGCACTCCTTCGGGAGTGCTTTTTCTTTTTCTTGAGAAGTCGCTTTCATATGGGTATGAAAAAAAACATATTCCACTTCTTTCAAAATTTTTTGAATGGAATATTCAAAGCGAGGAAAGTCAATGAATAACAATCATACAGGATGGATAGAGACGGATACGATTGCTGCAATAGCAACGTCAATAGGCGAAGCCGGCATCAGTATTGTCCGAATGAGCGGGCCGGAGGCTTTTTCCATTGCAGATCTCATTTTTGAACCGGGAAATCATAGACCCTACTCTGATCATGACAATCGTCGTTTGCGCTATGGTTGGATTACGGATGGCGACGAAATCCTTGACGAGGTTCTTGTCAGCTTTATGAGAGCACCTCACACGTATACCACAGAAGATGTGGTGGAAATCAATGCACACGGCGGGTCGATCGCTGCGCACCGCATTCTTTCCCTTTTGCTCAAAAAGGGGGTTCGACTTGCCGAGCGTGGAGAATTTACAAAGCGTGCTTTTTTAAACGGTCGCCTTGATCTTTCGCAGGCCGAGGCCATTCATGATATCATTGATGCTCAAACGGATCTTCAACAAGCACAAGCGATGAAACAATTATCCGGCTCTGTTACGAATCAAATGCATTCCCTGAAGGAAAAAATGCTGTCTCTGCTCTCAGATGTCGAATATTCGATTAATTTTATGGAAGATTCCATGGAGGATTTACCGATAGAACCCATGCAAGAGGCCTGTTCCGGGATTATTGAGGAAATTCACTCGCTGCTTTTACAATCCAATCGGGGCCGTTTGATCCGGGAAGGAATTCTCACCGTGATTGCAGGAAGACCCAATGTAGGAAAGTCTTCTCTTTTGAATTCTCTTTTGGCAGCCGATCGGGCAATTGTTACCGATATTCCGGGAACGACGCGTGATGCGATTGAGGAAAGCTACAATCTTGACGGTGTTCCTCTGCGTCTCATCGATACGGCTGGGATTCGAGAAACGGAGGATATTGTCGAGCGTTTCGGCGTGGATCGCAGTCATCAATATTTGCAGGAGGCGGATCTGGTTTTGATTTTAATTGACGGATCTCAGGCGCCGAGTCAAGAGGATTTTCAGGTGATTGAAGAAGCAAAAGAGAAACCGTGTCTTGTTTTGCTCAACAAAGAAGATCTTGGCATATCGTCAGAGGCGATTCGATTTCAAAATCAGGTCTCTGAGCAATTTCCGAATTTCAGCTGGATTCAACTTTCTGTTCAGAATAAAAAAGGGATTGAACGTTTAAAAAAGAGAATATCGCAAATGATTTTTGGAGAGGATGAGATTACAGCTCAGGATGTTACGATATCCAATATCCGTCAGCTTCACCTTTTAGAAAAGACAGAACAATCCTTGGAAAGTGCTATGAACGGGTTCCGTACTTCAGTTCCCTTGGACGGCATTGAGGTTGATTTGCGCGATGCCTATCGTTTTTTGGCGGAGATCACGGGAGAGTCGATTGAGGAGGATGTTCTTGATCGGATTTTTCAAAATTTTTGTGTTGGAAAGTGAGCGAAACCTTGAAGACAATAAAGCATTATTATAAGGATCCGGTGGATGTCGTCGTAATTGGCGCAGGACATGCCGGCTGTGAGGCTGGTTTGGCCGCAGCGCGGCTCGGCATGAAGACGGTGATGCTTACCATCAGTCTGGAATCTGTCGCGGATATGCCCTGTAATCCCAATATCGGAGGTACCGGCAAGGGACATCTTGTTCGCGAGATAGATGCTCTTGGCGGAGAGATGGGATTGGTCATCGATGAAACCTTTCTGCAATCACGTATGTTGAATCTGTCGAAGGGTCCGGCAATCCATTCCCTTCGTGTACAGGCGGACAAAAGAAAATACCATGATGTTATGAAGCATCGCTTGGAGGTACAGGAAAATTTACAGCTTGTTGAAGCAGAGGTGGATGGAATCGATGTTTGTAACGGAAGGGTTCAGGGAGTTACCACCATTCAAGGAGCTTATTACCCCGCGAAGGCGGTAGTCATTTGTACCGGAACCTTTCTCAACGGCACGATTTTGATGGGAGAGCTCTCCTATTCATCCGGGCCGCATGGGTTACGTCCTTCCCTCTTTCTTTCAGACTCTTTAAGAAAAATACAGGTTCCCCTTCGCAGATTCAAAACGGGAACACCCGCTCGCATCAATCGCAGGAGTGTGGATTTTTCTGTAATGACACCGCAAAAGGGAGATCGGAACATTATTCCCTTCTCATTTATGAACGAAGGAAAAAAATATAATCCTGATCAGCAGGAAGATTGTTATTTGACATATACGACACCGAAGACGAAAAAAATTATTCTGGAAAATCTGCATCGATCTCCTATGTATTCCGGCGAGGTGCATGGTGTAGGGCCACGCTATTGCCCCTCCATTGAAGATAAAATCGTTCGTTTTCCGGATCATGATTCTCAGCAGGTATTTCTTGAACCGGAGGGACTTTCCACGGATGAAATTTATGTCCAGGGAGTCAGTTCCACGCTTCCGGAGGAGGTTCAGATTGAGTTGTATCGTACGATTCAAGGTCTTGAAAATGTTGAGTTCATGCGATCAGCATATGGCATTGAATATGATTGCATCGATGCACGTTCACTCAAAAGCTCACTGGAATTTCGACCGATTGAGGGAATCTTTTTTGCAGGACAGGTGAACGGATCCTCAGGCTATGAAGAGGCTGCTGCTCAGGGATTAATTGCGGGGGTCAATGCGGCAAAAAAAATATCGGGTCAAAAACCGCTTATTTTAGACAGAAGTCAGGCTTATATCGGAGTGCTTATCGATGATCTTGTTACAAAGGGAACGAATGAGCCATATCGCATGATGACCTCACGTTGTGAATACAGACTCAGCTTGCGCCAGGATAATGCCGATGAAAGATTGACACAAATCGGCTATGAGATCGGTCTGGCTTCTGAGGAGAGATATCAGCGGATGCAGATGAAGTGGAAGAATATTTATGAGGAGGTCGATCGTCTTCATCAGTTGATGATAACGCCGACAGAAAACATAAATCGATGGCTGACTGCACATGGATCTTCTCCACTGAAAACAGGAGCAACACTGGCAGAGCTGCTTCGTCGTCCGGAATTAGATTATGATCTTCTCGGAGAATTGGATAAAAATCGTCCTCATCTTTCCAGGGAACAACGATATGAAGTCGAAACCCGTATCATGTATGAGGGATATATAGAAAAACAAAATCAGCAGATTGCTCAGTTTAAAAAAATGGAAATGCGCTCGCTTCCGAATATGGATTATCGTACGGTTGCCGGCCTGAAATCAGAAGCTGTACAGAAGCTGAACGATGTTCAACCCGAGTCTATCGGGCAAGCATCGCGTATTAGCGGCGTTTCACCGGCAGATATCAATGTTTTGCTCATATATTTGGAAATGCAACGAAGGAAGTCGGTTGATAGGACGGAGAGCAGTTCTGATAAAGGAGAATCATAATGTCAACGCTCGCACAACGTGCACTGAATGAGGGAATTTCTCTTACGGAAGATCAGCTTTCTCTTTTTGAAAAATATCGGGAATTGATTTCGGAATGGAATACAAGGATCGATATCACAAAAATCACAGATCCGAAAGAGGTGGATAATAAGCATTTTTTAGACTCTCTTAGCGTTTTTCGAATTTTAGATCCGAAATCCGATATGACTGTGATTGATATCGGCACGGGAGGCGGTTTTCCGGGAATTCCTATGAAGATTGTCTCCCCCTCTCTTAAGATCACTCTTCTTGATAGCTTGGGAAAACGGGTGCGTTTTTTGCAGGAAGTGATCAAGGAATTGGATTTGTCAGAGACGACAGCTATTCAGGGACGTGCAGAGGAATTTTTCAGAGAGAAAAAATACAGAGAAAAATACGATATTGCTGTAGCAAGAGCAGTTGCCCCGCTACCTACCCTGGTGGAGTATTGTTTGCCGGCAGTAAAGGTCGGCGGCGTTTTTCTGGCTATGAAAGGACCGACAGCTCATGAAGAGATAACGCATTCTATACATGCAATCCGGAAGCTTGGCGGTGAAATTGAAAAGGAAGATCAATTCGCATGGACAGAAGAAAAATTTCAAAGGACGTTGATTTTGATACGTAAGATAAAAGCAACGCCTGTTTTATATCCAAGAGGCCAAGGAAAACCGAGAAAGAATCCGCTTTAAGGATAAAAGTTTCATATGAAACGTGAAGATGTTTCATATGAAACTTTTTTATTGTTTTATGATATGTTCCATATGAAACACATTAGTGAGGTTTTGTGGCGATTTCATATGAATTTTTCATCGAGGCTTCATGCTTGTTTTATAGGAGCCTTGTCTATTAATCTTATGATTGTTTCATATGAAACATCTGAAGTAATCCTTTCATAATGAAGATTTTTCAACTACAATGTTTCATATGAAACAAAAGTGTTGAAACGATCTTGAAACAAATAGTACGCAACGAAAAGAAATAATGAAACAAAAAAACATACATAGGAAATATTATGGGAATATCATAGTATATTTCTTTTGATATAATCTTATGCAGGAATGTTTCATATGAAACAAAGGATGGAAAAATGAAAGCAGAACTCATTTCAGTCGGCACGGAAATACTTTTAGGAGATATTCTCAACACAGATGTACAGGAACTCTCACAGGCGTGTGCTTCTCTGGGAATTGATGTATTTCACACATCAGTTGTCGGAGATAATCCGGAGCGTTTAATAGCGGAAATTACGCTTGCTGCTTCTCGATCGGATATTATTATTTTATCCGGCGGCCTGGGATCTACCAACGATGACATTACGAAAGAAACGGTTATCAAGTTTATCGGAAAAAAATTGGAAATCAATCCAGAGGCTAAAAAGCGGATTGAAACATGGTTCTCCGAGGAAAAAGACCGTAAGGCAAATCAAAAATTATATTATTTTCCGGAGGATACCACGGTATTAAGAAATACGGTGGGGACGGCTTTTGGCGCATGGATTCCATGTTATTATGATGGAAAACAACGTTATATTGCATTTCTTCCGGGACCACCGAATGAACTGATCCCCATGCTCCATGATGAGCTGATGCCTATACTTGCAAGCTTCAGTTCGGAGGCTATAAAATCAACGATTGTTCGTATCGGTTTAATGGGTGAGCATAAGATGTATTTACATATGAAAAATGAGATGGAATCGATGAGTAATCCCACCCTGGCACCCTATGTAAAGCCGGACGGCCCCATGATTCGTATCACAGCCAAGTCTTCTGATGAAGAAAAATGTGATGAATTGATTTCTTTCGGTTTGGAAAAGGTAAAAGAGCACTTAAGTGATCATATCATCTCAATTGGGAATATGACACGAGCAGAACGTCTTGTTGCTCTATTAAAGGAAAAGAAATATACAGTTTCTACGGCTGAAAGCATAACAGGCGGTATGATTGCTTCAACAATTGTAGAGGCTCCCGGCGCTTCCGATGTATTCCGGCAGGGGTATATTACTTATAGTGATGCTACAAAACAGTCCATTCTTGATGTGAAGGCATCCACTATAGAAGAATTTAGTGCGGTTTCTGAGCAGACCTGCTTAGAAATGCTCACAGGATTGTACAAAAAAACAGAAAGCAATCTGTGTCTTGCTGCGACAGGATATGCCGGACCGACAGGAGAAGATGTAGGTCTCACATTCATTGGAGTTTTGCTTAACGGGGCTGCTCACATTTATAAAAGGAATTTTCATGGGTCGAGAAACTTAATCCGTCGCTTTGCGCGAAATGTAGCTATAGACGGAGCCGTTCGAGCGCTGGTGGAGGAAAAAAATGAGCAAGATCATTAGTGTTTATAACCAGAAAGGTGGCGTTGGAAAAACGACCACGGTGATTAATTTGGCAGCGGCGTTAGCCATGACCGGATTTCGTAAAAAGAAAGTATTAATCCTGGATCTGGATCCACAGGGAAATGCAACATCAGGTCTGGGAATTCGTAAGGATACTTTAGAAATGGATATCTATTCATGTCTCACGGGAGAATCAACCCTGCTGGAGGCTGCCAAGACTATTGGAAAGGGAAATCTGACCATTGTTCCGGCAACACCGGAATTAACGGGGTTTGAAATTGAGTCTCTGACTATGGAGGATCATAATAACCTGCTAAAAAAGCTTTTGGAGCCTATCAAAGAGCAATTTGACTATATTTTCATTGATTGCCCTCCTTCTTTGGGAATGTTGAGTGTCAATGCTCTCAGCGCATCAGATTCCGTTTTAATTCCGATTCAAGCGGAATATTATGCGCTCGAAGGTGTGAGTCAGCTGGTGCGAACGATTGAGATGATTCGAGAGGGGATTAACCCGAAGCTCCAGGTGGAGGGCATTGTGATTTCGATGTATGACGGACGCACAAATCTGGCACAAGAGGTCGAAAAAGAAGTCAATAAATATTTTGAAAAACAAGTCTTTCATACAGTGATTCCGAGAAATATTCGATTAGCGGAGGCGCCCTCTTTCGGAGAAAGCATCATCACTTATGATAGAAATTCTAAGGGAGCACAAGCGTATATACAATTAGCAAAGGAATTAAAAAAGAAAAATAAGTAGAGATTGTCAGATAAATAAGGAAAGATAGTCAGAACAGGAGGATCCCATGGCAAAAAAGCGAGGACTCGGACGGGGGTTAGCGGCTTTAATACCACAGGCATATCAGGAAACAACAGAAAAAACTCAGGCTCAGGAAATAACAGAAAACGAGAAGCTTGAGAAAGAAAGCGCTGCCGGTGTTAAAAAATCCACTAAAATGCAAGAAAAAAGTGGAAAGGAAGTTTCGGTTGCAACCTCTTTAAAAAATAATAAAAAGCCGGCTGCCAAAAGAACAACTTCTAAGGTGGGCCGTACAAAACAAAAATCCACAGAGGATAAAAATTTTCAAGACCTCAAGCCTTCTCAAAGTCCATCCGATGAGGAGCGTTTTGCGATCAACACCTTATCATTGGATCAAATGGAAGCGGATCCAAATCAGCCTCGAAAACAATTTGATGAAGAGGCATTGGCTGATCTTACGGAATCCGTTCGCCGCTACGGAGTTCTTCAGCCATTAATTGTAAAAAAGCATACGGCTCCGGGGCACGCTCCCTATATGATCATTGCCGGAGAAAGACGATATCGTGCAGCAAAGCTGGCAGGTCTTACGGAGGTTCCTGTTGTCCTTCGTCAAGATCATTCGGAGGAAGCGGTTCTCCTGTCAGTGGTGGAGAATGTTCAGCGTGAAGATCTTTCTCCTTTAGAAGAGGCGGTCGCTTATCAGCATATCATGCAAAACCGTTTGATGACTCAGCAGGAATTGGCAGATGCATTAGGAAAATCAAGGGCATACATTGCCAACAGTGTTCGTTTGATGAAATTAGATGATGAGTCTTTAGAGGCATTGCGAAAGGGATTGATTACATCCTCACAGGCTCGAACCCTTTTATCAGAAACGAATCCCGCTTTACGGGCAAAGTATCGACAAATGTTTACACAGGGTCAGGGAACAGTCAATAAAGTCGAAAAGAAAATCGGCCGTAAGCAAAAAAAGAGAGTGAATGTATTCCTCAATGATCTGGAGGACCGGTTGAGTGAGCATTTAGGTACCGATGTATCCATTGTGTCAAAAAGGAAGGGTTGGTCATTGTCCATTTCTTGCTATTCGGAAGAAGAATTGAACAAATTATCCAAACTCTTAATGGAAGGAGAAGAAGAATGACTCCTTGGATGATACTATTGATCATTGCTGCTCTTGTTATTGCCTTATTCTGCACATATCTGGCTTCCAGCCTCAATAAAAAATTGAATCGTATGAGAAAACGGTATGACTATCTTTTGCGTGGCCGCGGAGATGTCAGCATGGAAGAGCTGATTGCCGGATTTGGTGAAGATTTAGACAGCTTTAAGAATGATCAGAAGCAGACAGCACAGCGCCTGCATCATATCGAACAGTGGATGGCACGAACGGATACCGATCAACAGGCGTATATCAATGAGCGTTTTGATACCGTTGCTCATGATTGGCAGGAGCAAATGCGTTCTACGAGCCAAAATTTAGTATCGAGCATGAAACGATTGGATGAACAGGTGTTTGCCAGATTAGATGCTGTGGAAAAGAATACAGCGCAATCAATATCAGAAAATCGCACGGAACTTCAGGGAGGACTTCGCGAGATTACCAATACATTAGGCCGAAAGGTCAAGAAAAATGAAGAAGATACTTTTATCCGATTTGATGAGATGGAACAAAGAATCGAACTAAATAACAAGGAAAGTAAAGAATCTATAGAAAAAGTTCAGCAATATTCGCAGAGCGGACTTCAATCTCTGGATTCCAGAGTCAATGAGCAATTTCATCTCACCTCAACGGAATTTCGTAATCAGCTGCAATCGATGCAGCAAAAAACGGAAGATACTATAAAGTCGCTGGAAAAACAAACCCTGGATCAACTGGCTACGATCGATGATCGGGCAAAAGAGGCGCTTCACAAGGAGGGAGCACGAATTCGAGAGCAGCTTTCCTTTGCAATTCAAAAAACATATCTTTATCGATACAATGCGTTTGAAGATGTTGTCGGCAACACAAGCTTCAGCCTTGTGCTGCTTGATGAGCATAATTCGGGCATTATCTTTACGAGCCTTTATTCTCGCAGAGGATCTACTACATTTGCAAAAGAGGTTCGCAATGGAGAGGCAGGAAATCTGTCACCGGAGGAAAATTATGCCTTGGATCAGATTCTTCATGGGAAATCAGCATGAAAATCTCCCGGTTGGGTAAAAGATGTTAAAATAGGGTAATGTTCAGGCGTTAAGGCGTAAGCATGTAAAAGAAAGGGCAGAAAATGGATATCATTGAATCTATAGTAGAAAAGATCCGCGGAAAGAATTGTACTATTGTTTATCCGGAAGGATTGGATCCTCGTACATTAGGTGCGGCAATCAAGCATCAAGAAATGGGAATCATTCATCCCATTGTGTTGGGAAATCCTGAGGAGATTGCCAATAAGGCAAAGGAACTGGGAAAGGATATCGGAGAGCTTGAGATCATTGATCCGAATAATTATGAGGATTACGAGAATATGGTTCAGGCTTTTGTGGA
The DNA here is from genome assembly GCA_022779285.1 of Peptoniphilaceae bacterium. Classification (GTDB taxonomy): domain Bacteria; phylum Bacillota; class Clostridia; order Tissierellales; family Peptoniphilaceae; genus JALFST01. The sequence continues at coordinate 30,355 of JALFST010000031.1, forward strand.
GCGCCGTAAAGGCAAGGCAACCTTGGAGCAGGCGAGAGAGATGCTTCGCGACCGCAATTATTTCGGAACGATGCTTGTTTATTTAGGTCTTGCAGACGGAATGGTGAGTGGTGCAGATGGGCCGACAGGAGATACGATTCGTCCGGGTTTGCAAATTATTAAGACGCGTCCGGGCGCCAATATGGTAAGCGGATGCATGGTTCTGATTCCTGCAGATGAGACCAGGGATCGCCTGATTTTCGCTGATACTGCGGTGACCATTCAGCCGACAGCAGAACAGCTTGCAGAAATCGCAAATGAAACGGCAAAAACCGCACTTACCTTCGACGTGGAACCGAAAGTAGCGCTTCTTTCCTTCTCAACCAAGGGCTCGGCGCATTCGCCGGAGCAGGAAAAGGTAGCGCAGGCTGCTGCTATTGCGAAGGAAAAGTATCCGGAGCTTGCTGTGGACGGAGAGCTGCAATTTGATGCTGCTTACGTTCCGGAGGTGGCAAAGATCAAGGCACCGGATTCTGAGATTGCAGGACACGCACGTATCTTTGTTTTCCCGGATCTCCAGGCAGGAAACATTGGATATAAGCTGGCACAGCGTCTTGGCGGATATACCGCATTAGGTCCTATTTTGCAGGGAATGGCAAAGCCTGTCAATGATCTTTCCCGTGGATGTAATGAAAGAGAAGCATATGAGCTTGCATTGATTACAGCTATGCAGGCAGTGGATCAGAGATAATTATTCACATTAAAATGCCGCTTGAGCAGTCTGCTCAGGCGGCATTAGTTTCATATGAAACTTATTTATGAAAATCGTTAGCAAAAATGTTGATTTCTTGAGGGACGAAGAATCGTTTGACGTTTCCGATGCCCCAGGCTGAAATTTCAATTGGAGCATTGAATTCATAAAGATCCATTCCGGATTCGTAATGGATCTCAATTCCGTCCGGGCTCAGATCCGGATCGAGGGTTTTATAGAGGACATTTTCCTTCGGTTTCTCAAGAACCTGAATGAGCACTTGAGGAATTGCGCAGCAGCTTCCCTGTCCCATTTTTGTATTTAAATAGAGTATCGATGTTTTGCGCTGTGCGGCAAGCTTGGCCGCCTTTTCATTGATCAGAATTTGCACTTTTTCCCTTTCTGTTCGCTTCATGCAAAAGCCGATTCTTCAGATCCCATACTTTTTGGGAAAGGTCAACCTTGTATACATGAGGATTTTCAAATCGCTTATATTCCTCCCAAAGAGAATCAATCTCGGATTGACAATACTCTCTTCGGCTGTTGAGATCGGGAAGGGAGTACACGCATTTCCCGTTTTGATAGATGGGAATCTGGAGAGGGCGACTGAAGAAATTGGTCAGTGTCATTCTTTTCCAGGTATGTACGGGATGGAAAATTTCATAGGGTTTCGTATCATCAATCGTTTCATCACGAAGAGTGATAACATCCGCAAGTGAGAAGCCGGTGGTTTTGTCATAGAGTCGGTGAACCTGTTTAAAACCGGGTGTCGTAATCTTTTCAACATTTTCAGAAATTTTGATTTTGGGTGTATGAACCCCGTCACGATCCTGGGCAACTAATTTATAGACGCCTCCGAAGACCGGCTCCGTTTTTGAAGTAATCAGGTTTTCTCCTACACCGAAGCTGTCGATTTTTGCACCTTGCGAGAGTATTTCTGTGATTGTATATTCATCCAAAGAGTTTGAAGCGACGATTTTTGCATCGGGAAAACCGGCATCGTCAAGCATTTTCCGGGCTCTTTTAGAAAGATAAGCAATATCTCCCGAGTCCAGACGAATGCCTCCGGGACGATAACCCTTGGGGGCAAGAACCTCGCGAAAAACGCGAATAGCATTGGGAATGCCGCTTTCCAGGGTATTAAAGGTATCTACAAGAAGATTGCAATTTTCCGGATAAATCTCCGCATAGGCTCGAAAAGCCTCATATTCCGAGGGAAACATCATTACCCAGGAATGTGCCATAGTGCCTAAGGCTGGCACGCCGAATCGTTGATCCGCCAGCGTATTTGCCGTACCTGCACATCCGGCGATATAAGCGGCACGTGCTCCAAGCGTTGCGGCATCAGGACCTTGTGCACGGCGAGATCCGAATTCCATGACAGCTCTTCCGTCGGAGGCACGTACAATTCGATTGGCTTTGGTTGCCACGAGGCTTTGGTGATTGATCAGGAGCAGCAGCATGGTCTCTAAAAGACTGGCCTGAATAATAGGCCCGCGGACAGTAATCAGAGGCTCATTCGGGAAGACAACGGTTCCGTCAGGAACCGCCCATATATCACAATCCAAGGTGAGAGTACGGAGAAACTCCAGGAATTTTTCATCAAATACCTTTTTGGTTCGAAGAAAATCAATATCTTCTTCCGAAAAATGAAATTCTCGAAGATAAGTGATGACAGACTCGAGACCGGAAAAAATTGAAAAGCCTGCATTATCCGGATTGTGGCGATAGTAGAGATCAAAGTAGCCGATGGTATTTTCGAGATGCTGTTTATAGTATCCGTTGGCCATAGTCATTTCGTAAAAATCGAAAAGCATGGTCAAATTTTCTTGATTGCGTGGAATCATAATGCCTCCTCAACAAGCACTTTGTTACAACAAGCATTTTGTTACCTAACAAAATACCACATTTTCAGGCAATAAGCGAAATTTTCCTAAAAATGTTTGATACAAATCGTATTTTGTTTCAACAAGCAGTTGAAATATAATGGGAAAGCAGGAAAGAAAACGGAGGATGCGGAATGAAATGGACAAAATATCATAAGGACAATGATTTTTCCTATACTTTAGGAGCTTTTCCTACGATGGAATTGGTAGAAAACAGTCCTCATCTGATATATGAAATTCTTCTGTCCGAAAAGCTGAGGGATCGGGAGTATTTCACAAAAATTTTTGAGAAAAAAAAGATACCTTACCGAATAGCGGATCGGGAGATTCATCGCATTTCAACAAAAGAGAATGTTTTTTTGGCGGGCGTATTTCGCAAGCAAATTCCTCGAGCAGAGCGGAAGAATCATATTATTTGTGATCAAATATCGGATATGGGCAATTTGGGAAACATTATACGCACGATGCTTGCGATGGGTCAGCATGATCTTATTTTGATCGGTCAGACATGTGACATATTTCATCCGAAATCCGTGCGTGCGGGCATGGGGGCGCTTTTTCATATTCGCATGTCTCATTTTGATACATTTGATCAGTATCGTGATACCTTTTCGGAACCGGATCGGGAGGTTTTTTGTTTTATGCTGGGCGAGAAGGCGAAAAGCCTTCCGGAAATCCGGGTGCCGAAAAAATGGTCGCTGGTGTTTGGAGCGGAGGCCGGCGGATTGGAGGAAGCCTATCGAGGAAGAGGAACCACCGTGATGATCCCGCAGTCATCGGAGGTGGATTCCCTGAATCTCACGACAGCGGTTGCGATCGGCAGCTATCATTTTTCAATGGAAGCTATGAAAGGAGCAAAAGATGAATACGGTGATCTTTGATTTGGATGGTACGCTCATCAATTCACTTCCCTCGATTCGGAACAGTCTCAACCGTACGATGGAGCGTTTCGGGCATGCTCCGGTCAGTCCGGAGCGCACAAGAGAGCTTGTGGGAAACAGTTCGCGTTACCTTGTGGAGCATGCTTTGAGGGATCAAAAAAAGAATGTTTCGGGGGAGGAGATTCTTTCCGCCCTGGATGCTTATAACGCGGATTATCTATTGAACCCTATTTTTGGAACGTATGTTTATGCAGGTATTTTGGAGCTTCTGAATGATTTGAAGAATCAGGGTGTAAAGATCGGCGTATTTTCAAATAAGCCCGAGAGTATCGTATATGCAGTTCTGGACCATTTTTTTGGACAATCATATTTTGATGTCGTGCGCGGATTTCGCGAAGATACTCCGAGAAAGCCGGATCCGGCCGGATTGTTAAAAATAGCGAAGGAGCTGGGAATCTGTATCGGGGATATTCTCTATGTCGGGGACAGCGAGGTGGATGCGGAAGTGGGAGAGCGCGGTGAGGTGGAGACGATTCTGGTGAGCTACGGATTCCGATCGAAGAAAATTTTGGAACCTTTGTGCTATGCACATTTATGTGATCATGTTTCGGATCTGAAAGCAGTACTGGAGGGGGAGCTTGCTGTTACTAAGAAAGGGAAAGGGGTAAATAACAATATATAAATTAGGCAGTGCGGGAGGTTTTTTCAATGACAAGGCAAATTGACAGCGGAGAATTTAAAAATGAAGTGCTCGGAGGCAAGGGAGTAGTTCTGGTAGACTTTTTTGCTACCTGGTGCGGACCGTGTAAGATGATGGCGCCGGCTTTAGAGGAGTTGTCGGAAGCAGGATACCGAATTTTCTCGGTTGATGTGGATGAGGAGCAGCTTTTAGCGGCACAGTACGGAATCATGAATATTCCTACGCTGATGATTTTTAAGGATGGCGAGAAAAAAGAGCAGATTGTCGGACTGACACCGAAAACGACAATCCGCGAAAAACTGGATTATTACGCAAATTAGTTTTTCAGCAGAGCTTGTTGAAAGGAGGCAGGATGGAACATCTGTATGATGTGATCGTTGTCGGAGCAGGTCCGGCGGGTCTTTCCGCAGCGCTGAATGCAGCGATTCGAAACGGCAAGGTTCTCGTTATTGGTCCTTCTGCCAGTGAAAAGCTCAATCGGGCACCGAAACTGGACAATGTGTTGGGGATTCCGAATGTTACGGGAGCTTCTCTTTTGGAGAGATATCGCAAGCAGGTTTCTCAATTTTCAAATGTATCTTTTTTAGAACAAAATGTGCAATTTATATATCCTATGGGCAATCACATAGGGTTCCTGATGCCGAATCATGAAATCATAGAGGCTCGTACAGCTGTTGTGGCAACAGGCGTTAACTTTGGCAATCCGATTCCCGGTGAACAGGAGTTTTTGGGAAAAGGGGTCGGAACATGTGCTACGTGCGATGCGGCATTGTACCGAGGAAAACCTGTTATTGTCGTAGGCTACAATGAAATGGCGGCGGAGGAGGCGAATTTTATTTCAGAGATGGCAAGTCAAACGACATTTATCAATATGACAGGAAGAAATGTCGATTTGAGCGAGGGGATTCTTGAGTTGAAGGAAAGGCCGAAACGCGTTATTGGAGATCGTGTCGCTGAAGGTCTGGAGCTGGAAACACAGACGATTTCCGCAGACGGAATCTTTTTTATCCGGGATGCAAAAAAAGCGGATGCTTTGATTCCGGGACTGAAAATGATCGGACCTCATATTGCGACAGATACATCGATGGCGACAAGCGTGGAGGGCATTTATGCGGCCGGAGATCTCGTGGGACAGCCCTATCAGGTGGATACAGCCATCGGGAGAGGACAGATAGCGGGATTGTCGGCAGCGAAGGAAGCTGCTCGAAAGCGCATAGAGGAGGAAAAAGGAAAGCGGTAGAGAAAACGGCGATAAGGATGCGGTGGCCAATCGAGGGATTTCAACAGAATTCCTTCGTGATCATAGAAAAGAGGGCGTTTCCATTCCGGGAAACGCCCTCGTGTGTTTTATATTCTAATTGGATTCGCTTTTTCCGGTTTCATCCGGCGGGTTCGTCGACGAGTTCGACGGCGGATTAGAAGGAGGAGCGGGTTCCTTAGGTTCCTTGGGTTCGGTGGGAACACTTACGGACTCTTCCGGCTTTGATTCGGATGTATTCGGCGGTTCCGGTATTACCGGGAGATTGCTTGAAGATGCTTCTCCTTGTGAGCCGGATTCCGTGGCAGGAGTCACGATCGTTGTGCCGGAATCAGAAGGACTGCCCGGAGCGGAGGAAGCTGAAGAGGACGCGGAGGATGTGGAAACGGCAGCAGCCGGCGGTTGTGCCGGGCGTGAGACGCTTGGCTTTTCCTCAAGAGATTGATTTTTCACAAGTCCGCGCAGCTTTGAGGATTTCTCCACCTTGGAAATCGTTCCGAGATCTTCTGTTGTTCCATTTGCCTTGTTGGATCCATCGTCTCCGATCGCTATAATGGCATCCTGTACGGATTGCAGGATTTTTTCGGAAATGGCGCGACGAGAAATTTCCACCCCATCTCGATAGGTTACTTCATAGGCTACGCGGCTTTGCCCGCGGCGTCCTTTTTGCAAAATTTTGGTTTCTCCATTTTTTAAGGTTTTGTCGACTTTTGTATAAACCTTGAAATCCTGTTCTTCCAATCGAGTTTCCGTGCGCACATCCGATGATTCGGAGGATTCTGATGCCTCGACGAGGGCAAATTTATCTTTTTGAGAAGTGCACGCCGTGAGGGAAAGACTCAAAATCAGAAGAGCTGCAAGTGTTGATTTTTTCATAGGAACCTCTTTCGTTACATAAAGGTGTTTCTGCAAGAGATATGACATACTGAATATAAGAGATATGACATACTGATTACACTAAGTATACACAAGAAACGGGTTATAATAAAATAAATTCATGATTTCACGTTAAAATTCATCAAAATAGAGATTGAATCGGAGACAAATATGGCAAAAAAAAAGAAAAAAATGGTGGAGGTGTTGATTGAGGAGATGGATTTTCCAAATCGGACCTCGGGTTGTATTTTAGAGGGAGCACCCTTTGATCCGATTGATCATATGCTGGAGATTGAACCGGATCGGCGAAAACTGGCCCATGGGGCGCCGATCATTACGAAGGGCGGAATTCCCGGACAGATTTGGCATGCTCAGGTGAAAAGGACGCGAGGAGAAAAGAAGGAGGTCATACTCCGACAGCTGCTGGAGAGATCTCCCTTGGAAAAGCATTGGGAATGCCCGAATGTTGAGCGCTGCGGAGGGTGTACCTATCAGACGCTTTCTTATGATATGGAACACTTTTTTAAGGGAGCTCAGATGAAAAAGCTCTACGAGGAGGCGGGGATTACGAATATGGTTCCGCTTCGCCGCTCGCCGATCCATACGGGATACCGAAACAAGATGGAATATTCTTTTGGAGATCAGGTTCAGGATGGAGAGCTGACATTAGGTCTGCATCGCCCGGGTCGTTTTTATGAAATTGTACCGACGCCGCGATGTCGCATCGTTCCGGAGGATTTTAACCGTATACGGGCGGAGGTGGAGGCTTTTGGACGGGAATTGGGACTTTCCTACTATCACAAGGGTCGTCATAGCGGATTTTTGAGACATTTGGTTGTACGTGCTTCGCTCACAGCTCGGCAGCTTATGGTCAATCTGGTGACAACATCGGACGATGATATGCAGGCGAAGGATTGGAAGCTTTTCATAGCACGTCTCAGAGCTTTGCCTTTGGAGTTTTCTCTTGTATCCGTTTTTCATACGACCAATGATTCGGTTTCGGATGCCGTGATTCCGGAAAAGCTTGAGCTTCTATACGGTCAGGATTATCTCGAAGAGAAGCTTTTCGATCTGACCTTCCGGGTGGGTCCTTTCTCTTTTTTTCAGCCGAATGTCCCGGGGGCCGAGAATCTTTATGCGAGGGCTGTTGAGCTGGCAGGCGATTTGCAGGGAAAGACGGTTTATGACCTGTATTCGGGAACCGGCACTCTGGCGCAGATTATGGCAAAGCATGCACAGCGTGTCGTGGGTGTGGAAATCGTGGAAGAGGCGGTAGAGCATGCCAGAAAGTCCGCTGAGCTGAATCATCTTCCCAACTGCAGCTTCCGTGCGGCGGATGTCTATGAGGAGCTGACACGTCTGGCGGAAACAAGAGATTATCCGGATGTAGTCATGCTGGATCCTCCACGGGAGGGCGTGAATCCGAAGGCGATAGAGCATATCCTGGCGGCGAAACCGGAGCGTATTGTATATATTTCCTGTAATCCGCTTACCCATGTGCGGGATCTCCGGTTCTTTCGGCAAGGCGGATATCAGGTAAAGAGCGTGGAAGCCTTTGATCAGTTTCCGCGAACGAAGCATGTGGAGTCAGTAGTATTGCTGTCAAAGGTACAGAAGTAAATAGTGTAAATGGCCTTAAAATAAAGCATTTCCGAGAGTTGGAGGTGTTCTTCCGGCTCTCGGAAATACTTGCTTATACCCTTTGTTTTCAATGAAAATCAAGGGGTTGAGTTGACAGGATGAAAATGGTCAAGGTCGAGTTGATAGAAAGACTTTGCGGAGGGTTGAGTGGATAGGAATATAAAATTAGCTGACCACCTGTATAGTGATCAGCTAATTTTATATTTTTTTAAAGAACTCTTCATCAATAGCGTAGGTAGTTACTGGATGAACTCCAATTTCATATTCAGTGAGTTTGTTAATGAAATCTTCGCCATCCAGGAGGTCAATTTGCTGCTTTCCGGGGCTACAAGCTTCTTCTCTAGCTGCCTTTGAAAAAGTACCAGTTGTGATAAAGAGCCCCTTTTCTATGTTTGTGGTTAGAGAACCACGAAAGTCTCTAATGTCTGGTGCGCCGACAACACCGCTATATCGTTTGCATTGGAATGCAACATTGAAACTGAAAATCCCGTTGATTTTCAGTTTTCCAGTTCCATCAATCCCACCATCTCCAGATTTTTTTGTAACCTCAACTTGTGAGAAACCACATTCACGAAGAACACGCTGAGTTAATCTTTCAAAGCCGTAAGGATCCATTGTTTGAAGGATTTCTGCGAGTTTTTCTTTCCAAGGCTTTATTTCATCAGGGAATTCTTCATCATTATTAGTAGGGTCATCATCTTCAGGACTATCTTCTGCTGTAGTTACGGTTGCGGGTTTGTTTCGTTTTTCCGCATTCTTCTTTACAACAGAAGCCACAATTTCTTTTTCATCTAACTCATCTACACCTACAAAGTCAGGAGTGATTGACCATACGGAACGGGCACTATTTTGAATTACTCCGTATTTAGAAAGATAGGTTCTTGCCCAAGCTAACTGATAAGACAACTCGCTTTGGTTAACCTTTCCCATGTGTGTAATATCAGCAACCTCATCCGGGATGTTTAAGTCTTTAATCACTTGGTTGAGAATTTCATCATTAGTTCCAGAACCACCGAGTTCTTTCAAAGCGATAAAGACAGGCATTATTAACTTGTTGTATCGTGGAATTCGGCTGTCTATTTTATTTCGCACATGATCACTTCCTTTTGGGTATACTTACTTTTTATTATATATCAGTACACCGAAGAGATCAAGATCATAAAATTGTAGACACGAAACTGATGTCTTAACTGTCAAGACATATGTTACAAATTCAGCTCATGGCTCTGACACACCTATCCTTTTTGCCCGGAAAAAGCAGTCGCCTAAGCAACTACGGTTTCAAAATATTCTTGCACAACCTGTTCCGGACTTTTGAAATT
>JALFST010000040.1 GCA_022779285.1 Peptoniphilaceae bacterium
AGTAAGGAAGAGCCTCCATAGGTAAGAAAGGGAACGGTGATTCCCGTCAGCGGAATGATCTTCATCACACCGCCAAACATAATCAGTGCCTGTGCGGAAAAAAGAACGCTGATTGCTACCGCAAGAACGCTATAAAAGTCATTTTCCTGCCGCATGGCAATCTTAATTCCCCTGTAAAGAAGCAGCACAAAGAGCAGGATGACGCAGATTCCCATAAATCCCCCCATCTCTTCCACGATGGACGAAAAGATGAAATCCGAGTATCCCAAAGGAATATGCTCCGGCTTTCCCAATCCGATGCCTGTGCCGAAAAATCCGCCTTCCGCAATAGCAAAAAGCGATTGAATGATCTGATAACCCTTGTTGTTGAAATCAGCCCAGGGATCTTTCCAAATAGAGAAGCGTACGCGCACATGACTAAATAAGAAATATGCCGCCACCATTCCGAGTACAGCGAGTATGAAATTCAACACGATAATTTTTTTATTGGGCTCAAATGCCACCTGAGAGGCTATAAGCACGATAAAAAATACCACGGCCGTTCCTAATTCCCGTTGTAAGAAAAACAGTCCGATCATAAGATATACACAAAGCATCAGCGAAATTTTTCCGGGTAAATTCTTTTGAAAGCGCTCATAATCCCGATACCATGCAGCCATGAAAAATACAAAGGGAATTTTGGCAAACTCTGAGGGCTGAATGCTGATACCCGCAATTTCCACCCAGTTTTTCGCACCATGATAGACTGTGCCCAGCACCAATGTCATCAAAAAAAGCGCAATGGTGATTCCGAAATAAAACCATATATGTCCTTGCCAGAAGGAAGAAGTTTTGCGCAGAAAGAGGTATACGAAAAAATAGGCCGCAAGACAAAACAGATAGATCAAAAGCTGTCTTGCTCCTAAGGCAGGCTTGATTCGATAAATCATAATCACGCCGATGGAAAAAATCATATTTGCTATTAATAGAAGATAATGATCCCCTCTTGAGATCCTGCGCATCACCAGAATACTGAGTGCGGATCCCAATAAAAGCCCACCGCCAAACATCAGTGTTTGGCGGTTGACGCTTTGTATTTGGAATAAAAATACGAGCAGTATTGCAATCAATTGGAAAAAAATCAGAAGCCACTGCGTACCGGACATGAGCTCTCGCTCGGAACGCGATTCCCAGCCGGGATTCCACACCTTATTTTTCATCATCTCCTCCTTCTAAGAATACAAAGGAGATCCCTCCCAATGTCACAATATCCCGCGGGAAAAGCTCCTGCGGCTGCTCAACAATGTCATTATTGACCATGGTCGGATTGGTGGCTCCCAGATCATCGATCATATAATGTGTGCCATCCTGGAAAATGCGAGCCTGATGCTTGCTCATACGGCGATCCTTAAGCACAATATGATTGTCATCCGCCCGGCCGATGGTTGTATTGTCCGCTAAAAAGTATTCATCCCGTATCGGAAAATCAAAGGAACGCGGATTGTTCAGCAATTTTAAATAGGCGGCCTGAGAAGGGATTTTCTGCACAGTGCTTCTCAAATCCATTGTAATCATCTTCACTATGCGCCCAATAAACACCAGAACAATGAGCACAAAGAGAAATTTAAACACACTGGAGAGGACCATGTAGAGATTGACCTGTCCAAACAGATTGGTAAAAAAGATTCGCTCGAGAAAACTCAGGATCTCATTCATAGCATTGCCTTTATTCAACGGAGCTCATTTTGTCCGTCGCCACTTTTTCAAATTGATGCAGAATCTCCTTACTTTCTTCAAGGGTTCTGCCGACCGAATATAAATAGAGCTTGATTTTCGGTTCTGTACCGGAAGGACGAATCGCATACCAGCTGCCGTTATCGTAACGATACTTCAGAACATTGGACTTCGGAAGCCCTGTATCATCCCGTTCATAATCAATAATGGAATCCAGCTTCATGCTCCCGATTTCCTGAATCGGATGGTTTCGAAACTCTTCCATAATCCGGCCGATTTGTGCCTGACCGTCGGCGCCCTCCAGAGTAACCGCAACCTGGTCATTATTGTAATATCCATATTCCTGATAAATGTCTTCCAGCGCCTGCAGGAGATTCTTTCCATGTTTCTTATAGAACCCTGCCATTTCAGCTACAAGCATCGCGGAGGATACGGCATCCTTGTCACGCACAAAATCCGCGGCGTTAAAGCCGATGCTTTCCTCATATCCAAAGACATATGTGTATTCGTGAGTGTGATCCCACTCATTCACAGGCGCTGCAATATTCTTGAAGCCGGTCAAGACTTCAAATAATTTAGCGCCATAGCGCTCACAAAGCGGACGAGCGATATCGCCCGTAACAATGGATTTTACCACGGCCGCATTCTTTGGAAGGGTCCCCAGCGCCTTGCGCTGACTCAGCACATAATGCGTGAGCAGAGCTCCGATTTTATTGCCGTCAAGAAAATGATACTCTCCATCCTCTCCAAGCACCTCCATAGCGGTACGATCCGAATCGGGATCTGTTGCTAAGAGAATCTCGCCATGAACCTTCTTTCCCAATTCCTCCGAAAGACGGAAGCACTCCGGACGCTCCGGATTCGGATATCCCGTGGTCGTAAAATCCGGATCCGGATTTTCCTCCTCCTGTACTACGCTGACCTCATGAAATCCACGAATTGCAAGGATTTTACGAACAAGCTTGTTTCCACAGCCATTGAGCGGTGAGTAAACGATACGAACGGATTTATCAACCTGATCATCATGAATGGTCAAGCTCAACACATCCTGAATATACTCATCGTATAAAGAATCCGGGATATAATCCAGAAGACCCGCCTCTGACGCATCCGCAAGACTGATTTTTTTGATTTCAGAAAAGTCTTCAATTTCCCGAATGTTTTTCTCGATAGCATGCGCCCAATCGTCCAAAATCTGGCTTCCCTCAGTTCCGTAAGCCTTATATCCATTGTATTCACGAGGATTGTGCGATGCCGTGACCATAACACCGGCATAGGTGCCCAGCTTACGAATCGTATAAGAAAGGACAGGCGTCGGGACAATATCCTTATGAAGATAAACATGAATTCCATGAGCAGTGAAGATTGAAGCGGATAATTCGGCAAATTCCTTCGACATATGCCTTACATCATACCCGATGGCCACCCCCTTTTTCATGGCCTCCTCACCGGATGAGACAATCATGCGGGCAAATCCCTCCGCCGCCTCACCCACTGTATAAAGATTCATACGGTTGGTTCCTGCTCCAAGCTTGCCACGCAAGCCGGCTGTGCCGAAGCTTAAGGGCTGATAAAACCGATCACGAATCTCCTCTTCATCGCTTAATGAAGCCAGTTCTTCATGTGTTTTCTCATCCAGCTGCGGATTTTTCAACCAATCCTCATAGATTTTACGGTAATCCATAATGCCTCCTAATCTTGTTTTCTCATACGATATATTGTCGTCGAAATCGGCTCCAGAAGAACGGACAGATTCTCTGAACGGCTGATTTCCGTGATATTTACGTGGATTGAGCCACGTCCCTCGAAAATTCGCTGTACCTTCAGATGATAGGATCCCAGAGCATCAAAAACTCTCTTCCATTCTACCGAAGTATTCGTCCACGCGTTTGAATGAAATATGAGCATCCAGCAATTTTCCTGTCTTTCCTGATACGCCACGCCGATCACATTCGGGTTTCCGGTATCGATAATCCTGACGCGTCTTCTAACCTCTTCCGCAGACCGAAGAGAAAACACCTCATGCTCTTTCCGTAAAGTGATCAAATCTGTTACATATTGTACCAGAGATGCATTTTCGGAGGCCAAAGTCCAATCGATCGCATTGATCGAATAGGGTGCACAATAGGAATTGCTGTTTCCGCTTTTCGAGCGACGGAACTCATTTCCTGCATGGAAGAACGGGATCCCTTCGGACGTCAGTAAAATTCCGAATGCCAGACGTGTCATCGCTTCATTATGATCACGATTGCCAAGTGAAAAAGTGAGCTTGTCCTCTAAAATCAAATTGTCATGTGAAGAAAAGTAATTCAGGCTCTCTGCCGGCTCCGCTACGCCGCCGATATGCGTCGCATCATAATGAATGGAACCGACAATTCCCATCTCCACAGCATGCTTGCACTCCGTTGCTCCCTGAATGAAGCCGCGCAGCGTTCCGTCGTTGTCCCCGCGAATTGCATCGCGATAGGTTCCATTATACAGAGCGAAGCCTCTGTTTTTTTGAGTGCCCCAAACCGTGCGATCCGGATAGGGCAAGGCGGAATTTCCTCCTGTCCAGGGCTCTCCGTAAACAATCACATTCGGATTCGCTTTCCTAAGCTCCGCAAGAATCTCATCCACGATATCATGATCCATGAGCGCCATTAAATCAAAACGGAACCCATCGATATGATATTCTCTTTGCCAGTACAGAAGCGAATCCAAAATGAGCTTGCGTGGCATCGGCTTTTCGGTTGCCAGCTCATTTCCGACACCGGATCCATTGCTGAAATACCCGTTTTCCCGGCGATAGTATCGCCCCGGAGCGGATAAGTTCAAATTGGAATCCAATGTTTTGAAGGTATGATTGTATACAACATCCATAATGACGCCGATGCCCTGCGCATGCAAATGCTGGATCATTTTCTTCAGTTCGAGAATGCGGGAGCAGGGATCCTCCGGAAACTGCGCATAAGAACCCTCCGGTACGTTGTAGAGTTCCGGATCATAGCCCCAGTTATAGTTATCATCTCTTCCTGCAGATTCGGATCTTTCATCCACGGTTTCAAAATCAAAAACCGGCATCAAATGAATATGCGTAATTCCTAAGGATTTCAAATGATCCAATCCCGTTCGGACTCCACCCAATGATGTGCCGTTTTCTGTAAGTGCAAGAAATTTTCCGCGATGCACACAGCCGGACGATACCGAATGACTGAAATCTCCAACGTGCATTTCATAGATGATGGCTTCTGAAGGCGGAGTATACGAGAAGGAATCCTTCTCAAAGCCCGAAGGATTTGTTTCGGACAGGTCTATCACGACACTACGCCGGCTGTTCACGGATGCTCCGACGCAATACGGATCTGTAAAGGTGCTTCCATTGGCTCGAAAGAGGTATTGCGTTCCCTGAAGATCTCCGGGAACGGAGATCGAAAAAATCTCTCCCTCTTTCTGCATAATGAGAGACTCCTCATGATCTTCCCCATAATATAGAAGCAGTTCTGCCGAATCCAGATCGGGAGACCAGAGACGAAAAATACTTTTTTCTTTATGATATTCGACGCCGAGTGATTGATTTTTGATTTCATCGATACAAGCGCCTCCCTTGGAAGGCGCTTGCCTGTTCCATTGTGTCAGTGTCATAGTCATCTTTCTTTATGAAAACAAGGACTCATACAATTGAATATAATCCTTGCTGGAGACATTCCAACTCAAATCCTTTGTCATACCATTATGCTGCAGCATTTGAAAATCGTCTGAATGATTCCGATAGACATCTGCCGCCATTCTCATGGTATATAAAAGGTCATGCGCATTGATGTTCGCAAAGCTGAATCCGTCGCCGGTCTTCTCATAACGATTGTAGCTTTTCACAGAATCGCGTAATCCTCCGGCTTCTCTCACCAGGGGAACCGCACCGTATCGCATGGCGATCATCTGCGACAATCCGCACGGCTCTGAAACGGAAGGCATCAGCAGCACATCGCACCCGGCATATATCCGATGAGAGGCCGGATTCGAATAGTAAAGCAGCGCCGCACAGCGCTCCGGGTACTTCTCATGAAAGTAACGGAACATCTCCTCATAAGCAGCATCCCCCGTTCCAAGTATTACAATTTGGATATCCTCCTGAAGAAATTCCTCCATGATATAGCGTAAAAGATCCAGTCCCTTCATGGCCGTCAAACGCGAAACCATGGCAAAGAGAGGCACATCCTCACGAGTCGGAAGCCCCGCCAGCTTCTGTACTTCAAGCTTGTTCTTTTTTCGAACAGAGAGGTTGCTGACGGAGAAATTCTGTGAAATCCACGGATCCGTTTCCGGATTCCACACATCATAATCGATGCCGTTCAAAATTCCGCTGATTTTATCCGTATATGCATTGATCACATTTTCCAAGCCTTCTGCAAAAAATGGAAAATGAATTTCCTGTGCATATGTCGGAGAAACCGTATTGACCTTTGTCGAGTGTACGATCCCGCCCTTCATGAAGTTGATCGAATCATAAAATTTGAGATCATAATCGGAAAAATATGCCGGATCCAGATTCGTCCAATAAAATTCTCCGGGAGCGAATTGCCCTTGATACTTGAGATTGTGAATGGTGAAGACAGTTCGCACGTTCTCATAGAATGCATCCCCTCGGCGAAAATCATTCACATATACCGGTGTCAACGCGGAGTGCCAGTCGTTGGCATGGATCACATCCACCTTCCAGTCCAGAACACGCGGAAGTCTTGCCGCCGCTTTGGAAAAGAAGATAAAGCGCTGCGCATCGTCTCCCTGACCGTAAACACTGTCTCTGTGAAAATAAAATTCATTATCCAGGAAATAGATCGTAACACCCTCATGCTCCATTTCCCATACACCGCAATATTCATTTTTCCATCCGACGGACACATAAAATTCCGTGCGTTTTTTCATCTTCATACGGTATTCATCGGAGATCTGACCGAACAAAGGCATGCAAATGCGGCAATCCTGTCCGAGTCGAACCAAGGCCTTGGGCAGGGAGCCGGCTACATCCGCAAGGCCGCCCGTTTTTACAAAGGGAGCTACCTCCGCCGCAACATAGAGTATGTTCATTTTCACCTCGTTACCGTTTCATTTTTTTCAATCATATAGGGGTGTGTATAAGCGCCCGCGATCGCGACCGAATTCATAATGCAAACATTTTTATCGGTAATCACATTGGCTACTACCGCGTTTTCCTCAACGACCGTTTTTTCATTCAAAACGCAATTTCGGACAATCGCATTTTTCTTAATGTGAACTCCGCGGAAGAGAATGCTGTTTTCCACTTGTCCCTCAATGATACATCCATTGGCAATCAGGCTGTTTTGCACTTTTGCCGACTCATAATAGAGTGTTGACGGCTCATCCTTGGATTTGGTGTAGACCAGTCCGTCTGCAAAGAACAGCTCATTATAATTATCCTGATTTAAGAGATTCATACTCGCCTGATAATAGGATTCTATGCTGTGAATCACCTCAATGTGATTTTTTATTTCATAGGCGCCGATATGAAGAACGCTGCGATGATTGGATATTGCCTGAATGAGAGTCCGTGCATTCCCCATCTCGATCGAATTCTTTACCAGCTCGATGAAAACCTTTTTTTTGATGAACATACGATCAATATAGAGCGGAAACTCGGGACACGTTGAAAGATTGATGCCGACATTGATCAAGTCTCCATTATCATCAAAAATGATCTTTCGCATGCCGTTATAATTGCCTTCATTGTCTTTTACATTTTTGTAAAAAAGCATGACATCATAATCATGGTCTGTAAACTCGGCATACGCATCATCCAAGTTGGGCTTGGCTATGGTCATGGGGTTGATGATATGAATGTGCTGCGCGGGAGAATTCTCATAATAAGAAATGGAATCAAAATATGTCTGTATCTCCGACTTTGTATGCGTAAGAGAATCATAGCTTGAGGGGTTGATAAAAAGCCCGTTGTTTCTGCGATTCAGCTCCCAGCTTTTCCCGTCTCCGATATGATCCAGAGTGGAGCGCACATTGTCACCGGCATAGAGCATAACGCGGTATAAGCTGAAATTGGACATGCTGGAAAGTGCAAAATCAATCAAACGATATCTTCCCGCAAAAGGGATCATGTAATCCGGACGTGTCTTCGTAAGACCGCCATAGGCCTCATAATTTTGCGGAGTGATAATAATTCCTGAACAACTCTTCATTTTCATCTCCTATTCTTCGCTTACTACGCCATCAGCCATAAGGAAAACAGAGGAGGATTCAGGATCACCCACCACTTGATTTTCCTCAACAATTTGATTTTCCGCGAGCACGGCTCTATAAACATGTGCTCCCTTCTTGATTACACAACCCGGTAAAATCACACTGTCTCTGACCACCGCATTTTCCTCGACACGAACATTGGTAAACAGTACAGAGTGCTTAACCTCTCCATAAATTCGACAGGCCTCATTCACAAGGCTGGATTCCACATGTGCCTTTTCACTGACATAATGAGGAGGAAGGTTCTGCGCAGAGGTGTAAATCCTCCAGCTGTTTTCATAAATATTGAGCCCGTTATTCGGGTCGATCAGATCAAGGTTGGCCTCCCAATAGCTGCGTACCGTTCCAACGTCCTTCCAATATCCGCTGAAATGATATACATAAAGGGGAAGCTTTTCACTGAGCATGTGCGGAATGATATCGTGTCCGAAATCATAGCTGGATTCCTTGTTATTGTAGTCCTCAATCAGCTCCCTGCGTAATGTCGGCCAATTGAACATATAAATTCCCATTGAAGCAAGATTGCTTTTCGGATTTTTCGGCTTTTCCTCAAATTCTACAATTCGATCCGTGTCATCCACATTGAGAATTCCGAAGCGGCTTGCTTCCTCCCAGGAAACCTCCATAACCGCAATCGTAGCCTCAGCGCCGGTTGCCTTATGCACATCCAGCAGCTTGTTATAGTCCATCTTATAGATATGATCGCCTGAGAGAATCAAAACATATTGCGGATTGAGATTGTCCAAATAATTAATGTTCTCGTAAATTGCATTGGCGGTTCCGGCATACCAGCGTCCTCCATCTTCAGAATAAAATGGCGAGAGAAGCCGCAATCCGCCATGGGTACGGTCATAATCCCAGGCAGCTCCGATTCCGATGTGTTCATTCAGTCGATACGGCTTGTATTGTGTCAAAATTCCGATATCCCGGATTTCCGAATTGGTTGCATTGCTCAATGCAAAATCAATAATCCGATACTTACCGCCAAATGGTACAGCGGGCTTTGCCGTATTTTTGGTTAACGATTTGAGACGTGATCCCTGTCCGCCGGCAAGCAGCATGCCGACAACACCATTTTGATTTCTCATAGTAGACCCCCTCCTTTTAAATAGCATTCACTCTATCGCTAATATTGTACCATTTTTTTTCGATTCTGATAACGTTTCCACATTAAATATTTGTAAAGGGAGTGCCAAGGAACCGGCACCCCCTTTTTTTAAGAAAGCAGCATTTCATCGCTGATTTCCTCATCTCCGGCAATGGCTTCAAATCTGCGCAAGAGATCCACAACGGTTAAATTTTTTTTCTCCTCACCCGAAACGTCCAAAATAATCTTCCCGCGATTCATCATAATCAGTCGATTTCCGAATTGCAGTGCATCCTTCATATTATGTGTGATCATGAGCGTTGTCAGGCCTTCCCGATCAATGATTTTCTGAGTAAGCCGCAGCACATTTTTTGCCGTTTTCGGATCCAGCGCCGCCGTATGTTCATCCAGAAGCAGAAGCCTTGGCTTTTGCAAGGTCGCCATCACAAGCGTAAGCGCCTGTCGTTGACCTCCGGAGAGCAGTGCGGTTTGCGTTGTCAACCTGTCCTCTAATCCCAAATCCAGATCCTTCAGAAGAACGCGATACGCGCTTCGCTCTTTTGCATCGATTTGCCATTTCAATCCTCTGCGCTTTCCTCTGCGCGCAGCAATGGCCAGATTTTCTTCAATCTGCATTGTCGGAGCCGTCCCCATCATGGGATCCTGAAACACGCGGCTCAAAAATTTGGCACGTTTATACTCCGGCATTCCGGTAAGATCGATATCATCAAGATGAATGCTGCCTCCCTCGACCGGAAACGTGCCGGCTACCGCATTGAGAAGAGTGGATTTTCCTGCGCCGTTTCCCCCGATTACCGTTACAAAATCACCATCCTTCAGCGTAAGATCGAGGTGATTCAATGCCACCTTCTCATTGATCGTTCCGGGAAAGAAAACCTTATATAGCGATTCAATTTTCAGCATCTCATGCCTCCTTCCGGCTATCCGCCCGACCCGCAATTTTTCGTGTTGCAAAATGATTTTTAATGTTCGGCAGGGTGAGAAAGATCGCAACGATCAACGCGGTAACAAGCTTCAGATCATTGGTATTGAGTCCCATCTGCAATACAAATTGTAAAATCAAATAATAAACAATCGAGCCGATCACAACAGAAAGCATTTTGAGCGCAAAATTTCGGAAAATTTTCTCAAAAAGCACCTCACCGATAATGACCGCCGCAAGTCCGATCACAATGGCGCCTCGCCCCATATTGATATCCGCTGCGCCTTGGTATTGTGCTAAAAGCGCGCCCGCAACAGCCACCAGACCATTGGAAAGCATAAGCCCCAAAACAATCTGATGATCTGTATTGATGCCTTGTGCCCGAGCCATATGAGCATTGGCACCGGTAGCACGGATCGCTCCGCCTTCCTCCGTACCGAAAAACCAATACAAAATTGCAATCAAAAGCACCAATAAAATCGTCAGGGGAATCATCGGATTCTCGAAATTGAGAGCTCTTGCAAATCGCTGAGATACCATAAGATAATAACGATCCACGCTGATCGGCTGATTCGCTTTACTCATAAGGATCCGTAAATTCACGGAATAAAGCGCCAATTGTGTCAAAATTCCTGCCAAAATTGCCGGAATATGGCATTTTGTATGAAAAAGGCCCGTGACCGCCCCGGCGGCCATTCCGACAAGAAAGGCCGCCGCCATCGACCAATGTGCAGGAATCCCGCTGCGCATCATCATAATACAGACAGCACCTCCCGTTGCGATTGATCCGTCTACCGTCAAATCGGGAATGTCCAGAATGCGAAAGGTGAGATACACTCCAATCGCTAAAATCCCCCATATCATACCCTGAGCTATCGCTCCGGGCAAAGAGTTCCAAAGCGCCATTTTCTTCTCCTTATTCCGCGTCCATTTTCTGATATCCGTCGGGAATCTGCATACCTAATGCCGTCGCATTTTTTACATTCACCCATTTTTCCAGCTTCGTTGCACTTTCAATCGGCATTTTAGAAATATCTTCTCCTTTAAGAATGCGGATCGCCATTTGCCCCGTGATGCGTCCCAGATCCTCATAATCAATCGATAATGTCGCAACTCCGCATCCTTGTGCAATCCCTTTATCACCTGCAATGACAGGTACCTTGGCCGGCAAAACGATGTTGGCAATCGCCTCGGTATTGGAAGCGGCGGTATTATCTGTCGGAATATAAATCACATCGCTTTCATCCGCAGCTTTTTGTGTGACTCCGGTAACATCATTGGTGTCCGTAAATGTATAGAAGCTGACTGTATAACCCATCTTCTCTAAAAACGGCTTGATGGTATCCGCCTGATATCGGCTGTTCGACTCGGAGGATGCGTAGAGAATTCCGACCTTCTTTGCCTCCGGAGCCCATTCCTTTACCATTGCCGCTTGTTGATCAAGCGGCACAAGATCTGTAGTTCCCGAAACATTGCCTCCGACAGTACCCGTCCAGTTTTTGATGTCCAAAGCGGAGCCATAATCGGTAATCGATGTGCCTAAAATAGGAATCTCGGTTGTTGCCGCCGTCGCGGCCTGCAAGGAAGCGGTCGCATTCGCTAAAATGAGGTCCACCCCTGAGGAAACCATACCGTTGACAATGGTGGTTGCATTGGTCACATCTCCCGATGCATTTTGCACATCAACCGAAATCCGGTCTCCGAATTCCTCTTCCAGGGTTTCACGGAATCCCTTTGTCGCCGCGTCCAGTGCCGGATGCTGCACAAGCTGCACAACTCCGACCCGAATCCGCTTCTCCGTGCCGGATGAGCTCGTCATGCCTTGCCCGGAATCCGTTTGTGAGTTCAGCGGAGTTTCGCGCAAACTGGATCCGCACGCTGTCATCAGAAGCGTTCCTAATATCAATGCTGCCCAACGTATTTTTTTCATAATTTCTCCCCTTTTCAATGCTTCTAAAAATTCATAAAAAAAACCGCGGCTCCGTTCGAAAACAGAGCCGCGGGCATTGCCACATTCCTCTACCTTCGAACAAATCTCTCACCAGAAAAATAATAATAAAAAACGCCCGCAAAAAAGCGAGCGTAGGTAAAGGCAAAAAGAGCATTCTTCGACAAGGAAGTCGCTTTTATGATTGAATTGACATGACGATCATTTTTCATAGCTTCCTCCTTCGAGTGATTTTTATTAAAATAGCACATCATGAAAAATATTGCAAATTTTTGAATGAATTCTTTGAAGGCTATAGGCTTGCCTGATAGATTGCAAGAATATCAGCCTCTTCCAGACGGGCAAATCCGAAAATCACTCCCCTTTTGTGGACAACGGCGGCATGCGCCATCTCGGAAAGTCTGCTTTCATCAATCCCCACCTCACGAAGGTGCATCGGTATCTGCAGGCTCTGAAAGAATTCAGACAAGGCTGCAATGGCAGCACGGGCATCCTCAAAGACATCCTCCGATTTCGGAAGATCAAAAACCATATGACCGAAACGGGCGATCTTGGGAGCCGTTTCTTTTGATAAAACGTGTGTCAGCCAATGAGGTGTTAAAATGGCAAGTCCGATACCATGAGTAATATCATAGAATGCGGAAAGCTCATGCTCCATTCCATGAACGCTCCAATCATTGCTTTTGCCGTTCGACAGGAGTCCATTGATTGCCCAGGAGCTTGCCCACATCAAATTCTGTCTCGCCTCCAGATTTTCCGGATCCTTCACTGCGATCGGGCCGTATTTCACACATGTGCGAAGGATGCCTTCCGCCATGGAGTCCTGCAAAAAGCAATCATCCTCCACGCTGAAATAGTTTTCCATCGTGTGACTCATAATATCGGCTGTACCTGCAGCGGTATGATATGCGTTGACACTTTTCGTATATGCGGGATTCATTAAAGAAAATTCAGGAATCACTTTTGCACTGCCGAATCCGAGCTTCTCCTGTGTTTTTTCATTGGTAATCACCGCGTTTCCATCCATTTCAGAGCCTGTAGCTGCAATGGTCAATACAGCTCCGATAGGAAGGGCTTCCTTGATTCGAGCTTTTCCGCAGACAATGTTCCAAGGATCCGCATCGGTTTTTACGCCTGCCGCAATCAATTTTGCGCAGTCGATCGTCGAGCCTCCGCCCACTGCGATGATCATATCCACATCATTTTTTCTTGCCAGCTCGATACCCCGAATTGCTGTTGTCAGGCGGGGATTGGGCTCAATGCCGGAGAGCTCTGCAAAGGTGATCCCGGCATTTTTCAATGCACCCGTGATATCCTCATAAATTCCGTTCTTCCGAATACTTCCTCCCCCATAGCAGAGCAAAGCCTTTGTGCCCCTTTTTCTCGCTTCGGCGGCAAAAAGATCCGCTTGATCTTCACCGAAAAAGACCATTGTCGGTAGATGGAAAATAAACTGATTCATA
>JALFST010000012.1 GCA_022779285.1 Peptoniphilaceae bacterium
AAGATTGCTCACGAAATGCATAGAGGAATCGTTCGCGGCTTGCCTCATCGATGACGGTATATTGGTAAAATTTATCGGGCATTTTTCCAACATAGCACGATGACGGGACGTATTTGACATCGAGCTGCCATTTTACGCCCAGTTTTTTCGGTGTATCGTAGGGCTTCGGCACATAAGGCTTCTTTTTCACATGTTTTTCTTTATAAAAGCCCTGTTTGCGAAGAAAACGGAACAAAGAACATGGATGCCGTTGGTAGCCACGTGGAAACTTCAGTTTTGCGTAGAGTTCCATGAGCGAGATGCCGGGATTGCGTCGAAGAAGATTTCGAATCCAGGTTTGTTCTTGCGGCGTATGTGCATTGGGATGAGGACTTTTCGGTTTCTAAGAGCGGTCTCGTAAAGAATCCTTTGTGCCGTCAAATCGCCGATTCCAACGCATCAGGGACGCTTTGGAAATCTTGTAGCGTCGCAAAACGAAGGCGAGGGAATACCCTGCGCGATACGTTTTGACCGCATGAAATCTTGTTTCCAAAGTGTGTGGCAAATACCGCTGTGTTTTTGTTATACTTGTTGTCATAGAGAGAATCCTTTCTTTGTTTGCTGAATACTTTCATTGTATCGGATTTCTCTCTATTTTTTTTCTTCTTGGTCTCACATCAATTGTATCTCTACATGCCATACATACACCTTCCGGGGAAGGGGCTTGCAATCTTATGTTTTGCCGATTACAATGTTCCTATGTTTTGATACAAGTGACGCAAAGGATGGGAGAAAACATGAAAGAGCTGGAAGCGCTGATTCAAAAAAACGGAGAGGTACGTGAGGGACAGATTTTAAAGGTTGACAGTTTTTTGAATCATCAGCTGGATATTGGTTTTTTAGAAAAAACGGCGGAGGAATTTTACAGGCTCTTCCGAGAAACAAAACCAACGCGAATTTTGACTATTGAAGCGAGCGGAATCGCTCTTGCCGTACTTGCAGCTCAAAAGTTTCGCGTTCCGGTTGTTTTTGCAAAAAAAACGGAGAGTCTCAATCTGGACAGCGATGTATACTCTGTCGATGTCTTTTCCTACACCAAGCAGCGCACCTATACGATCAAGGTCAGTAAGAACTACATAAAAAAAGATGACCGCGTTTTGATTATCGATGATTTTCTCGCCTTAGGAAGCGCCTCTCAGGGGCTGATTGCATTAGTGGAGCAGGCCGGCGCAACTCTATGTGGGGTAGGAATTGCAATTGAAAAGTCGTTTCAGGAAGGTGGAAAAAAGCTCCGAGAGGCCGGTGTGAATTTACATAGTCTTGCGATGGTTTCTTCCATTGATATTCGAAACGGAATCACCTTTGCCGAAAACCCGGATGACTGAAAAACACCTGCTGCCGCGACTTCGGCAGCAGGTGTTTTTTTATATTTCATTTCGGCTATAATAAGAAAAGATTAATTTTTTTGTATATTTTCCCAAAAGGAGGGAAGGATGAAGG
The DNA here is from genome assembly GCA_022779285.1 of Peptoniphilaceae bacterium. Taxonomy (GTDB): domain Bacteria; phylum Bacillota; class Clostridia; order Tissierellales; family Peptoniphilaceae; genus JALFST01. The sequence continues at coordinate 1,480 of JALFST010000012.1, forward strand.
TTGTGAAATTCGGAGGAAGCTCCTGTGCGGATTCCGGGCAATTTGCAAAGGTACGGTCTATTATAGAGAAGGATTCCGATCGGTCCGTTGTTGTGGTATCCGCGCCGGGGAAGCGATCGGAGAAGGATCATAAAATAACGGATGTTTTATATTTAACGCAGCGTCTGGCCTCCATCGGTATGGGCGGCGGAGAAGTATTCGATGCGATTGAGGAAAGATTTCGCGAAATTCATTCCGGACTGAAGCTGCAAGCAAAGCTGGATGATCAGCTGGCTGAAATTCGGCAAAAAATATTCCTTGGCATGACAGAAGATTATACAGCCAGTCGCGGAGAGTATCTTTCTGCATTTCTGATGGCGGATTGTTTAGGCTATGAATTTGTCGATGCGGCGGAGGTGATTCGATTCACCGAGGAAGGGTCTCTGGATGAGGCGTCTACGACGCGTTTGATTCGAGAAAGGATCATGGGACGCAGAGTTGTCGTTCCCGGATTTTATGGAGCAAAAGAAAACGAAGAGATCGTAACATTCTCCAGAGGCGGCTCAGACATTACGGGTTCCATTCTTGCCGCGGCATTGGATGCCGATATTTACGAGAACTGGACGGATGTTTCCGGATTTTTAGCAGCGGATCCTCGTATTGTAGCCAACCCCGTGCCGATCCGTGTCGTGACCTATGCGGAGCTTCACGAGCTCAGCTACATGGGAGCGCAGGTTCTCCATGAGGATGCCATTGCTCCCGTGCGCAGGGCGGGAATCCCCATCCGGATATTGAATACGAATCATATGGAGGAGGAGGGAACGCTGATCGTGCCGTCCTCGGGAAAAAATAAGCGCATCGTGACCGGTATTGCCGGAAAAAAAGGATTCGATATTGTAAATGTACACAAATATCATGGTGCAGGCGATTCGGGATTCTTTCGCAGGCTTTGTTCGGTATTCGAAGCGAATGACGTGAAAATAGAGCATCTGCCGACCGGTATCGACAGCGTTTCGATCATCGTTCAGGATGAGGAATTTAAGGGAAAAGAAAAGAAAATTCTGGAAGAGGTCGATATCTATTGCGATCCGGATACGATCGATGTGGAAAATTCTTTATCCCTGCTGGCCATTGTCGGAGAGGGAATGCTGCGGCATGCGGGCGTCTCGGCGCGTGTCTTTCAGGCGTTGGCGGAGGCAAGAATCAATGTACGCATGATTTCACAGGGATCCAGTGAGCTCAATATCATTGTTGGAGTCGAAACGGGTGACTTTGAAAGAGCGGTAAAGGCTCTTTATGATGCATTTTTTATGAAAGAGAATGCGATGAATCCATCGCAAGGAGAAAACGCAAGGAGGGAAAGATGAGCGGATATCATATTGC
>JALFST010000041.1 GCA_022779285.1 Peptoniphilaceae bacterium
GCCCAAATATAAGCTTTCGCTAAGCCCGTCCATTCTGCGTTCTGAATCATTCTCTTATAAGCTTGAAGATAGATCGTTTTATCCTTCGGCGGTCTTTCCTTGTACGCTTTTATCCGGTAATAGCGTTCCGGCTTGAGCTTATGCTGCGACGGATTATACGCAAAATAGTCGTGCCATGCCTTAAGAAAAACAGAAAGCCTCTGAAAAAATGGCTTTTTTTCTTGAATTTCCGTTTTTTCTTGTGTTTTCACAGCGTTTCCTTTCTCAAAATCGATTCAAATCTTTTTCACCGACCCATCGGATACCTGATATCAGTATACCCGTCCGGATCGAAAATTGCATTATTTTGCAGATAGAAATCCGCAACGGAATCGAAAACGCATTCAAATCGATCTTTATGCATACTTTCCGATCGGACAGATTTTTGATCGTCAAAAATTCTGAAAAAAAAGAACGCCCCACAAAGGAGCGTTCTCTGTCTTGAAAAAACTTACTTTACTTCAACCTCAGCGCCGGCTTCTTCAAGCTTTGCTTTCAGAGCATCAGCCTCATCCTTGCTGACCTTCTCTTTCACAGCCTTCGGAGCTTCGTCTACAAGAGCCTTTGCTTCCTTAAGACCGAGGCCGGTTGCTTCCTTGACAATCTTGATAACGTTGATCTTGCTGGATCCTGCGCTTGCAAGGATGACGTCAAATTCCGTCTGTTCAGCTTCAGCGGCTGCTGCGCCGCCTGCTGCCGGAGTTGCTGCAACTGCTGCTACAGGAGCTGCAGCCGATACGCCGAATTCCTCTTCCAAAGCGGAAACGAGCTCAGAAAGCTCAAGAACGGTAAGATTTTTTACTTCTTCAATCAAAGCGGTTACTTTTTCAGATGCCATTTGTAATTCCTCCATAATATTTCTGACGCGTATGCGTCTGTTACGCAGCCTTAAGCTGCTTCATTTTCTTTCTTTTCTTTAATTGCATTAAGCGCATAAACGACAGAGCGAAGCACTCCCTGCGATACGTTGGCAAGACCGGCAATCGGCCCCTGCAAACCGCGGAGCACCATGCTGAGCAATACCTCCTTGCCGGGAAGCTTGGACAAAGCAACAACCTCATCTGCACTCATCCTCTTGCCGTCCATAAATCCACCCTTAATGGTGAACTGCTCTTCATGATCCTTTGCAAACTCATGAGAAATCCTCGGTCCATCAACCATTTCTCCCATAGAGAAAGCAAAAGCATTCGGGCCTGCCAGAAGATCGTCCATGTCCTCATATCCCAGCTCGTGGAAAGCACGGGAGACCATGGTATTCTTGTAAACCTTGTATACAACGTCGCTCTGGCGATATTTCCCACGCAATTCGGTAACATCGGCGACATTGATGCCGCTATAGCCTAAGACAGTGACGGATTTGGCATTTTGAATCTGCTCTTTAATCTCATCAATGACAGCTTGCTTTTTTTGTAAAGTCTGTTCTTTCAAGTTTTTCACCTCCTCCGGCTACAGATTGAAAAACCCTCCGCCTAAGAAGACAGAGGGATTGAATCGAATTCATTCCACCTCGACAGGAAATTAAGCGAATGCACCTGCGGTCTTCGGTAGCCGGATATTAAATTAGCATAAATTCGGGAAAATTGCAACCGAATCTTTTCCAATGATCGGAATCCGCAAACTACTTTGCGCTTTCAGCCAAACGCGCCGTATCCAATGCAATTCCCGGGCCCATCGTTGTGGCAACTGTTACAGACTTGAGATACTTTCCTTTTGCAGAGGCCGGTTTCGCGCGAACAATGGCTGCGACGAGAGCGGAAATGTTTTGCTGAATCTGTTCTTCAGAGAAGGAAGCCTTGCCCACCAAAACGTGAACAATATTCTGCTTATCCGTACGGTACTCAACCTTACCGGCTTTCACCTCTTCAATTGCCTTGGCAACGTCCATCGTAACAGTGCCGGCTTTCGGGTTCGGCATCAAGCCGCGAGGTCCCAAAACACGACCGATTTTACCAATCTGACCCATCATGTCCGGAGTGGCGATTGCCACATCAAAGTCGAGCCAGTTCTCCTTCTGAACCTTCTCTACCAGATCTTCTCCGGCAAAATCCGCACCTGCCGCGAGAGCCTCTTCCGCTTTATTTCCCTTTGCAAAAACTGCAACGCGAACCTTCTTGCCGGTTCCGTTCGGAAGCAATACGGTTCCGCGAACCTGCTGATCCGCATGACGGGAATCGACTCCCAGACGAGCATGAAGCTCGATGGTTTCATCAAACTTAGCAACGGCGGTCTTTTTCAACAAAGCGGCGGCTTCCTCGATGCTGTACTCTTTTGTACGGTCAACGAGCTTGGCAGCCTCTACATATTTTTTTCCTCTTTTAGGCATTCTATCCTCCTTGTGGTACGAGCGGAAATTCCTCCCACTAATTACTCTTCAACCGTGATTCCCATCGAACGTGCTGTTCCGGCAACCATGCTCATTGCCGTCTCCAAAGAAGAAGCATTCAAATCCGGCTGCTTGAGCTCTGCAATCTTCTGAACCTGAGCCTTTGTCAGCTTGCCGACCTTCTTCTTATTCGGTTCTCCGGATGCATGATCCAATCCCAGCTCCTTTTTGATGAGAACTGCAGCCGGCGGAGTCTTCAGAATAAAACTGAAAGAACGGTCTGCATAGATTGTCATCAATACCGGAATGATCAATCCGGCCTGATCTGCGGTCTTTGCGTTGAAAGACTTGACAAATTCCATAATGTTGACGCCATGAGGACCCAACGCCGTACCAACCGGAGGAGCCGGTGACGCCTGTCCTGCAGGAATCTGAAGCTTAACAATTGCTGCTACTTTTTTAGCCATAGTATCCCTCCAAGGATTTCTATCGTGGTCGAAGCGGGGTTACCCCCTCCCACTAACGACTATTCCCGCACTTTTCTGTGCCTTCTTTGCTTTTTTTGTAGACGATTAATTTGTTTCAATATCGTCAAATGACATTTCTACAGATGTCTCGCGACCAAACATATTGATGAGTCCTTTGATCATCTGCTTTTCGGTATTGACCTCCTCCACCTCAGCGGCAAAGCCGGCAAAGGGTCCGAAGATGATCTCCACCGTATCGCCGGGACGAACATCGATATCGCGTGTCGGAATTTGCTCTCGTACGCCGAATTGTGCGATTTCGCGCGCTGTGAGAGGCACGGGATCCGAACCGGGGCCGACAAAGCCCGTCACGCCTTGCGTATTACGAATCAAGTACCAGGACGTTGGGGTAATATTCATCTTCACCAGAACATATCCGGGAAGCATCTTGCGTTCCTTGATCACGCGCTGATTATTCTTCAGTTCCGTATATTTTTCCAACGGAACGCGCACATCAAAAACGTTGTCGTCCTGCTTGTTTTCGATCAGCATCTCGATCTTGTCCTTGACTTTGTTCTCATAACCGGAATAGGTATGAACAACATACCATTTTCCTTCATCCGGGATATTCTTTTTAAGGTCTGTCATTTACATCCCCCTTTTCCCGATGGATTACAGAACCAGTCCGACCAACCAACCAAAGATAATGTCCAGAGCCCAACAAAATACGGCAACAATTGCCGCAAAAATAATAACCGTGACGGTGTACTGAATGGTCTGCTTACGTGTCGGCCAAGAAAGCTTCTTCAGCTCCCGCCGTGCCGTTTGCAGGCGTCCCGTCTTACGTTTTTCTGCCATATTGACTCCTTACTTTGTTTCGCGGTGCAAAGTGTGTTTTTTACAAACCGGGCAATATTTTTTCAGTTCCAAACGCCCTGTCACGGTCTGCTTATTTTTGGTGGTATCGTAGTTTCTGTTCTTGCACTCGGTGCATGCCAGTTTCACTTTTTCAGCCATGATTTCCTCCTACTCCCAAAAAGTATCGGTCCCTTTTTTGCGCACTCAAAAAAGACATATCGTTGCCGATACGTTCCTATATCTTAACATAGGGAAATGGGGTATGCAAGCTGTTATCCCCATTTTTCCTATGTTGATGACCGGAAAAATCAGTCTACGCATGAGCTGTAGAATTTAATTCCGGCAGCTTCCGCAAGTGAAAAGCTTTATCTTCCATATCTCCGAACCATTTCCCGGAGCTTCACGACCTGTGCTTGTTTTATATAATCCTGTTGCATACGCCATCGCCAATTATTTCCCAGATAACCAGGCCTGTTGATGCGCGCTGAATTGTCCAGCTCCAGCAGATCCTGCATGGAAACGATACAAAAATCCGCAACAGAGGCGCAAAGTCCGCGAAGGATTCCTTTGATAACATCCTGATCCGCTTCCAATCCGAAATATGCCAGCACTCGATTTTTCTCTTCAATCGTTGCCGTATCTCTCCACCAGCCAAGAAGAGTGTCAGAATCGTGCGTCGATGAATAGACGCTTGTACGATAGGAATAATTATGCGGTTGATACTCCGAATTCTCCTCGCAAAAAGCAAATTGAATCGGTCTCATACCCGGAAAGCCCGCCTGTGTCCGAAGCTCCACGACCTCTTCCGTGAGTGCTCCCAAATCCTCAACAAGGATCGGCAAAGGACCCAGTTTCCTTTCCAAAACCTGAAAAAGCTCAAGCCCGGGACCTTTTTTCCAAGCACCGTTTCGCGCTGTCTCTTCCTGTCCAGGCACGGACCAATAATTTGCAAAGCCCAGAAAATGATCAAGCCTTACAATATCATAGCGAAGCATGCTTTCTCGCATACGGGAAATCCAAAAATCATAGTCGTTCTCCGCAAGCGCCTTCCAATTATAGAGAGGATTTCCCCAAAGCTGCCCTTCCGCATTATAAAAGTCGGGAGGAACGCCCGCCTTTTCCATCAGGTTCCGCTTCTCATCCATCTGAAATGCCTCTGCATTGGACCATACATCCGCACTGTCCGCCGCAACATAGATGGGCAAATCTCCGATAATTTGAATGCCATGCGCATTGGCATACTCTTTTACGGCATGCCATTGCTTAAAAAAAACAAATTGCATCCAAACCTGAAAGTCAATCTCGCGGGCATGTGATTCGCGGAATCCCTGAAGAGCCTCGGCATCTCTCAGTTTAAAGGGATCCTGCCATTCGGTCCAGGAAACATCCATGAATTCCTGTTTAATTGCCATAAACAATGCGTAATCGGTCAGCCAGCTTTGATTTCTCAGCAAAAAAACGTCCTGAGCCTTACGATCCATTTTGCTTGCACGTTGATAAGCGCGTTTTAAGATTCGGTACCGATTATTGTATAGGAGAGCATAATCCACCGATTCCGAATCTTCACCAAAATCAACGGGCTCCAGTTCTTCCGCAGAAAGCAGCCCCTCCTTTGCCAATAACTCCAAATCAATAAAATAGGGATTGCCGGCAAAGCTTGAAAAGCTCGAATATGGCGAATCTCCATAGCTCGTCGGTCCGAGAGGCAGAATTTGCCAATAGCGCATACCGCATGCCTCCAGGTAATCCACAAAGCGATATGCCTCTTCTCCAAAGGTTCCGATTCCATAACGAGAAGGTAAGGAAAAAACAGGCAAGAGGATCCCCATGCCCCTCTCATAATGAACCTGCGAAAGCTGTACCTGCGTTTTTTCTTCGAGTTCACGAACGGAAATCATGAGCGTGCTCCTCTTTCAGATCAACGATTCTCAAATGAAACCCACCTTACGGTACACCTTGGACAGAGTGCGTTGCGCCGTTTGACGCGCCACCTCCGCACCTTGCGTATAAATCTCTTCCAGAACATGCTTTTCTTCCATAATTTCAAAGAATTTTTCTCGAATCGGGATCATATGAGAAACCACAATTTCTCCAAGCTCTTCCTTAAAATCGGCATAGCTCGCTCCTGTATGGGATTGTACGATCTCCTCCGGTGTCTGATCGGTATATGCGGAATAGATATTGATTAAATTCTTTAAGCCGGGCTGTTCATCATGATACGCAAAATGAGCCTGAGAATCCGTAACGGATCGCGCGATTTTCCGTCGAATTGTATCCGCATCATCGCGTATCAAAATATAAGAATTGACATCGGGATCGGATTTGCTCATTTTGGCAAAGGGATCCTTTAAACTCATAATGCGCGCAGAGCTTTTCGGAATCAACGGTTCCGGCACGCGGAAGGTATCCGAATAGCGGCTGTTAAAACGTTCTGCAATATCGCGCGTAAACTCCAAATGCTGTTTTTGATCTGCCCCTACCGGTACATAGTCCGATTGATACAGAAGAATGTCGGCAGCCATAAGTACGGGATATGTGAGCAGCGCTGCATTGAGATTATCCGCGTGTTTTTGTGCCTTATCCTTAAACTGTGTCATACGTTGCAGCTGTCCAATGGAGCTCAGAGAGCTCAAGACCCAGCCAAGCTCCGCGTGCTGCGGAACCTGCGACTGGATAAACATCGTTACCTTTTCCGGATCCATGCCGGATGCAAGATAGACCGCAAGCACCTCACGTGATCTTCTTCGTAAATCGGCAGGCACCTGTGTTACCGTAATCGAATGCAAGTTCGCAACGCCGAAAAAACAACGATACTCATCCTGTAATTCTACAAAATGACGAACCGCACCGAGATAATTGCCGATGGTAAGATCACCGGACGGTTGTACCAGGCTGAAAACTACTTTTTTTTCCTCCATGCACTGTCTCCTTTATTTTGATAATTAGTAACAGTATATCACTTTCTATCCGATTCGTTGACGCAATAAAAAAAAGGCAGATCCGAAGATCTGCCCTCGACATTGATTTAGTTGAGAATCCGGCGAACCGTCACAAGACGCTTCATGTACCAGCTGCTGTATACGCTATCCGTGCGCACGCCTGTAGATGGTGAACTTGCATGAACCATCATGCCATTGCCGATATACATCGCTACGTGGCTGATGTAGCTTCCGCCGCTCGTTGCATAAAAGAGCAAATCGCCCGGCTGCAAATTATCCATAGATACCGCATAGCCTGCCTGTGCTTGAGAACGTGACTGGTGCACCAGGGAAATGCCTGCGCCATTACGGTATGCCCATGTGACAAGTCCCGAGCAGTCAAAGCTGGAAGGACCTTCCGCCCCCCAAACATAGCGGCAGCCAATCTTGGACTTCGCCAGCTCGACGACGCGAGCCGCTACTGACTGATCGGATGATGGAGCCTCGGGCTGCGGATCCGGTGCGGGATCCGGTGTCGCAACAGGCTCATCGGAAAGAACGACCTTGGAGATATATACCGTCTGTCCGCCACGCTCGAATTCAACCCAGCCGTTAACAAGCTTTCCTTCGATCGGCGTATTCACCGAAAGAACGGTGATGCTGTCATAATTCGTGCCGGGACCCTTGCGGAGATATGCAGCTGTCTTGACATATCCTGAATACATTTCATATGCCGGCTCCGGATCCGGTGCCGGAGTGCTTGGCGTTTCCGGTTGTGCGGGCTCCTCCGGAGTCTCGATAACGACCTTCTCATCGCCAACCAGGCTGGCCTTCACATATCCTACGGATCCGTTGTATTCCAATTTGATCCATTCGCCTTCACGTGTTCCTTCTATAGAACTGTTGACCGGAAGCACGCCCAGGATGGAATCATCCAAAGAAGCTCCGGAGCGAACATTGGCACCCACCAAAGACTGTACATATCCGGAAACGGCCTTTGCCTTTGCCTCTTCCTCGGCAGCCTTTGCAGCGGCTTCTTCTTCCGCCTTTCTGGCAGCTTCCTCAGCAGCTTTTGCGGCGGCTTCTTCCTCTGCCTTCTTGGCAGCTTCGGCAGCCTTTGCCTCTTCCTCCGCTTTTCTTTCCGCTTCTTCAGCGGCGGCCGTCTCCGCCTTCGCGCGAGCCTCTTCTTCCGCAATCCACTTATTGGCCTGTTCCTGTTCATTTACCTCTTCAGTGGATGCATCACGAATATAATCAACGGAAACATATCCCGTTGCACCTTTTTCCGTCTTGATCTCTACCCAGCCCTTATATAAGGTACCGCGCACAACATCGTTGCGAAGATAATAACCCAGCGTTTCCGAGTCGGCATTTGCACTCTTTCTTATGTAAAGAAGATCCACATTGACAATGCCGTCAAACTCTGTCGGCTGCTCTTCCACCGGAGCGGGGGCTTCTTCTTTTTTAGAAACCTCAACCTGAACTTCCTGCTTGGGCTGTACCGGAGGAATTTCGGCCTTCTCGGGAGCCTTCTCCTCAGGCGCAGCTTCTTTTTCCGGTTCGGCATCCTTTGCAGCTGCAATCTCGATCGGCTTTGCAACAAAATACTCAACCTTTGTCGCTGAATCGAATACACGCTCATCTACAGAGGCGGCTTTGTCTTTCGAATCTTCTGTGACATTTGACTGATATTTCTCCGCCAAATCCTTGGTCATATAATTCGCCTTGGAAGCATCAATATCTAAAAATTGTGCTGCAGCAAAAGCGCCTGTTACGCCAAGGACTCCGACAACAGCTCCGATCTTTTTTTTATCCACAGGGACTACCTCCATCTATCTAAACCGAATTTAATTGTTACTTTTGTAATCTTTTTTAATGCTACCCTCTTCTCTTGAAAAAGTCAAGAAAAATTTACAAAACAATTACAATGCAGGCTTTCATTCTTTTTCTCCCCGTTTTCCTCCGGATTTTTCCAATAAATCCGGGATAAAGTGAGCCCGCAGGCGGGAAGGGTTGGTGCAATCGGAATCCGGCTTCCATGCTCCAGCGCATATGAAATCTCATCCGCGGAGAGCTTTCCGCGTCCCACATCCACCAGGGCTCCTGCCATAATTCTCACCTGTTGTCTTAAAAATGCGTCACCTTGTATGGTAAAGATCAGGTGATTGCCTTCCTCTTTTATAATGCATTCGGTAATCGTGCGAACGACGCTGCGCTCCGGATCCGGCAGAGAAAAGGCGGAAAAGTCGTGAGTGCCCAAAAACTCGCCCGCTGCGCGCTTCATCCTCTCAATATTGAGCGGATACGAGCAAAGCGCCATGCGATATCGGTCTTTCGGGTGCAATAGGGGACCTCGTGAGAGCACATAGCAATAAGTCTTCCATGTGGAATGAAATCGTGCATGAAAACGAAGCGATGCGCCTTCCGATCGATATACGAGAATGTCATCAGGAAGATATTTTTTCAAATTATAATAGAATCGATCCGCAGGAATATCCGACACACTGAGAAAATTTACGATTTGCGCATCGGCATGGACGCCCGAATCGGTTCTCCCGGCAACAATCAATCGCGTCTTTCTTCCGGTAACGAGCTCTACCGCCTTTCGCAATACGCCTCCCACCGTTCTTTTATACGGCTGCTCCTGAAATCCTTCAAAAAAAGTTCCATCATATGCCAGTGTCAATACAATATTTTGCAGCAATTTCTTCTCCTTAAAAAAGCCCGCGCGCAAAAGCGCAGCGGGCTCACCTCCCGATCAAATCCTTATCAATCTTTTCAGAGCAAAAATGTCGGAACAAAATCAGCCGACCGGCCCTTCTTCTGGATCTCCTATAATAGAATCCCTAAGCCGTTCAAGGCGGCCAGACCGACGCATAGCGTTACAATATCCTTTGTCAGCATCCTGAGCGGATTCAAACGTGTGCGGCCTTCGCCTCCTCGATAGCAACGCGCCTCCATGGCATCTCCCAGCTCATCAGCGCGATTAAGCGCATTTAAAAAGAGAGGCACCATCAAAGGAATCATCGCCTTGGCGCGATTGAGCACGTTTCCCGATTCAAAATCTGCACCGCGCGCCTTCTGCGCCCTCATGATCTTGTCCGATTCCTCAAACAGCGTGGGAATGAAGCGCAACGCAATGGAAATCATCATCGCCATCTCATGAGAAGGAAAGTGTATCACTTTAAGAGGACTTAGAAGAGATTCTATACCATCGGTTAATGCCAAGGGACTTGTCGTAAGAGTCAGGAGCGTCGTTCCGAATACCAGCAGGATGATGCGAATCGTAATGAAAATCGCCCGATAGATTCCTTCTTCCGTGATTCGAAAAATCCACCAGCGCCATATTTCCTTTCCCGGAATAATCCAGAGATTCAGAACAAAGGTGAAGATGAGAATCATGAAAATAGGTTTTAATCCCTTGAGGACTCGCAGAATCGGAATGCCTGCTATGCTGATGCATACAAAAATATATACCGCAAAAGCCCCATATCCGATCCATGAATTTACAAAAAAGAGCGATACCATAAACGCAATCGTCAGCACAATCTTCACACGCGGATCCAACATGTGCAGAAAGGAGTTTCCCGGATAATATTGTCCTATTGTTGCACGCTCACCCATGATGCACCTCCCCTTGATCGGAAAGCAGGCTGCGGATCGCTTCGAATGCTTCCTCCGTTGTAATCACATCATCCGGAACATTCATTCCCTTTTCCTGCAATGCACGCATAAGACGCGTCACCTGCGGTGTCGATAAGCCGATCGCCTCCAGTTCCTCCTGTCGTTGAAAAACCTCGTGCGGCGAACCGTCCATCACGATTTTTCCCCGATCCACCACTAAAATACGATTGGCATTTTCCGCAATGTCTTCCATGGAATGAGTCACAAGAAGAATCGTCAGTTCGGGGTCGTGTTCATATAGAGAACGAAGCTCTCGGAGCAGTTCATCCCGTCCGCGCGGATCCAAGCCGGCCGTTGGTTCGTCCAGCACCAGATAACGGGGGCGAAGCGCAAGAACACCTGCAATGGCAACACGTCTCTTCTGGCCGCCTGAAAGCTCGAAAGGAGAGATGTCCTTCATCTTTTCGTAATCAAGTCCCACAGACTGCATGCTCCAGCGTACGCGTTCCTCGATCTCTTCCTCCGAAAGTCCAAGATTTTTCGGGCCGAAGGCAATATCCTTGGCTACGGTTTCTTCAAAAAGCTGATCCTCCGGATATTGAAAAACAAGCCCGACAATTTGACGGAGCCTGTGCAAATCCGCTTTTGCCGCTGTCGTCTCGATACCATCCACCGTAAGGGTCCCCTCCTGCGGAAGATTGAGCCCGTTCATATGCTGTACCAGCGTCGACTTTCCGCTGCCGGTATGCCCGATGATTCCGATGTATTCATGTCGGTCAATCGAAAGCGTAATATCCTTGAGCGCCGCAATTGGCTCTTTGTCGTCCGGATTGTAATAAAAGGATAGATGTTGAAATTCCATGCTCATTGCAGCACCTCCACCATCTCCTCAATTGTCAAAATCCCATCGGGAACCTGGAAGCCGGCCTGATTGAGCATATGGCTCAGCTCTGTTACCTGCGGAACATCCAGTTCCAGCTCGCGCATACGCTCTACCTGAGAAAAGACCTCCCTCGGTGTGCCTTCTAAAACAATGCGGCCATCGTTCAGAACGATCACTCTGTCTGCATTGACCGCCTCCTCCATATAGTGCGTAATCAGCAAAATCGTCTTTTTTTCAACCTTATGCAAATGTTCAATTGTCTCTATAATTTCCTTACGCCCTTGAGGATCCAGCATTGCGGTCGGTTCATCCATAATCAGACATTCCGGATGCATCGCCAGGATCCCTGCAATGGCCACTCTCTGTTTTTGTCCACCGGAGAGCCGATGAGGTTCCCGCCGTTTATAATCGAGCATCCCTACGATTTCCAGAGCTTCCTCTACCCGCTCCCTGAGCTCAGGATTGGGAATCCCCAAATTTTCCGGTCCAAAAGCCACATCTTCCTCTACGATAGACGCTACCAGCTGGTTGTCCGGATTTTGAAATACCATTCCGCAATGAGCACGAATTTTCCAGAGATTTCTCTCCTCTCCGGTATCCATCCCCAGGATTCGAATGCGTCCCTCTGTGGGTAGAAATTGTGCATTTAATAAGCGAGCCAACGTTGATTTTCCGGATCCGTTATGGCCTAACAATGCCACAAATTCTCCGTCCTTTACCTGAAGATTCACGTGATGCAATACGGACTGTGCCGGTCTGTCCTCCGGCGCAGGGTACTGAAAGCTCACGTCTTCCACGGAAAGCATGAGCCTTCCGCCATGTTCGGATTCTTCCTCCGTCTCTTCGACCTTAGCCTCATCAAGCGGAGTGCTGGAATACTTGTTCAATATCTTCTCCATTCATATTTTCCATTCGTACCGGCTATATCCTACCATAATCGGACGACATTCACACCTTTTTTCATGGAAAACGGGAGCCCGGGCCCCCGTTTTTTAGAAAGTATTTTCCACCGGCGAATAATTGGTTGAGCTTTCATACGTGATTACCGGGGTTCCGTTGGGAAAGGTTTCGAAAATCTTTTTGGCCACATCCTTGGGAAGGTTAATGCAGCCGTTTGAGCCGTTATATAGGTAATGGTTGCCCCCGAACTCCTTCACCCAATCCGCATCATGAAGGCCGACTCCGCCATAATTGATCGGCATCCAAAAATCAACATGGCTGTGATACGGCGTTCCATTGTTACTGTCTCCATCCAAATATCGGTCTTTTTCATGAGACCAGATCTTGTTGACCCCGCGCGGCGTTTCATTGATGTGATTGACCTGCCCGGTACGGACTCCGCTCTCGATCACGAGAGCCCCGTCTTTATAGGCCCAAAGATGCTGACGAGAAAGATCCAGCTCGATATACGTATCTCCGATATCATTGGAAGCTCTCTCTACGCCCTTGATATTATAGACGGGAGTCGCCTGCTGATCCTCTCCCTTTTCCAGGAGCTTCATCAATTCAGCCGTCGTTTTTTTTACATTCATCTGCCAGCCATAAATGCCCGGAGGAACCGTCACGGTGCCCGCCTCCGTTGTCCGGAATTTACGTTCTGTTCCGTAGGTATCTGTTTTTCGCGCCATTGTGCGGACCCACTCGGTCAAAAGGCTCTCCTGCACGGCATAGCTGCCGTCATCCTTCCTTTTGATCATTTCCTTGAGCTGCTCGGCTCCAAGAACATATTTGCGATCCACAAAATCATAGGTAATCGTATTGGATAACACCGCATTTAAGTGATCCTTGTCGGCGAGCAATTTTTCATCCGTGGAGAGGACCTGCGGCAGATAATAAAGATCCGAAACATCAACGGTTGTCTCGTCCTTGGTAAAAGCATCCAAAATGCGCGCGGTCAGCGCTTCTCCATTGATTCGCGTTCCCTGCTTTTCCGGTTGGATCTCTGCGCCCGCAGAGGAAATCACGATTTCTGCATCCTTCGGCATCTCCCCTTCCGGCTGAAATCCTGCATTCTGAATCTTTTGATTCAGTGCATCGGCATCATATTCTTTCACATACTCCAACGTGTAATCATGCCTTTTCAGGATTTCCGAAGGCCATCCCCAGGAGGAAGGCTGCACGGGAGGATTGCTCTGAAGATGATAGGAAAAACGAATATCGCTTTCAGAAATCGTAAGCGTCTCTCCCTCTCTTCCTTGAAAGGTGTAACTCACCTCCGATGGATTTTTCAAAAAGAATTTCTCCAGTGATTGAAACCCCCGCGCTTCTCCATTTACTGTCGTTCGTGGAAATGTGAAAGCGGAAAAATAGAGCGCACCGGCAAAATAAAGCACAAGCAGGACAAGTGCTGTGATTCCTGTGATTTTCAATATCCTTTGCGTCTTTTTCATAAAAATTTCCTTCCATGCCCGTATAGATTGATTATACCCAAAGCTGCGAAACTATGCGAATTCTCCGAAATCCAATACGATTTGAATGTCATAATTCGGATAGTGCGTCTTCAGATTCTTCTGAATCGATTCTGAAAGCTGCTGCGCATATGTCTTCAGCTCCCAAGGAATCTGGAGATCGAAGGTCAGAACATGAGGCGTCTGCGCTCGATCCAGACGAATATCATGAACACTCAATCGGGTATCGGCTCTTTTTACATATTTTTCCACATTTTCCCGAACCTGGTTGAATCTTTGATCCGTAAGGATCACGGGGTCCAGATGTATTGTCATTTGAATATCCAGAGCATTTCCCAGCTCTTTTTCAATCGCATCAATTAAGCTATGTGCCTCCATCGAGGGAATGGATGCATCCAGCTCCACATGTGCTGTAACAAAGCGCCTTCCCGGGCCGTATTCGTGAAGCATCAGGTCATGCACGCCCAAAACCTCCGGGTATTTACGAATTTCCCTCTCCAGCTCCGATAAGAAAGCGGGACTCGGCGCCTTGCCCATCAAGCTGTTGAAATTGTCCTGCAACAGATCGACTCCGCTCTTCAAAATAATCAGGGCTACAGCGATAGAAAAAATGCTGTCCAGCGGCAAATTGATTTTTGTCATCAACAGGAGCGCAGAAAGAATGGCTCCCGTCGCCAGAATATCCGAAAGGCTGTCCGCCGCTGCTGCCCGAAGCATCTCGGATGCAATCCGCTTTGCCTGCCTCGTGTAGAAAATGTAGAGTCCCAGCTTTACCAGAATGGATAAAATCATAACAAGAAAAGTGAGCCGGGTAAGCTCTAATGAGCTTGGCCGGAAAAATCGCTGGATTCCCTCCTTGCCCAGACCCAATCCTACATAGAGAATCAGAATGGCAATAATGGAGGAGGAGATGTACTCAAATCTCGCATGTCCAAAAGGATGCTCCTGGTCAGAAGGCTTTGCCGATATCAAAAAGGAAATCAAGCCGACGATGGAGGAAATGGCATCAAACATATTATTCATGCCGTCTCCCAGCACGCTCAACGATCCGCTCAGAATTCCGGCAAAAATTTTGCTTGCTGACAAGAATATGTTAACAATTCCCCCTACGATTGACACGCGAATTCCGACCTTTTTGCGCTCCTCCACGGTCAACCGAGCTTCTTTTTTTTGATAAAATTGTGTAGGATATGATTTCATAGCTTGCTCCATAGATGCTTTTGATTAAAATTATAAGTGAAAGAGAAACAGAAAAAAAGCAAAAGGAGATCGTCATGGCTGAATTTCGATACAACCCACTTCTTGATGATTGGACCATTGTCAATGGCAATCGTCAATCGCGTCCTGATATGCCCAAGGATTATTGTGCATTTTGTCCGGGATCCGGAAAGGTGCCGGATCATTACACGGTATTAAAATACGACAACGACTGGCCATCCATGTCCACAAATCCCGGTGAGCCGGATCCCGTCGCGAACGCTTTTTTCAAGACCGCCCCCTCCTATGGAAAATGTGAGGTCATTCTCTACTCGTCCGATCACAACGGTTCCTTACGCGATCTGCCCGATGCACAGCTTGATGAGCTGGTCGATCTTTGGACTGCTCGTTTTGATGAGCTCTCACGTGATGAGAAGATCAAGTATATTCTTACCTTTGAAAATCGCGGAGCGGAGGTCGGCACCACGCAGCCTCATCCACATGGACAGCTCTATGCTTATGGATTTTTGCCACTTCGCATCCGCCTGGAGTTGGAAAATTCCAAGCGCTATTTTGAGGAAAATGGAATCGGTCTGCTGCAAAAGCTCCGTGATGAGGAAATGCTCTTCCGGAAACGAGTTGTTTTTGAAAATGATCACTTTATCGTCTTTGTTCCTTTTTACACGGATTGGCCATATATGGTCTATATTCTTCCTAAGGAAAATCACCTGCACAGCTTCCTCGATTTTTCAGCTGAGGAAAGACATGCCTTCGGTCAGACTCTCCGAGAGGTTCAGGGCATGTATGATGCACTTTTTGACCGGAATTTCCCGTATATGATGGGCATCTATCAAAAGCCGCTTCATATAGAAGAATTTGCCGACAGCGATCGTTACTATCCCTTCCACGTAAAATTTTTTCCTCCGCTCCGCGGAGCCAACTCCATCAAGTGGAATGCTTCTTCAGAAACCGCAGCTTGGGCAAAGACCAATCCGCGAATTGTGGAAGAAACCGCTCAGGAGCTGAGAGACGCTTTGGAAAAATATAGAGGACAATACCGGAAGGGCTAAAAAAGGATCCTGCACGAAACACAGTCCCGAAGGATCGGTTCAAAAAAGGCTGAATTTCAACAGAAAAAACGTTGAAATTCAGCCTTTTCTTTTTCAGCCCTTCCGGTCAGGCTCTCAAATCTTCGAAGGCAAACGATGACCGGGAAAGCAATTACTTTTTCTGTACATATTTGAGTGAGTCAAGCGTAACCGCCGCTAAGATAATAATTCCCTCAAATACAAACTGCAGGTTCGTATCAATCCCCAATACGGTCAGAGAATAGGTCAATGCCGTAAAAATCAAGACACCGACGACTACTCCTGAAATCTTACCGATACCGCCGGTAAATGACACACCGCCGACTACACAGGCTGCAATCGCGTCCATATCCCATCCTTGTCCGTATGCAGCTGATCCGGAACCGACCATGCGTGCACATTCGAGCCATGCGCCGAATCCGTAAAGAATGCCGGCAAGGATAAAGGCCAAAATGGTAATTTTAAATACCGAAATTCCTGATACGGCAGCCGCCTCCGGGTTTCCGCCAACGGCATACAGATTTTTGCCGAAGGTGGTCTTGTTCCAGATAAACCAGATGATGGCAATCGCCGCAATCGCCCACAGGATAATGGTCGGAAAACCATTGATTCTCGGAATGATCATCTGCGGAATTTCCGACTCGATAGCACCGAAGGATACGCCCTTTGTAGCGTAGGTAACCAAGCCGAAGATGATCAGCATATTGGACATTGTGGAAATAAACGGGTGGATTTTAAACCGAGCTGTAAAGAAGCCGGCAATGGATGTAAAGAACGTCGTTAATACGATACAGCACACAAGAGCGAGAATGACACGCACACCCACGGGAATGCCTGTAAAATCAAAGACCTTTCCCAATACGGC
>JALFST010000011.1 GCA_022779285.1 Peptoniphilaceae bacterium
TGTGTGATGAAATTTGGTCAGATCTTATCCTGTTTGGAAATCGCCACATTCCGCTGCAAAGCATCAGCGAGGATGCAAAAAATCGGACGATTGCTTTTTACGCGCCATCCAAAACCTTTAATTTGGCAGGAATCGTCGGAGCGTATCACATTATATATAATCCGCGGTTGCGTGATCGCATGCTGAAAGAAGCTTCTTTAAGTAACTACAATGCCATGAACATCTTTTCCCAATATGCCTTGATCGGTACGGGAGCTCCGGAGAGCGAGGAATGGTTGGAAGAGCTCCTGACGGTCCTGTCCGAAAATATCGAGTATGGCGTTTCCTATATTCGTGGACACTTTCATGGCGTGGAGGTTTCTCGTCCGCAGGGCACATATATGCTTTATTTGAATTGCTCCGAATGGCTCAAGAAGCACGAGCTGACCTTGGATGCGCTTGTGCGCAAGGGATTTGAAGCAGGCGTTGTCTGGCAGGACGGGCGCCAATTTCAGGGAAACACCCATATCCGTATGAATTTAGCATCTCCGAAAAGTCGTATCGAGGAAATGTTCGATCGTCTGGATCGCTATGTTTTCAATGCGTAGATTGACGTGATGGAAGCCGATCCGTGTTTTGTCGGATGTATTCCAGATTGGAAAAGTATCCACGTTGGAGGAAAAATGATCAAGGAAATAGATTCCTTCGGGCAATATGAAAACTTTATCAGATCCATTTCCAAGGATTTATCTTTTGCAGATCCGCATTTTCTCTATGATGAGAATAATTTATATGGATCTTTGAAAAAAAAGAATATGAAAGCATTTGTTGTAAATGATGATTTTGGGATCCATGGACTCTTTGTATGGCTCATTCTGGAGGAGGAAAGATATATCGAGTTGATCATCGGACTCTCAAATCACAAACCGTCATTGGAGGACATGCTGACCCTGATGGAAGAGAAATATCCGGGATACCAGAGAGATTTTGTGATCAATCCGAGGCATGTGGTATTTCGTGAGATTTTGGAAAATAGAAATGCATATTTTGGGAAGAGTCAAATTCAGATGGTTTTTAAAGATGAGGCCAATTTTTCTGCTTCGCACCGTGTGATGCCACTTACTCCGGAATATGAGAATGCATATAGAGCAGTTCATGATGATAGTGTTTATTGGACCGCAGAGAGAATTTTGAGAGCACGGGACCGATTCAGAGTTTTTATAGCAACAAATCATCAAAAGCTTGTAGGTTACTTGGATATCACTCGTAATCATCGCGTCAATGAACCCTATTCTCTTTGGGTGGATAAAAGATATAAAAGCATGGAATATGAAAAGGATTTGTTGCTGACTGCTATAGAGTTCAACAAGCCTGCCGGAATGATGGCTTTGATCGATGCCGACAACGATGAAGAAATAAAGCTTTATCAATCTGCAGGCTTTGTCAGTGTGGAGGGGCATGAGAGTCTTTATGCAACGTATACAAAATAATTTGGAACATGAAAACGGTGATCAAAATATGTAACGGGGACTCAATTCGATCGGCATTCTATCGATATCGCAAAGTCAGTGATGGCAGATAGGGCTTTTGTCGGCGTAAGAATCCAAAGTCAGGAAAATACAGGCATCGGACTTTCGAATTTTACTTTTTTGGCTTTATAGCCGTAATCTTGAATTTTCAACGGATTTTTCGTTTTTACTTGTAAACGAGATTATAAAATAGTACTATAAATAGTACATAGTACTAAAAATGTAACCAAGGAAGCGGCAATGAAAGATTTGATTATCAAAAATCGCATCGCGGAATTTCGAAAGGAGAAAGGGCTCTCACAAAACAGCTTAGCGAAATCCGTCGGACTGAAGCGGCGTTCCATCATGGCATATGAGAACTATACCATTTCTCCGACGCTGGAAACCGCCTATAAAATTTGCAAAGTCTTGGGCAAGGATATCAAAGAGGTATTCTTGTTGGATGAAGTAATCGAGGGGGAGGAAAATGGGACTTTTCACGGTGAGTAAAGATGAGGTGCAAAAGAGCGTACAGCAGCGTTTTGGCGACACAGAGAGCTATTTGATCGCGCTCAAGCATAACACGGAAAAGAGCGGTTTTCTGAAGCTCATGATCAGCACCCTTTGGGCAGTGACTGATGGATCCAGAGAGTTTATTTTGGTATTTAGTGAGAAAGGCATTTATGAGAATGAAATCAGTCTTGAAAATCACCAGGACTATGTGCTGATTCCTTGGCATGAGGTGACGAATTTCGGACTCGATGAGCGCGGGAAGGAAGCAGTGCTCAGTGTCAGTCATCTGGGCAAGCGGTATGGCTATGTCATTCCTTTTACGGGATCACTGATGAGGGAAAACAAAGAACGTTATGAGAACTTGAAACAGGCTGATTGGAATCGATCGGCAGATTAATTGAGAAGTGGAGAAAAGAATTTTGGATCGATTGAAAGAATTGCAAGAGGCGAAGCAAGCATCAGAAACCGTCTTAGAACAACTCGGCCTGGCGATGGATTCTTTGAAAAAAGCGAAAACTTCCGGCATTCTTGACATTTTTGCGGGCCGTTTTTGGATCAGTCTGATCAAGCGCAATCAGATTCAGCATGCGAACGCCAATATCGCTGAACTCAAAATGTCTTTATACGATTTATCCAAAGAGCTCTCAGATATTGCAATGGAGCTTCCTTCCGAAATCGGCGATCAGCTGACAGACAGGATGTTGGATATGGTCTTTGACAACATTTTTACAGACCTTCGAGTGCAGGGAGAAATTCAGGACAAGCTGAACGAGCTTGCTTCGCTGCGTCAGAATGTCCTGAAAATCGACAGGAAGCTGGCGGAAGAGATGGAAAAGCTTCAGCAATCAATATAGCGGCATGGAATCCGCTTCAACAGAAATTGTGATTACTTGGAAAATGAAAGTCCTCCCTATATGGTTTCTCTGCAGATTTCCATTTCTTAATTTTTATCATGTTTTTTATATACCATTTGCAACACGATAGCCAGCACAGCGCACAGGACACCGGCAAGCGGCCAAATGATCCAGCTGTGCATCCAGTCTGTCGTAATCAAACTGTATCCAAGATAAATAGCCGTGACCAGGAGCCAGTAGATTGCTATAATCGGTCCTGTTTTTCGGTCCATGGCTTTGCTTCGTGCAGAAAAATCTCCTTCTTGCAGGAGTCTTTTATAAGCGCCATACGGGATGCCTACGCTCACAAAAAGATAGACCGCAATTGCGGAAATTCCGAATCCGAATGCGACAAAATAGGATTCCGGAAGGTGAATCAAATTTCCTGATAGATCGGAAGCGATAAAACAGATTATGGCGATTATACAGAGACAGACCCCGATAACGATATGAGCCATCAATTTGGGCTGCAGAGCTTTTTGCCGTTCGCGAACCATTCCTGTGACGCCGTAGGCTGTTTCAAATGGCTCTTTGTCCATCCATTTCCAAGCATTGAGCGGCAATCCATTTAAGAGAAACAGGGCGACCCCTCCAAGAACAAACAAAAAGGCAACGATCACGCTGACGGGCTCCGCAATGGCTTTCTTTACAAAATTCTCCGACAAAATAAGCGGGATCATAGCCAACACACACAGCATCACTCCGAAAGCAATCGGTTTAGTGCCTTTTTCTTTCAGGGCAAGGTAGCCATTGGCTTCCTCTAAGGTGAGAATGCGCAAGGTGTTGTCGGAATCCGCTGTTTCATTGAATGATGCCGAAGAGAGCTCGACTTCATCTTTTATGAGCGTATCGGTGCTGACCCCGAAAAGTTCACTCATTTTCAGAATGCGCTCGAGATCGGGGATGCTTTGAGCGCTTTCCCATTTGGAAATGGCCTGTCTGCTGACACCGAGCTTAGATGCCAGCTCCTCCTGTGACCAGTTATTTTTCTTTCGCAGCTCGATAATTTTATCGGCAAGTATCATGTGAAAACCTCCTTTTTTGTGGCTCGGCTTTTTGCGACAGCCATACCGGTATTTTTATTTAACCAATCGTATTATGTGCACAATCGCATTTTGGCAGATACGGCGGTTGCATGCCACCAAGTATACCTTGAATCTTCCGCAACCGTGCGTTGCAAGACGTATTTTTCAACATCTCAGCATTCAAAAAATGACAGCCTCCTGCTGGAACATTCGGATGCCTGTCCGTGCTTTTTTTTTCAGATGGGTCATTATCCATAAAGCTTGATTTGGAAGAAGCGTCGGAAATCAAAACAGAGCCACGGATATTGTAACGTATTAAAAGCGGAACTTCATAAAACGTATAGAGAGGGAGAGATAAAAAGTCGGGTGATGAAAAATAGACTTTTGTATCCCACAATGATCGTGGTAAAATAAGTCATCATAAGGAAGAGGAATGCTATGGCCAAGAAGAATCCGGAAAATCTGAAAGATAAAATATACAGTTCCATCCTTAACGATATTATTGTCGGAAGATATTTGCCGGGAGATATTTTAAATACCAATGATTTGATTGAAGAATATGATGTAAGCCGTTCTCCTGTTCGAGATGCGTTGATTTCCTTGTGCAGTAACGGGGTTCTGAAAAGCCTGCCCCGCTATGGCTATGAGGTTGTACGTCTCTCACAAGAAGACATTCGGAATATGGTTCATTTTCGAGCATATATAGAGAGCAGCAATATTTGCGCGAATCTTGATAAGTTTGGAGACGAGCAGATTCGGATCTTAAAGCGCATCAATGCGGATTGTATTCGCGATGATGTTTGTCCGGAGCAGCACTGGAATTATAATACCCGCTTTCACCTTTACTTGATGGAAGTTTGCGGTAACGCCTATGTGACAGAGCAGATTCAGCATTGTATGTCGCGCTTGCTTCGTGCATATGCTCAGGTTTATTGGAATTACGGAAACGGGCGCAAACTTTCTATCGATACGAAAAATCATGAAAAAATCATCGATTCGATCCGGGAACGCAATCAAGAAAAAATTATCCGCTATCTGAATGAGGATTTAAACGATTTTGCAATGGGAATTTAAAACGGAGACATTGTAGCCTTTCAAAAAGGAAATATTGAAAACCGCTTTGTTTCCGCAGCTCTGATATGATCAGTGATAATATCATTTCTTTTATGCAGAAAGGAAGAGGCATGACTTTAACAAGAGAGGAAATGCAAAATTATACAGATATACTCAATGGGACGTTGATTCCCGCAATGGGCTGCACAGAGCCGATTGCGATTGCCTATGCGGCGGCAAAGGCACGCAGCTTTTTGCCGGAGGAGCCGGTGCATATTTCATTAGCTTGTTCCGGGAATATCATTAAAAACGTGAAAAGCGTGACAGTTCCCAATTCGGGCGGACAAAGGGGAATTTCTGCGGCAGCGATTCTTGGAATGGTTGGAGGAGAACCTGACAAGATGCTTGAGGTGATTTCCAATGTCAATGACGAAGATCGCGAAAAATGCCGGGAATTGGTGAAACAAGGTTTTTGTGATGTATGTCATGTGGAAAATGTGCCCAATCTCTATATTCAGGTCAAGCTTTGGGGACAGAATCATGAGGTGAAATTGACGATCGAAGATCATCACACAAATATCACACAGATTCAATTGGATGATAAAATAATATATCAGAAGGAGAAAGAGGCGGAGACCGCATCGATGCCTGCCCGGCCCGGGGCAGCCATGTCATTGAAGGGAATCTTGGAATATGCGGACACGGTGGATATTGCAGATATACGAGATGTACTTCAAAGGCAGATCGATATGAATTCTGCTATTTCTCAAGAAGGACTGGATGAGCCTTGGGGAGCACAAGTGGGAAAGACGGTGTTGGAAAATTGGGGAAGCGATGTTCGTTCTCGTGCCGTGGCTCGGGCAGCCGCAGGCTCGGACGCGCGAATGAGTGGATGCGCTTTACCCGTGGTGATCAATTCCGGTTCGGGAAATCAAGGCATCACGGTCACGATGCCGGTACTGGAGTATGCAAAGGAACTGCAGATTTCCGAACAAAAGAGATTTCGGGCATTAGCTGTCAGTAATCTGGTATCCATTTATATTAAACATTTTATCGGGGCATTGTCCGCATTTTGCGGGGCTGTCAGTGCAGCCTGCGGCGCCGGAGCGGCGATCACGTACATGTCCGGGGGAAGCTATCAGCATATCGGAAGAACGATCACCAATACCTTGGGAAATGTCGGTGGCATTGTCTGTGATGGAGCTAAACCAAGCTGTGCCGCTAAGATTGCATCTTCTGTAGATGCGGCTATTTTGGGACACTATATGAGTATGGCGCACAAGGAATTTCTTCCCGGAGAGGGCATTGTGGAGGAGGACGTGGAAGCGACGATTCGTAACATGGGATATATCGGAAAGGTCGGAATGAAACCAACGGATTCGGAGATTTTGAAGGTTATGACAGATCATGTGGATGTCAATTCCTGTTGGTAAGGAACGTTAAAAATCGAAAATAGGAGAGTATATGGGTAAGAAAAAGGTCCGAGTTGACAAGAAAAGCGGCATGCTTCGTGCACTCGATTTTGTGGAACGGGTAGGAAATGCTCTGCCGGACCCGGCCATGATTTTCTTGTGGCTGTTAGGAATTATCATTGCAATTTCTTGGATATGTTCCAAAGCGGGTGTGAGTGTTACCTATGATTTTTTAGACAGCAAAACAGGTGAAATCACGAAAAATACGGTGAGCGTTGTCAACCTTCTTTCGGGAGAGAGCATTCGTCATCTTGTTACAACGGTGGTGCATAATTTCACTGCTTTTTATGCACTGGGTACCGTGTTTACAATTATGCTGGGTGTCGGTGTTGCGGATGGAAGCGGATTTTTATCGGCACTTTTAAGACGGCTGGCAACCTCGACTCCGAAAGCATTTCTTTCTGCTGTCGTGGTCTTTTTGGGGGTCATGTCCAATATTGCATCTTCGACAGGTTATGTGGTATTGGTGCCATTGGGAGCTATTCTTTTTATGGCGTTTGACCGTCATCCCATTGCGGGGCTGGCGGCCGCATTTGCCGGTGTCTCCGGTGGGTGGAGCGCCAATCTTCTGATCGGAACAGCAGACCCGATGTTTGCCGGAATGTCTACGTCAGCGGCACAAATGATTGATCCGAGTTATTCGGTGCTGCCCATCAGCAACTGGTACTTTATGGTAGCTTCTACTTTCTTAATTACGATTATTGGAACCATCATCACTGATAAAGTGGTAGAGCCGCGTCTGGATCCCTATGTTCCCGAAAAGCATGAAATGGTAGAGAAAATCACGGCAAATGAAAAGCGCGGTATGCGATTTGCGGGAATCAGCGCATTCATTTACATCCTGATCATGGCGATCTGCATTGTCCCGAGAAATGGAATCCTGAGAAATCCCGAGACGCATGCTATTATGGGTTCGCCTTTTATGGAAGGGATTATCTTTTTCATGATGCTGCTTTTCCTTATCCCGGGAATTGCATATGGGATTGGAAGCGGGACGATTCGAAGCAGTCGCGATGTGATTCAGATGATGAATAAAACAATCTCGGGCTTGGCAAGCTTTATGGTCTTGCTTTTCTTTGCGGCACAGTTTACCGCTTGCTTTAATTATTCCAATCTGGGAACAATTATTTCCGTGGGTGGTGCGGACATGCTGAGATCGATCGGCTTCACCGGCTTGCCGCTCTTTGTTTGTTTCATTATCATCACCGCGTTGATCAATATCTTTATTGCAGTGGATTCTGCAAAGTGGGCAATCATGGCTCCAATTTTTGTCCCGATGTTTATGCGTTTAGGCTATTCTCCAGAATTGACGCAGGTAGCGTACCGTATTGGCGATTCTGCGACCAATATCATTGCTCCCCTGATGCCGTTTTTTGTCTTGACAGTCGCCTTTTTCCAAAAGTATGATAAAAAAGCGGGAATCGGTAGCGTCATGGCGACAATGCTTCCATATTCGATTGCCTTTCTACTCGGATGGATCGTACTTTTCTCTTTCTGGTTCATCTTTAAAATTCCTGTAGGACCGGGATCTCCACTTTTTTATGGCGGATGATTCAGATTAGAATTGAGGACGAAATGAAACATTACGAGGTAAAACCGAGGGGGATTTGTGCAACGAAAATCTCTTTTGATCTTGATGGCAATGTGCTTCACAATGTGCAATTCACAAAGGGATGTAACGGCAATCTGAAAGCGATTGGAAAGCTTGTAGAAGGCATGACCGTTGAAAGACTCAAAGATACTTTGCTGGGCAATACCTGTGGTCCGAGAGATACATCATGCACGGACCAATTGACCAGGGCTGTGGTGCAAGCATATGAGGGGGAACAACGAAGCCGGTAAATCCGAACTGATCATGATACAAAATTAGAAAGCCGAGAGAAGCAAGTATCTCTCGGCTTTTGGTTTCTCGTGTTAAATTTCTTTCGCCAGCTCAAAACCCTTTTTTGCGATAAAGACGGCGATAATTTCATTGATGACGGCGGCCGCCGCGATGGTGCCTTGCACGATTCCGACGAGGTCCGGCATGGAAGCAAGCGTTGCGCAGGCAATTCCTGTAAAAACAAGCGATACGCCGGAATGCGGCAGCAGTGTCAGTCCAAGATATTTTTGTACAGTGAGAGGCATATGCATGGCTTTTGCCCCAAGCCGGGCTCCAAAATATTTTCCTGCAGCGCGAGCTGCAATATAGAGAAAGGTATAGAGGCCGGCGCCCAAAATCAGGTGATAATTGAGCGGTGCACCGAGATTGACGATGGCAGCCAGCAGGCTGACGGATAGGATGGGTTGAAGGGGCTCTACAATTTTTCCCAGCTGCTGCTCATCCACCATATTGGTGAATACAGCGGAGAAAGAGACACCCATGAGCATATAATTTAAGGTGAAATCGGTAAAAATATATTGATTGAGCAGGAGCCCCAGCACTGCCGTGACCGTGATGCCGAGGAGAAGAATAATCATCGTCTTGCCTTTCCCACCTCCTTTTTTGAAAAGATATCCGACGGGAAGTCCCGTAACAATGCCTATTAGAATAGGAACAAAAATCATCAGAGGAATGACTGCAAAGGAAATCGCTCCGTTGGAAACGGCTCCTGCAATGATTGCGTTCACGGTGAAGAAGACCAGGATCCCTACCACATCATCCAGAACGGCCATGGGAAGCAGGGTGTCCGTTACCGGACCTTTTGCATGGAATTCATTGACGATGGAAAGAGCAGGGGCCGGAGCAGTGGCCAGGGCAATTGCCCCGAAGAAAAAAGCAAGAAAGACAGGAACGCCGGCAAAGGCAAAAATAATGCCGAAAACCAAGGTAACCAAAGCAAAGGTTCCGAGAGACTGTGTGAGCGTGGTTACGATCAGACCTTTTCCGTAGCTTTTGAGGCGTTTCCAAATAAGCTCCGTTCCCAGTATGAGACCGAAAGCACATTGCATCCAGACGATGATGATTTTATACCAGTCGGACTCTAACACAGATTGGGGCATGAGGCCGAGAGCATGAGGACCCAGCAGCATACCGGCAATGAGCCATCCGAGAATTGAGGGCATTTTTAACAGGGTAATGAGCCGCCCTGCGAGAGCGGCGAGTATGAGTGCAGCAATCCATTGCACAACGAATATCATTGGGCTTCTCCTTTCTGCGCAACGCCATACAACATAAAATCAATCAATTTGGGCAATTGGCTTTCATGCTCCATGCTTTTTTCGCTGATCGATAAGCTTTGATAGCGTGCGCTGGTAAAAAACCAATTAAACATTTGTTGCATCAGCGAAAAGTATTGAAGTGCTTCTTCCTCGGAAACACCTGTTCGAAGCGTGAGATGAGGAAGAAGGCGATAATACAGACGTCTCGTCATCGCCTCCCATGGCTCGAGCATTATCTGCAACTGTGGAATCAGCTTTTCCGGCGGAGAAAGCAGCGCTTCAAAAAAAATATGAGACTCGAGAGGAAACCGAACCCAAAGCTGCATTCGTAATTTCATATGCTCTAAAAATGCGAGGTCTGCACTTGCACCATCCATCTCCCGGAGAATTTTCTCACAGCTTTGCTGTACACATGCCAGATAAAGCGTATCCTTATCCTTAAAATTGTGATAAATCAGGCCCTTTTGAATTCCATGTCTGCAGATGCGATTGATGCTGCCGTCTGAATATCCGTGGACTCCGAATTCCTCGATTGCAGCGGACAGTATTTTGGAAATCGTAAGCGCCGTTTTTTCTGATTGCTTCAAAGTATGCTCCTTATTCGTGAAAAGATGATGCAATGATAACAAAAATTGACCATACGGTCAATTTTTATAAGATGGTGTTTCACAAATTCTTTTGCACAGGCATTTGGTGTTGTTCGTAGGAAAAATGGCTCCGGAAATTGATTCCATTGCCTGTTCGCTATAAAATAATAAAAAACAAACTTAAAAAGCAGGAGGTTTCTATGAAAGTAATTACAACAGAAAAAGCGCCGGCAGCAATCGGTCCCTACTCACAGGGAATGGTAGTCGGCAATCTGGTATTCAGCTCCGGACAGATTCCTGTTGATCCCGTGACCGGTGAGATTCCCGAGGGAATTCAGGCGCAGGCGGAGCAAAGCTGTAAAAATGTAGCCGCTGTTTTAGAGGCAGGCGGTTCTGAGATTTCTAAGACCGTGAAGACAGTATGCTTTCTTGCGGACATGAAGTTTTTCTCGGAGTTCAATGAGGTATATGCACGATTTTTTGTTTCGAAGCCTGCAAGAAGCTGTGTTGCGGCGCGCGAGCTTCCCAAAGGAGTGCTTTGCGAGATTGAAGCGATTGCAGAACTGTGAGAACTGTAAAAAGTAAAAAGATATACGAATGATTACGATCGGCACAAATAGTAACTATTTGTGCCGATTTTTTATAAAAGAATATGCAAGACCTTTCCTTATTCGGTCATAAATCTTAGTAACATTTTTTTTGAGTAAATTTGATTATCTATGATTAAAATAGATTGACTTTGATTATTTATGTGCTATGATTAGGATGAAGTGAGGTGAATATGTTAAAGGATGAGCGTTTGACGCAGATTGTCAATTTAGTCAACCGAAGAAAAACGATTTGCACCGAAGAAATTGTCAAGCTATTGAATATTTCTCCTGCAACGGTTCGCCGAGATCTTAATGAATTGAATCATGCAGGAAGGCTCAAAAAAATATATGGCGGCGCAAAAGCCTTGAATCCGATAGATTATGTTACAACGGAAGAGGGGATGGGCGCGAAGATTCAAAGCCATATGAAAGAAAAGATTGCGATTGCGGAATGTGCTGCACAAATCATTCAGGATCATGATTTTATATATCTTGATGCAGGAACGAGCGTAGAGGCAATGTTGGGATTTATTCAGGCAGGGGATCTCAGTTTTGTAACAAATTCTTTAACGATCGCACGAGAACTGTCTGCAATGCAATACCACGTCTTGACCTTACCCGGTGAAATCAAGATCAGCACCGATTCCATAGTCGGAATTGCGGCGGGGGATTATCTGCAGAGATTCAATTTTACGGTTGGATTTTTCGGTACAAACGGTGTGCACCGGGATTTTGGATACACAACGCCCGATATCAATGAAGCGTTGGTCAAGGAGGCGGCAATCGCCCGATGCAGGAAGGCCTATATTTTGGCCGATCAGGGAAAATTCGGGAAGGTTTCTCAGGTTACGTTTTGCAAAGATGCAGGAGTCCCCGTGGTCTGTGATTCTCGAGACGAGAATGGAATGCTCAAGGCAAGGATTCTGACACTGGAAGATCTTTCCTGAATAGAAGGGAGGTTAGATGATCTATACATTAACACTCAATCCTGCCATGGATCATGTGGTTCGTTTGCCTCGGCTGGCAGAGGGGGAGACGAATCGCGCCATTGAGGAAAGCACTGCGGCAGGCGGTAAGGGAATCAATGTGAGTAAGCTTCTCAAAAATCTGGGCGAAAGAAGCATCGCCTGGGGATTTCTTGCCGGATTTACAGGACGCGAAATTGAGAGAATTTTACGATATGAGGACGGGATTCTGAGCGATTTCATCTATCTCTCAGAGGGCTTCACACGAATCAATACAAAAATCAAAGCGGACCGGGAAACGGAGATCAACGGGCCGGGCCCGAACATTCGTAAAGAGGAGCTCCAGCAGCTTTTTGATAAATTGGCTGAAATTAAAAAGGGAGACTATCTCTTTCTTTCGGGAAGCATTCCTGCGTCTCTCGGTGAAAGCTTCTATGCAGAAATCATGGAAAAATTGGAGGGCCGTGAGGTACAGATCGCTGTAGATACTACGGGAGAGCCGCTTCGCAGGACTCTGCCGTATCATCCGATTCTGGTAAAGCCGAATCTCCGGGAGCTTGAAGATTTTTTTAAAACCTCGATTCAAACGCAAGAGGAAATCAAAAACTATGCCGGAAAATTACAGGAGCTGGGGGCGCTCAACGTCATCATTTCTATGGGTGGAGACGGGGCCTATTTTCTTTCGAAGGAGGGGGAGAGTCTCTTTTTGGATGCGCCTAAGGGAACAGTCATTGATACGGTAGGCTCGGGGGACTCTTTGGTTGCCGGCTTTATCTATGGAGTCAAAAACGGAATGGGCGCGACGGATGCTTTCCGATGGGGCGTGAGCTGCGGATCTGCGACGGCCTTTTCGGAGACGCTGGCAACGCGTAAAGAAGTAGAAGCAATTTATGAGAAAATGTGTGGAGGAAAGACAAAATGAGAATTACAGAAATATTGCGTCCGGAAGGCATTGAGCTGGGCGCGGGTCCGGCGCCGAAGACGGAGATGATTGTCCGTCTGACGGATCTGATGGAGAAAACGGGTGCTTTAAAGGATAAGGTGCAGTATCGTGAGGATGTTTTGGCACGTGAACAGTCGGGAACCACCGGCATCGGCGAAGGTGTTGCCATTCCGCATGCGAAATCCAAGGGGGTTCTTCAGGCACAGCTGGCAGCCATGACAGTGCCTCAGGGAACCGACTATGACTCACTGGATGGAGAACCGACACAGCTCTTTTTCCTGATTGCCGTACCGGAAAATTCCAATGATGAGCACCTGGTCGTGCTTTCCCGTCTTTCCACCATGCTTATGGATGAGGATTTTCGCAGACAACTGATGGCGGCTTCTTCCAAGGAGGCCTTTCTGCAGATCATTGAAAAGAAGGAAAAGGAAAAGTTTCCGGAGGATTTTGTAGGCGTAATGTCATCTTCCGATGAGGATTCTTATGACTTCGTAGCGGTGACAGGATGTCCCACGGGCATTGCGCATACCTATATGGCTGCCGAAGGTTTGATCAATCAAGCCAAGGAAATGGGCTACACGATGAAAGTAGAGACACATGGATCCACAGGGATCTCCAATGCTCTGACAGACGAGGAAATTGCCAATGCCAAGGGCGTGATTATCGCCTGTGACGTGAGTGTGGAGAAGAGCCGCTTCGATGGAAAGCGTCTGGTGGATACCAGAGTTGCCGACGGAATCAATAAGCCAAAGCAGCTTCTGGATCAGATTCTTCAGGGATCTGCGCCGGTATTTCATGCGTCTGTCGCTTCGAAGGAAAGCTCTCCGAGTCCAAAGAGCGGGGGAAGTATCGGTCAGGCATTTTATAAACATTTAATGAACGGCGTCTCTCATATGCTGCCTTTTGTTGTAGGCGGCGGAATTTTGATTGCGATTGCATTCTTGCTCGACGATTACAGCATCGATCCTGCAAATTTCGGTTCCAATACACCGCTTGCGGCGATGTTTAAAAATATCGGAGGCGCAGCCTTCAGCTTCATGCTTCCGATTCTGGCCGGCTTTATTGCGATGAGCATTGCCGACCGGCCGGGTCTTGCGGTAGGTATTGTCGGAGGATATCTTGCGAATGAAGGTGGAGCAGGCTTTCTCGGCGCTTTAGCTGCCGGATTTCTCGCAGGATACCTTGTGCTTCTCCTGCGCAAGATTACCTCACCGCTTCCCAAATCCATGGATGGCGTCAAGCCGATGCTCCTCTTTCCCGTGCTGGGAGTATTGGGAATCGGTGTCATCATGCTCTACCTGCTCAATCCGCCGTTGGCAGCCATCAACACGGCAATTACAAGCTGGCTGAACAATATGGGCAATGTATCGAAGCTGCTTTTGGGGGCGTTGCTTGGAGGCATGATGGCTGTTGATATGGGGGGACCGGTCAATAAAGCAGCCTATGTCTTCGGAACCGCCTCTCTTGCTTCAGGTTCCTCGGCCATTATGGCAGCGGTGATGGCCGGCGGCATGGTGCCGCCCATTGCGTTGTCGCTGGCAATGCTTATGTTCAAGAACAAATTCACTGCAAAGGATCGTCAAGCGATTCCCACCAACTTTATTATGGGTCTTTCCTTCATTACAGAGGGTGCGATTCCCTTTGCGGCAGCGGATCCGCTGCGCGTTCTTCCTGCGTGTATTGTAGGAAGCGGTGTTGCGGGACTGTTGTCCATGCTGTTCGGCTGTTCCCTGCGTGCACCGCATGGCGGTATCTGGGTCATCGGGGTGGTGGAAAAACCTGTGATGTATCTTGCAGCCATTATTGCCGGTGCGATTGTCAGTGCAATTCTGCTGGGGCTGCTCAAGAAAAATGTGGAAAAATCCATTGATTGATTGAAAAAAACCTTCCCGAAAATGCGGGAAGGTTTTTTTTTTTGCCAACAATTATGAGATACTATTTTACGACAGACCACTTCTAAAAACTAAGATGGGAAATTCCATGTTTCATTTTTTTGAAAATACGGAAAAGTTAAAAAAAGAAAAACTGGAACGTCTTTATCTCGCCTATCGCAGGAGAATGTACTATATTGCATTTCAACTTTTGCACGATGAGATGGAGGCGGAGGATGTGGTGCATGATGCTTTTTTCATCATCAAGGAACGCCTTGATGACGTGGATGAAAAGAATTGTCACAAAACCATGTCCTTTTTCGCTGTAATAGTAAAGCATCTTGCTCTGGATAAAATCCGCAAAAGACAAAAGGAGCTCTATCCGGAGCCGGGATATTTTGATCATCTGCCTGCCCATGAGGAGAGTCGAGAGGACCGGGAGACGGTTTCTGAGCTTTTGTCCTTGCTTCCGTTTGCACAGCGGGAAATTGTGGTGATGAAATATGTACATGATTTCTCCAATGCAAAAATTGCAGATATTTTGGGCATTTCAGAGGAAAATGTGAGGCAAAGATTGCACCGGGCGGTACAGAAAATTAAGGAGGAAAGGGGGAAGCCGAGATGAATACGGAGAAAAGCCCAAAAAATCATGATGCACCATGGGAAACGATGACGGATGCAGATTTGGAGGATCCGGATTTATCTGACATGATCGCTTCATGGGATGAAGAATCCATTCGCGCGCTTCCCGAGGAATCGGAGGTGGATCATGAGTTTTCTGAGGCCTTTGAGAAGCGTATGACGAAGATGATTGAGGGAGAGAGCCGTCCATGGACGCGGATCCGCAAGCCGGCGGCAATGATAGCGGCTTGCTTTCTCCTCTTTCTGCTCGCATTCACTCTGGGGCCATCGCAGGCGATGCCGAAGACGAGGGAGCTTCCGTTTTTCTTCCATTATGATCTCTATCGAGATTCGATAGAAGTGCGTGTTACGGAAAATCCGAAGGGGATGAAAGACGAAGCATACCTCCATTGGAAGCCTCTGAAATCAAAATATATCCCGAAAGGATATCAGGAAACCGATAGAAAAGAAGAGAAGAATTCTATCTTTGTAGAGTATACGAATCTTGAGGGAGAAACGATTCTTTATTCTCATTCTCGTTTGCGTGAAATGACGTTTTTAATTGATCGTGATGGAGCAAGCTCTCAGCAGAGAAATATCGATGGGCGTTGGATTGAGATCGTAAAAAAAGGAGATGAGGTAAATCTGTACTGGCATGATGATGTCAGCTGGTATGAAATTTCCGGTCAGGTGGAGGAAGAACAGCTGATTCAAATGATGCAGAGCATCTCAGATCAAGGAAAATAGAATTCAATCGGAGAAAAATATGCAAAAGTGGAAAAAAATCCTGCTGTGGGGAGGTTTTGCTTTGCTTCTGATTGCGGTGGGAGTCAAGCAATATTACAATACACATCCGGATACTGAAAAGATTCAGCAAAGGGAAAAAGAAGAAGTTTTAGCAGACTTTCATGTGATGGAGCCGGAAGAGCTGTTAGACCCCAACCGGCCCGTCACCGGGATTGTTTATATTGATGATTTCTCGACGGAGGGGCATAGGATGTTTGCGCGTGTCATGCAAAAATTTGTTCATGATTATGACATCGTCATTTCTTTTTTGGATGCGAGTTCCGTCCAAGATCATCCGAGATATCAGGAAGTCATGACACGCTATGCTGTTCGGAGATTGCCGGATGTTTTCTTTCTGGACAAAAACGGATCCCTGTCGCGTCATACTGCCGCTTCTCTGGAGGCAGGAGAGACCTTTGATCAATGGGTGAAGGCGCATGGTGTAAAGCGTAAATCGGAATAATCATTCAGCTCCTGCTTCGGCAGGGGCTTTTTCATGTAACACTCCTGATTCCAGATTTTGAGAAAACTTTTGTCACAAAGCTCCTGCTTTTTTCGTTTCTATAGGTAGAAGGCTCCATGAAAAGAATAAAGAAAAAGTATAAGAGAGAATATAGAAAGGGAGAAAGCAATGAAAAAGTGGAGAACGAGGATTCTATTTTTAGCAATCGGATTGGTTTTGGGAATGGTGGCGATGAAATCATATTACGACAAGGTCTATCAGGATCCGGCTCCTGTTGAGATGAGTCGCGAAGATTATGATGCGTTTTCGAAGGGCTTTCATAAAATCGGCATCCGGGATCTCAAAAATGAGGATCATAGCTTGAAGGGAATCGTTTTTGTAGGAAGACCCTCCTGTGAGTCGTGCAAGCTGATGGTGCGAGTAATGAACGCTCTGGCGGATAAGTACAAAATTGTGATCCATTATTTTGACTCGGATGCATATCGGGATGAAAAGGGATTTGAGGAGGTGATGAATCAATACGATGTAAGACAGGTTCCTGACGTTTTCTATATTGCCGAGGATGGAACGTATGAAAGACAATCGTTAGAAGCGTTACAGGGAGGGGAAAGGTTTGATGATTGGATTGAGGCACATGGCGTGAAGAAATTTCAGTAAGGGAAGTGCAGAAAATCCCGATTCTTGCTGTTTTCTGAGAAAAAGCGGATGCGATCAAGGCATTGAAAAAGGATAAGGACTGCAACGACTGATTTTTCAACGGTTGCAGTCCTTATCCTGTCAGTTGTTTGTCCTTTTCGAATCTGCTACAGGATTCTATGACAGATAATTTTCAATGATTTGCTTATAAGCTTCTATAAAAGCAATATATTGTGACAGAGGAAGCCTCTCATTGATTTTATGATTCAATGTCGGAACTCCCGGTCCGTATACAGCAAGATCCATGTTCTTGTTTTTACGCATAAACTGCGCTGCATCCGTTGTTGCAGGCGCTGTTACCGGCACGATTTCATCGATATTCTCCAGCGTGTTTTTGAATTCGGTAACATCCTCTCCCAGTAAATTTTCGATCGTCGAAATCAGGTTTTTCGGTTTTAATTGTTCAAATTGATTCGCGGTTTTTAAAATTACACGCATCAAATCCGAGTCGGGATTCGCTTCCACCGGCGGTTGATTCGCCGTAACAACAAGCTCAAAATGATATTCCTCATTCTCTTGGAGACGATTTAGCACTTCTTGGATGCACTGAATAAAATCCTCATTATCCAATTCGGGAATAGTGCGGGCATTGGCCTGAAATTCGGCATAGTCCGGAATGGAATTGATTTGTGATCCGCCACTGATCAATGTAACATTATGAATTGCTTTCCCCATCCTGTCATTTTTCAAAAGCTCTATTTTCTTATCCAATGCCTGATTGATCTCATGAATGGCCTCAAGAAGATGCAGGATTGCATTGGATCCCATTTCCGGTGTCGACGAGTGTGCGGCGACTCCTCTGGAGATGATCTTATAATTCAGAGAGCCTTTGTGAGCATATACAATTCCGGTATTACAGGGCTCGCCGATTAACAGGCCGTCAACGTCATCAACATAGCCCTCATCAGCTAATTGAGCGGCGCCAAGCTCCCCGAGCTCCTCACCGACCGTTGCCAGCAGCCTGATTTTTCCATGAAATCTCTTGCTTTGATGCAAATCGATCATGGCAATGATCAGGGCTGACAGTCCGGATTTCATATCCGATGTGCCTCGGCCCCAGATGACTCCGTCCTCTATATGTCCGGAATAAGGAGGATATTTCCATTCCTTTTCGTCACCTACGCTGACAACGTCCATATGACCGGATAGCGCAAGTGTTTTACCGCTGCCGTTTTCAATTTCCGCAACTAAGCTGCATCTTCCGTCAGCATATTTCACAAGCTTGGATTCAATATTATGAGAAGCGAGCAGCTTTTGATAATATTCGGCCACGGCTTGTTCATGGTCATTTTCCGACGCGATCCGGATCACGTCCTGTAAAATTTGAATACTTTCATCCTTGTTCAAAATGATACGCCTCCTTAAATAATCTTATATACAAGTAACAGCGGCGAAAAACGTCGGAGCCCCTGCCGATGAATTTCTCCTGAAAACGAAGCTTTTCGGGAGACCGATTACGAGTTTTTTCCTAACAAAGCAAGCACAGCGCGATTGATAAAGCCCAGTACAATGCTGGCGATAATTGCCCAACCGAATGAGATCGGCTCGGCTCCGCCAAGAGAAAAGGCAAAGGAAAGCACGATGGCGTTTACCACAAAGGAAAACAGACCTAAGGTCAAAATCGTCAGCGGCAACGTCAAAATCTTGAGAATCGGTTTTACGATGGTATTGACCAGTGTCAGCATCAAGGCCGTCATGATTAAGGTTTTATTATCCTGAAATTGGATGATGGAAAATAATGCATCCAAAATCCATAAGGAGATGCCATTGGCAACCCAAGTAATCAGTAATCCCATAGTTTTCCTTTCTATTGCTCTGTAATCGGAATTTAAAAATCTATTTTAGTATACCCAAAAGTATATCCAAAAATCTTTCGAGGTTGTGAAGAAAGCGTGTTGCAGGAGAGTAAAGGGAGGAAGGCAGGTTTCCGAATCGCCGGCCTTTTCCTTTTTCAAAAGGAATGGTAGAATCAAAGCGGGATATCGTTATCCTGAAAAGTGAGCCATGCGCAATGCCATTACGCGAAGGAAAGAGGAGAGTATGAGTATTACCGTTGTCGGAAGCTTAAATATGGATTATCGTCTGGATGTTCATCATATTCCTCAAGGCGGCGAAACCATTCTTTCTTCGGGGATGACGACCGCCTATGGAGGCAAGGGTCTCAATCAGGCGGTGGCGGCAGCCAGAGCGGGCAGTGTTGTACATATGATGGGCAGTGTCGGACAGGATGCCAATGGAAGAATCTTTCTCGACTTTTTGAAAAAAGAAAAAATCGGAGCGAAAGCCATGCATGTATCCGGGAAACCCACAGGTCAGGCAATCATTGTTGTGGATGCGCAAGGGCAAAATTGTATTATCGTGAATTCGGGTTCCAACTTTGATTGGGAGGATTCTTGGGTAGAGAATCACAAGGAGCAGATCCTGAGTGCGAATTTTTGCATACTGCAGATGGAAATTCCGTTGCCTGTGATTTATCAGGTGTTGACACTTTGCGAGAAGCATGGCGTACAGGCGGTGCTGAATCCCTCACCGGTCAATGATCAATTTGACAGGACGTATCTTTCGAAGGTGGATTATTTAGTGCTGAACGAGTGCGAAATGGAGCATCTTACGGAAACAAAGGATCCGGAGAACGGTGTAGACGCCTTGATCAAAATGGGTGTTAAAAACATAGTTTTTACATGCGGAAGCCGAGGGTGCATCTTTTTCACACCGGAAAAGAAGACACAATTTTCCGCTTATTCCGTGCATGCCGTGGATACTACCGGCGCAGGAGATACCTTTCTTGGGGCCTTTGTGAGCTGCCTGGATCAAGGGAAACCGGTCGAGTCGGCGCTTTCATTTGCTTCCGCGGCTGCGGCTCTTGCCGTCACAAGGTTTGGGGCAATTCCTTCCATTCCGAAGAAAAAAGAGACAGAGAAATTTTTGCAATCAGTGCTTGAAGGGAAACCATGTGCCGTAGACGCCTGAATTTTCTTCAAAACGCAGAGGAATATGCCTTTGGAGAATTCACCTATGGGTGAAAAACCATTGCATGGTTCATCGTGCGGCATATGAATATGATAACAATGAAAAAATCTAAAGAGCCCTTCATTCAAAATAAAACAACTTTACAAATCATCCTCATATGCCAGAATCTCTCTATTCAGGCATTGGTGTTGCTTGCACCCATTCTTGTGCAAAGGCTTCTTGATGCGGCGGTGGCGAAGGATATGCCGTCGGTCAACCGATATGCTGTTTATAGCATTTTATTAGGCATGCTTCATATCGGCGTTCAGTCTCTATACAGCTATCACCTGGAAATGGGAGATGTAGAGATGATTCAAGGACGCAGAGCGCTTCTTGTACGAAAACTCGCTCATATGAATTACGGCTCTTTTGCAGATCACAGCGCAGGATATTTTCTGCAACGTTTTCTGAAAGATTGTGATATGGCACGGTATCTCTATTATGAGCGTTAGATTCATATTGTGATAAATGTGCTTTTTCTTATTGGGATTCTTGCAATGATGCTGCGCTACTCGATTCCGCTGACAATTCTTTCCTGTGCGTTGATTTTGATTTTGACGCTTCTTTCGCGTTTATTGATACCGTTGATTGCAAAAAACAGGAAAAGATGGTCCAAATGGAGGAAAATTTGAAGGCCATTTTGAAGAAGAAGTATCCGGCTTGGAATCCATGCGCAACGATCAGGCTCACGACTTTATGACAAAGCGCATGGATCGATATCTCTCTGCCTTGAAGCAATCCGTACGACATTTTACGCGTTGGGACATTCTTTACGATTTTATCATTGTGCTTTCGCTATTGAACCTCACGCATGATCTGATCTATCGGATTGGAGGGCGTTCCATTGTATCGGGTGCCATGAGCGTAGGTATGATTTCCGCTTTTACGCTTTATTTCTCACGCCTTCGGGATGTAATCGATCTTTTATTGTCAATTCCGAAAAAAGCACTGTGGCAAGGGTTTCGGAAAACAGGGTGATGGAAGTCCTTCAGCTTCCTGATGAAAAAAGCGCGCCATGTTATGGCTCACCTGGAAAGCTTATCTTTGAAGGATGTTTCCTATGAGATAAAAGGGAGAACCATTCTCAAGCATCTGTCATTATCTGTCAATAAAGGAGAAATCATCGGACTTCATGGAAATAACGGTTCCGGAAAATCGACACTTGCAAGGCTTCTGGTGAAATCTCTGGTTGTGTCCTCCGGAGAAATTTTATGGAATGATATTTCATATCACCGGCTCTCCGAGCTTGAAATCAAGCGTCATGTCCTGCTGATTTCTTCGACGGCAAATTTATTGGAGGGCACCGCTGAGAAAATATTCTTTTGAGAAAGAAGCTTTCCCTGAATACAGAAACATTGCAAATTCTCGAACGCATAGGCCTTCAGCCTGCGAGCATGATTTCCATAGGGGGAAGCAACCTTTTGCAAGGTCAAAAAAGAATTATAGAAATGCTCCGAGCAGTTTATTGTGATTTTGACATGATCGTTTTCGATGAGCCGCTCATTTTTTTGGATGCGGAAAAACGTGATATTTTCCGATCCATGATCAGAAAGAACCTTGCAGACAAGACAATATTGATCATCTTCAATGAGGAGAGGCTTTTGCAGAGTGTTCACGGCTTGTGGATTTACAGGAGATTCAGGAAAATGCAGCAGCAGGTTAAAAAGAAATTCGAGATGGTCAAACGCGGAACTCAATTTTCAAAGGAGATGCGAAAAACGAGATGATCAAAACGCATGGAAAGTGATTCCGTTTCAGCGTCTCAAATTTTTTCGGAAAATCAAAATTCCTTGTTTAAAATCCTTCCTCTGTGGCTATCTATAAAATAGATAATAGAGATTCAATGGGACAGAGAGGATATTATGTCAAAGGAAAAAGAAATTCGCGCAAAGGTTGATGAGGAGAGAGAAAAAAAAGAATGTGCGCCGGCATCTGATGTTTATGGCTCGATTGAGAGTCAGGACGCGGCAGGCGTGGAAACTCCGACACAGCAGGCAGTGGAAGACGCCAAGGAATGGGTTGACGAGGAAAATAGAATGTAGGGTTCCTCAGAACTGAGGACGAGTGAGACGGATTCGGGTCTGGACAGAGATTCGGATCCGTTTCTGTTTTGGAGGATATATGGCAAAAAAGACAAAAACGAATGCATGCCGAATCCTGGATAGACAGAAGATCGCTTATACGCTTCACGAATACTATGACACCGAGGCGACGAGCGGTACGGAGGTAGCAAGGCTTTTGGGCGAGGAGGAAAACCGGATTTTTAAAACCCTGGTACTTCAAGGAAAAAGCGGAGATCACTATGTTATGGTGATTCCCTCTCCCTGTGTGATCGATCTGAAAAAAGCGGCGGCTGCTGTCGGAGAAAAATCGATTGCCATGATACCGCAAAAGGAGCTGGAGCCGCTGACAGGCTATGTACATGGAGGATGCTCGCCTGTGGGAATGAAAAAGACATTTCGAACCATCGTGCATCCGTCGGCGAGAGATTTTGAGACGATTTTCATCAGCGGCGGACGCATCGGGCTGCAGCTTGAAATTGACGTACAGGATCTTGAAAAAGCGATTCCGCTGGAATATGAGGATATTACATGCAGTCTGAAATAGGATTGGGATATATTTTCATCGCATCCAATCCGTGCAGAATACGGGAGGAAGGGAGGCTTTTTATACGGCTTTGTGGATTTCGGAGCATTTGTCTATAATGAAGCTATCATCAGAATTCTCGACGGCTGATTCGAGAACATGCGGCGACAGAAAGGATTTCATATGAAAGAAATACTCAAAAACACGAGAACTATCCGATTGTATGATGAATCAAAACCCATGACGAAGGAACAAATGCAGGAAATCGTGGAGGCGCTTCGGTATGTGCCGCAGGCCGCAAATGCGCAAAAGATACAATTTGTGACCTCGGTTGATCCGCAGATGAACGCGAAAATCTTTCCATTGCTGCATTTTGCGGGCCAAATTCCGGATTATGCGAAGCGGCAGGAGGGAAAAGCGCCAACCGGCTATCTTGTTCTTGTGAAGAAATCGGGAAGCGGAGTTATGTTGCAGGATGCCGGCATTTTAGAGCTGGCTGCAGGTCTTATGGCACATTCTCTGGGATTGGGATATTGCATTTTGGCATCGGTGAACCGCAAAGAGCTGTCGAAGGTGCTGGGCCTCTCGGAGGATTGTGAGATCATTGATGTCATCAGCTTCGGCGTTCCTGCACAGAAAGCGGAAATTGTAGATTCGGCAGATGGCGCTACAAGATACTATGAAGATGAATCCTATCATCATTTTGTGATGAAGCTTCCTCGAGAATTTAGAATCCTGAAGAGCTTTGAATGAAGTGGAAGCATGAAAAAAGGCCCTGTGAGGCCTTTTTTCATGCTTTATTGCCCTTCCTTTTCATTTTGATCTGCCTGATAGGCACGAGATATTGTCATCACAGCTTTTTGAAATTGCTCATAATACAATGCAAGCGAAGAATCGCTCAGTTTATTCAAATTCTTTTGCAGGATCTCTTGCTCTCTCTGAGGGACGAGTGTGGGCAGCTGATATTTCTGCTTCACCTGGCGTACATTTTCGACAACGTGCATACGCTTTTCAAAGAGAGTCAGCATCTCTGCATCGATTGTATCAATGGCATCGCGCAGCGGTGCAAGTTGTTCCTGTGCATGATGGGGATTCTTATTTGGACTCATTTTTTTCCTCCACTTTGGTCAGGCTTCCATCCTCATTCCACTGCCAGCGAATGCCGTCTTTTGTCGTCAGGATACCGGATTCAACGGGATTGCCGTTTTCGAAGGTTCCCTCAAATGTCCACCCGTCGGCAGAACAAAAAATACCTTTCCCGGAAAAATATCCGCTTTCAAACTCTCCCTGATAGGTACTGCCATCCCGAAGCTGCAGGAGTCCTTTTCCTTCAAAATAATGATTTTGCATGGAACCGGAATATTGCATCTGTTCTCCGAAGGGAAAAGAGGACACATCCTGCACACTTGTCGGTCGAAGGCTGTGAACAGCGAGAATCACCAGAATGATCACAATGCACAGCTCGACAGCATATCGGAGAAGGCTTCGGAGATCCTTTCGCTGCCTCATTTCATATCTCCTTTCTTCGGCTTTGTTTCCGCCTTTGCAATGGCATCCTTGAGCATTTGTGCATAGGCATCGTAAGCCTTCTGTATTCCGTAGAAATGAACCAGATCCGTGCCTTCATAAAATTCGGGATGATTTTGCGAAATCCCATGCCAGTCCGCGATGGTCACAAAGGGATATTTTTCCTCCATCGTTCTTTCATAACGCAAAAGCCGACTGGATGTCCAATCTTCGCCGGCTCGGCCATCGTAGGGGGTTACAATGATCAGCCGCCTTCCTTCGGGAACAAGATCGATAAATGCTTCCAATGCTTTTTCCGGCTCCGGGAGCGAGTTGGTTCCGCAGGCGAGAATAATATTATTGCGCACGGTATCTGTCCTCAGTTTTGCCTTCAACACATCCACCGCAGCTTGAATCGTGCGTTCTCCGGCAGCATCCACCTCACTGTCGGGAATTTGTTCCAAAAGAAAAGACCGCGGGCCGAGCAGAATGCTGTCGCCGATGATATAACTCCCTTTGGTGCGCTCTTCATAGGCGGCATTTTCGATTTGCATGGCTTTTTTGTCGATGCTGATGATTTGATCGATATCCTGTTCAACAGCGCCTGCCCACATTCTTTGTTCGAGAGAAGAAAGTGAGGGCGAATTCTGTGCAATGTGAAAGCCGGCACCGGATAGCACGACGATCAGGAGGAGAGAAAGTATGGTGCCGATCCGTGCGTTGATTTTGCAGAAGCCGATGTGAGCGCTTCTCCCGGAAATCAGCGGATCCAGGATATAGCAGGCAAAGGCCCCCATCAAAACGGAAAAAATGACGGTGAGCGGAAGGGCGATTGCCTTTGGCAGCATGGCCTTCAGAAGAATGGCAAGAGGCCAGTGGAAGAGATAGATGCCATAGCCGGAATCGGCAAGAAAGGTAACCGCTTTGGGTTCCGGGCGATCCGCAGTTTTTTCATGGTAAACCCTGGCGCTGAAAAGCAGCAACGCCGCCATGATGGATACCGCGGGAAGTCCGAAAAGATAGGTCCGGATGGAATCATAATGCAAACGCGTCGCCAGAATCAGTAAAATGCCCATTGTACCGAAGTAGAAGATCTCGACCAAGCGCTTCGGTACGCTTTCCGTAAATTTTTGAAAAGAGCGCGAGGTGTAACGGATGCCGCTCAGGCAGGCGACAAGAGCACCGCAAAAGAATGAATAAAACCTCGTGAAATCGGAAAAGTACAGCGAAGCGATGGGGGTATTTTCTCTGTAATCGATATAGACTCTTGTCATGGAGCAGAAAATCATAAACAGGGAAAAGTAAAAGAGAAGCCGGCCAATCGCTTTGCGTCGTAAATGGATGATGCGTTTTTCCGAATCTTCCGCAGAATCCAAATAGTTCTCACGTATTCGCAGAGGGTAACGCATCAAAAGGTATAGCAGAAGTCCCCAAAACAGGTAAAAATGCGCTTCAATGGACAGGGACCACGTATGTAAAAAAAGATGTGGCAGAAATTGAGATTCATAGGTGCCGCCGCTGATGATTTCATATTGATTGGTGACGAATCCGAATACCGCGGCAATTTGTTTTGCGATGCCCGCACGGTAATCCGGAGAAACCGAAAGGGAAATCAGTAAGGATACTCCTACGCAGAGCACGAGCGTTGGGAGAAGCCTATAGAGACGCTTACGTAAAAAAATGCCGAGGTTGAATCGGTCTGTGGATGAAATTTCATCGATCGTAAGGGATGCGATCAGGAACCCGGACAGAGCAAAGAGCAGATCGACACCGATAAAGCCTCCGGGCAGCACTCTTGGAAAAAAATGATATAAAATCACCAATGCAAGCGCAAAAAGACG
The DNA here is from genome assembly GCA_022779285.1 of Peptoniphilaceae bacterium. Taxonomy (GTDB): domain Bacteria; phylum Bacillota; class Clostridia; order Tissierellales; family Peptoniphilaceae; genus JALFST01. Next base: position 26,049 of record JALFST010000011.1, read on the forward strand.
CATTGGATTGAGCCATTTGATCTTCAAGGAAGGAGCCTTTCTATCTATAAAACAAGCTTTCTGCAAAAGTAAACCTATTCGCAGAAAGACGGATCCATTAATTTTTTCTTCATTATTATACTCTCTTTTTTTTGATATTGGGGGATGCGGAAAAGAAAAAACACATTTTTCGGATTTTTTTGAGAAAAAATCCACACTGTGGTAATATGAAAAAAATTAAAGGAGAAGGATATGACGAGTGTTTTCGGTATTATTCAACAATATAAAGGTCAGTTGATTATGCTGCCGACGGTTACCATTCTCTTTGTGGCGGCAACGGCGCTTTGCTACTTGCTCTTTCATCGCTATAAAGGGATTAAATATTTTCCGGCGGCCATCGGCATTGCTGTGGGGCTCATTTTCACATTTTATGGATTTTTCAATGTGACAACGATATCGGGTCTGCATTGGATTTGGAGAGGCGTCTATTTTTTCGTCGCCGGATGCATTGCACTGGCCTCGGCATGGCTCTTTGTTCTCTTTGAAGGGTTTTCCAAAAAAAAATCAGATGTGCGAGGGCCTGTTCAAAAGAAGGCTGAGATCAAAAAAGTTTCGGTTGCGAAAACCGGGAGAAGCGCCGGGGGCCGGAAGGATATGAAATAGTTATGAAATACTGATGGGAAAAAGAGCCGGGAAGCGGGGACATCCGCTTCCCGGCTCTTTTTTATACTGTATGCAGGAGGGAAAAATGAAAAACTGCCTGCAGTGTGCTCAGACTCTGATGAAAAAAAGAAGACAGGATCTTTTTACGGTGATCTGTATTCTGGCGATTTTTTGGATTTCAGGATATTTTCATCCTGTTCTTTCCGGAGCGGAGGTGGAAAGCTTGCCGAACGAGCAATTCATAAAAGCTACGGATCTAATTTTGCGAAAGGATGGCTGGCATTATCGATTCAAGCTGCAAAACGGGAGCGAATTTATATCCAAAAAAATTCAAAAGGACGATGACAGGCTTTGGCAAGAACGCATATCCCCTGTTGGGGAGAAAAAGCTGTTGCCGATGGGAGCCGTTCTGCGGGTGAGGGCGCGTTTTTTTCGGTGGAAGAGGGCCCATTTCCCGGAGGAATGGGATGAAGAGAAAATGCAAAATGCACGTGGCCTTTCGGGAGAACTTCAAATCCTGGACTTTTTCTCCTCTCCATCTGAAAGAAAAGCGTCATCTGCAGCGCGATGGATGCATTTGTCCATTTCTCCGCAGCCTCATCCGATTCGGATTCGCCAAAGGATACAGGAAGCGTTGGAGCAAAGATTCCATGCAATGGGAGGGCAGAGCGGACTCTTTTTAAAGCGGGTGCTTCTCGGGATGCAGGAAGAAGGATTTTCCTTTTCAGACGCCATGAAGGGAGTAGGCCTTGCACATCTTCTTGCGGCAAGCGGTCTGCATGTCAACATGCTTTTTCAGTTCGGGCTGTATCTTTTGGCATTCTTTCCGCTCCGAAGAAAAAGCATCGATTTGATATTGTTTCTCTTGCTTTTTCTTTATGCCTGGATTCTATCGTTTCCGGCGTCCTTCATGCGTGCTTTTTTGTTTTTGCTCTTTCGGGAGTTTTCCTCTCAAATGGGGCGAAATATTCGAAACGTTCGACGATTCGGACTGGCGTTATTTCTTTTATGCGCTTTTCGGCCGTATCGCATCCACGATGTCGGTCTGCAATTAAGCTTTCTTTGTGTTCTTGCAATGGATGTGAGTGCAAGACGGGGAAAACCCCGCAATCGACTGATTCATTCCCTGCGTACAACCCTATGGATCAATCTTTGGACGTTGCCCGTGCTCTTTTCGATGAATGCAGGGTGGGATCCCGTTCAATTTATCGCCAATTTTCTGGCGTTGCCCTTCTTTTCCGTTCTTCTGGCAGCGGGGCTGGGGGCATTTCTTTTGTATACGATTCCCGTGCTCGGCGTCATCGTCCACATGGGTTATCGCATCCTCTGGTTTCTGTTTCAAGCACTCATTCTTGGACTGGAAGCCTCGAAAATCGGATCTCTGGAAATGCCCCTTTTCCACGGTATGGAGTGGAAGCTGCTCTATTATGCGGCATTGATTGTCTTTTGCCGGCGAAAGAAGCTCTCTTTTCATTGGATCTCGGTGGAAACGGATGTATTTCGAAGGAGATTTTCCAAAAAAATACGGCAAGAGCTCGTATGCTTCGTTTTCTGTTTTCTGCTGTTTCAGGATATTTTTTTCCTTGGAAAAGGCCTGACCGGTCCTGTTTTTCGAGCCGTCGATGTCAATCAGGGAGATTGTTTTTTGCTGGAATGGGAGGGACGGTTTGCGCTCTTCGATACGGGTGGAGAGAGGGATCCTCGCACAAGGAAAAACACACAGGCGAGGGCTTTGATTCGCCGGCTTCGCTCGTATGGAGTTCGGCGTCTGGAGGCGGTTTTTTTATCTCACAAGGACTATGATCATACCGGAAATGCTGCCGAAATCATGCAAAGCATTCCCACGAGGGTTCTTTTTCATGCGCCGGTTTTTGAAGAGAAAACCCCAAAAGAATCTGCGGCAGAATCCGTTTGTTTTTTTCAAACGGGACAGAGAATCCTCTTAGGTGGCAGGCGGTCTCCGGTTGTCACCGTGCTGCGCGCAGGACGCTGGGATGCGGAAAACACAAATGCGGAATGTGCGGTCTGGCTGCTTTCCATGGGGGAAAATTCCCGAAAACCGGCCACCGTGCTTTTGTTAGGTGACTATGAATCGGCAGAAGAGAAGCTCTGGAAAGGGTATCTGCATCCGCCTCTATCGCTGTTGAAGGTATCGCACCACGGATCCGCCAAGGGAACCGGCAACGACTTATTGATGGGAACGCGTCCGAAAAGGGCGGTGATCAGCTGCGGCGTGCGTAATCGCTACGGACACCCGAAGCCGATCACTCTGGAAAGGCTTCAGAGCGCAGGGATTCAGATTGACCGCACGGATTACTCGGGAACCTTGAACTATTATCTCCATCCGTTTTCCAAAAAGGGAGATCTGCTTGTGATCAATGAAAAGACCGAGCGCCTTCTGGAAGGAGGGCTCGGTCTCTTGTGCGCCTTGCTCTATATTATCTTGCAAAAGCGTCATTTTTCAACATTAAAATCCAGCGGAGGACGCTGAGTTCCGATGGAAAGCACTAGGCCGATACAGATTAAATTCAGTAATTGAAAGGTGCCGCCTTGAGAGAGGAATGGCAGAGGAATGCCCGTGACGGGCATCAGCCCCATCAGCATGCCGGCATTCTCGAAGATATGAATAAAAAGCATGGCGGCAATCCCGACGCAGAGCGTCGAGGCAAAAACGCCGGGAGTCTTTCGCGCAATGCGGAGAATCCGCAGCAGTATTACAAGATATCCTGCCAAAAGCAGCAGACCTCCGAGAAATCCGAATTCCTCGACAAGCACGGAGAATATATAGTCCGTTTCCCGCTCCGGGATAAATCCATATTGTGTTTGCGTGCCCTGCATATATCCTTTGCCGGAAAGCTGTCCAGATCCGATCGCGATCAAGCCCTGCTGCTGCTGATAGTTTGAGCCCTGCGAATCACGAGACGGATTTAAAAAATTGAGAATGCGGTTTTGCTGAACCTCCGTGAGCCGGGAATAGAAGACCGGAACGGCGATAATCACAAGCACCAGAGCGGCAACAATATAACCCCAGTGAATTCCCGCATAAAAGATCATTAAGGCGATAAAAAACACGAGAACAGCGGCAGTTCCGAAGTCCGGCTGACGCAGTATCATAAATACGGGAAAGCCCATGGAGATGGCCAAAATCAGGATGGTGGTGATATGATTGATACGATTGTGAAATTTTTCTAAAAGGAAAGCAAGGGAAAGCATCAGGCCCAGCTTCGCAAATTCCGACGGCTGGAAGATCACGGGGCCCACCTTTAGCCAGGATCGCGCGCCCCATTGAGCTTCCCCGAATCCCATGATCAGAGTTGCGAGCAGAAGACCACAAATCACAACATAGACAGGAGCGGCCAGCTTTTTGAGGTAATCAATATCTAAAAACTGGATCAAAACAACAGCGATCAAGCCTGCGGCTGTGGCGATGATTTGCGAGCGCATTGCACGGATGCCGAGCCCCATGCTTGTCAAGGCCGAGTGCAATACAACAAAGCCGAATCCGCACAGGGCAACGGTGACAAAGAAAAGCAGCCAATCGAATCGCCGAAGAATTTTCTTACTGTGATTAAACATGGTATTCCTTCCATATGAGTTTGCGGTATGCTGAAAAATAAATCGTATCCAATTTTAGTACGAAAAACATTATAATAAAAGGACTATTTTCAAAAGGACTATTTTCAATGAAAGGAAGCGGCATGAAACGAATTACAAAAAAAGAAGCGCAGGAAATTCTGGATATTCTGCAGGAAGCATATCCGGATGCTCGGGTGTCTTTGGATGCCAAAAACCCCTTTGAGCTCGTGATTGCTACAGCTCTTTCAGCACAAACAACGGATATCCAGGTAAACAAGGTGACTCCGGAGCTGTTTCGAAGGTATCCTACGCCGGACAAGATGGCACAGGCTCCGCTCGAGGAGCTCACAGAGCTGATCCATACCATCGGCTTTTTTCGAACAAAGGCCGCAAATATCAAAAGAGCATCTCAAATGCTTGTGGATGAATTCGGAGGTGTCGTTCCGCAAACGATGGAGGAGCTGACGCGTCTTCCCGGGGTGGGCAGAAAAACCGCCAATGTGGTGCTTTCTGTGGCTTTTCACATACCGTCCATTGCGGTAGATACCCATGTTTTTCGCGTATCCAATCGAATCGGGCTGTCGAAAAGCTCTGATGTCGGCGCATGCGAAGAGGATCTCAAAAAAATCCTGGACCGGAATTCCTGGTCGCACGCGCACCATCTTTTGATTTTTCACGGCAGAAGAATCTGTAAAGCCCGGCGTCCGCTTTGTGAACAGTGCAGTATACGGCAGCATTGCAGATTTTATGCCGGCAGTACGGGAAAACAGCTATGAAAAAACTCGCAATTATCGGAGCCGGTGCAGCGGGAATGGCGATCGCTGCTTTGCTGGCAAATCAGAAGCAGTTGGCCGTAACGATCTATGAAAAAAGTGATGCCGTTCTTCGCAAGGTGAGAGCCACGGGAAACGGCAGATGCAACTTTACCAATGCGAACATGGATGCTTCTCATTATACGGGTTCGGAAGCGGCCGGGGCGGAACTGATATTATCCAATTTCGGATTTCAGGACGCTCTGCTTTTTTTCGAAGGGATGGGCGTAGCGGCTTTGACGATGGAGAGCGGCATGACCTATCCGCAGACGCTCAGGGCGGCTACGATTTCAGAAGCATTGGAAAGATGTGTTTTTTATTCCGAGGCTCAGATTCGATATCAAAGCGAGGTCTGTGCGATCCGAAAGCATGCAGAGTATGGTTTTTTGGTAGAGACGAAAACAGACGCGGAGGCATTCGACTTTGTGGTGCTCGCCACAGGAGGCGCCTATGGAATCGGAAAAAGTGAATGGTCCAACGGCTATTCGCTCGTCAAGCCTCTCGGACATACGATCACAAGGCTTCATGCGGGAATTTGTCCTCTCCTTGTGGAGGAGGAAGGGATTTGCCGAAGATTACGCGGACTTCGTGTTCATGCAAAAATCGGATTTCAAGGCAGAGAATATGAGGATGATCTTTTGTTTACGGAAAAGGGTCTCTCCGGAATTTCCGTTTTCAAGGCTTCCAATGCCATATTGGATCAACCGGCTGCACAGAGAACGCTGCAAATTGATTTTTTGCCCGGATGGTCAAAAAAGAGAGCGGTCGATTTTTTGCTGAACACTGCCCGGCACCATCCAAGGTGGACAGATACGGAGCTTTGCTCAGGACTTCTCCCAAAAAGCCTGGCGCAGGAGCTGGGAGCAGGGATTTCAGATGATGCGGATCGGAGAGATCGAATGGAGCGCCGGATCGATCTGGCGAAATCCATGCGTTTTCATATCAGGGGAGTCGCTGTAAAAGAACATGGACAAGTGACTTGCGGTGGTATTACAATGAAAGAGATTTTCTCAAATACATTGGAATCGAAGCTTGCGCCGGGTCTATACTTTGCGGGAGAGGTTTTGAATGTGCAGGGAGAATGCGGAGGCTACAATCTGCATTGGGCATGGGCAAGTGCAAGCTGCGTTGCTGACGCGATCAAATGTCAAACGGCATCTCGAAAGGAGAAACAGGATGTTTCGAATCAAGCGAAAATTAACGGAGATGACTCAACGAGGAGAACGCATTGATGTCGCAATCCTCGGTTGCGGGAAAATGGGCAAGGGATTGATTTCGCAGCTCAAGCATGTGCAGGGCATTCGTCCGGCGGTGATCGTAGACCATACTCCTGAGAAAGGCAAGAAAGCCTTACTCAGCATTGGCGTGCCGGAAGAAAATATTCTCGTGACGGAGTCTCTTGAGGAAGCACAAAAATTTCTTTCATACAACGGCTTCATCGTCTCCTCCAACGAAGAGATGTGCTATGCACTGCATCCTATTCATGCGGTTGTGGAAGCAACAGGAGTGCCGGCAACAGGTGCGAGAATTGCTCTCAAAGCGATTGAAAACCGAAAGCACATTATTATGCTCAATGTGGAATGCGATTGTGCGGTAGGCCCCCTGCTCTATCAAAAGGCACAGAAGGCCGGTGTGGTCTATACGGGCACCAAGGGGGATGAGCCGGGAGCGATCATGGAGCTTGTGGATTTTGCCATGGGCGCCGGTTTCCAAATCGTCGCCATCGGAAAGGGAAAAAACAATCCTCTGGATCGAGAGGCAACGGATCGGAGCCTTGCGGAAAAAGCAAAGGCAAGCGGCCTTTCTCCACACATGCTTTGCTCTTTCGTTGACGGCACCAATACGATGACGGAGCTTGCCACGGTATGCAATGCGACGGGCTTTGTTCCGGATGTTCCGGGCTGTCATGGCATTACCGCCAATCCGCAGGAGATTGCCGGCATTCTTTGTACGAAGGAGGAGGGCGGTATCCTTGAAAAAGAGCACGTGGTAGATTATGCTTTTGGAATGGCGCCCGGCGTTTTTGCAATTGTGACAAGCTCCGAGCCGGAGGTCAAGGGATTGATGGATTATCTGGGGTTAGGAAAGGGTCCGAACTATACTTTATATCGTCCGTATCACCTTACCAGCTTGGAAACCCCAATTACCATCTTTGATGCGGTCATCGATCACGAGCCTTCCCTGGCGCCGATTCAGGGGCAGATTGCAGACGTGATTATGGTTGCGAAAAGAGATTGCAAGGCGGGAGAGCCGGTGAAAGGCATTGGACGGGACACCGCATACGGACTGCTTGTGACGCATGCGATGCAACAGGAAAAGAATCTGGTTCCGTTTACAATATGTACGCAAGAAACGCGCTTCACTCGTGATATCAAGAAGGGTGAGTGGATCACGTATGAGGATGTTCAACTGGATCAAAATGAAACCATTGTGCAATTGCGGCAAGAGCAGGATGCACTGGGTTTATAATACGGGGAGGGAAAAGTGAGTTTTCAGAATTTACCGGAAAAAGTGCGCGACGGAGAATTACAGTGGATCAATCGCTGGAAGGAGATGGATTTGCTGGAACGATCTGTAAAAGAGCGCTCTGAAAGTGAAAATTATGTTTTTTATGACGGACCGCCGACAGCAAACGGCCGTCCGGGAATTCACCATGTCATCTCGCGCACGCTCAAGGATATGACTTGCCGATACAAGACGATGTCGGGTTATAAAGTGCGTAGAAAAGCAGGCTGGGACACGCATGGACTGCCTGTTGAAATTGAGGTGGAGAAGCAGCTGGGAATCAGCCAAAAACAGGAAATTGAGCAATATGGAGTAGAAGCTTTTAACCGTAAATGCCGCGAATCGGTTTTCCAATATCGCGATCTTTGGATGGAGATGAGCGATCGGATGGCATTTTTAGCGGATATGGACAATCCCTATATCACGCTGGACAACAATTACATTGAAAGCGAATGGACAATTCTGAAGGATTTTTTTGATCGCGGTCTCATCTATAACGGAGCAAAAATTCTGCCTTATTGCCCGCGTTGCGGGACGGGTCTGGCTTCTCACGAGGTGGCACAGGGATATCAGGAAGATGAGGTTGTGACGGTTTATGTCAAATTTCATCGCAAGGGCACGGAAAATGAGTATTTCCTTGCATGGACGACTACGCCATGGACACTTCCTTCCAATGTGGCGCTGACGGTTCATCCTGATGTGACCTATGTTAAGGTGCGGCAGGGAGATGAAATCTATTATCTTGCGAAGGCTTTGATGGATACCGTGCTCAAGAAGGATTATGGTGAGGTTACGATTCTGGAGGAAATGACAGGCAGGGATATGGAATTTATGGAATATGATCAGCTTCTTCCATGGATTCCTGTAAAGGGAAAGTCATTTTTTGTAACCTGCGCCGATTATGTCACCACCACGGATGGCACGGGAATCGTCCATACGGCGCCGGCCTTCGGTGAAGATGACTCGAAAACCGGAGAGCGCTATGGCCTGGCCTATGTCAATCCTGTCGGAGATGACGGAAAATTTCTCGAAGGCCCATTGAAAGGGACCTTTGTCATGGATTCCGATCCGGATGTGATCCAATCTCTGCGCGAACAGGGAAAGCTTTACGCAAAGCAGAAAATCACGCATAACTATCCGCATTGCTGGAGATGCGGAACTCCTCTGATCTATTATTCCAAACCATCCTGGTATATCAATGTCACAAAGTTCAAGCAGGATATGGTCAATGAGAATAATAAGGTTCAATGGTTTCCGGAATTTGTCGGAGAGAAGCGTTTCGGAAACTGGCTGGAGAATCTCAACGACTGGGCGCTCTCGCGTTCCCGTTATTGGGGTACGCCTCTCAATCTCTGGGTGTGTCCGGATTGCGGACACGTGCATGCGGTCGGATCACGCAGACAGCTTGTAGAAGAGGCTATCGAAGAAATCGATGAATCCATCGATTTGCATCGCCCTTATGTGGATGATGTTCACCTTCGCTGTGATCATTGCGGTGGCACAATGTCCCGCGTTCCTGATGTGATCGACGTCTGGTTTGATTCCGGATCGATGCCTTTTGCGCAGATGCACTATCCTTTTGAAAATCGTGAGCATTTCGAGGAAGAATATTTCCCGGCGGATTTTGTCTGTGAGGGCATTGATCAGACGCGCGGATGGTTCTATTCTTTGATGGCGATTTCCACTCTGTACAAGGGAAGAGCTCCTTATAAAAATGTTCTCGTCAACGACCTGATTCTGGACAAGAATGGACAGAAGATGTCGAAATCCAAGGGCAACACGATCAATCCGATCACGCTCTTTGATGAATATGGTGCGGATGCCGTTCGCTTTTATTCGCTCTTTGTTTCACCTCCGTGGGTTCCTACGCGTTTCGATGTCAACGGCCTGAAGGAAGTCAATTCCAAATTCTTCCGCACGGTGCGCAATGTGTATGCCATGTTTGCGTTATATTCCAATGCAAATGGATGGGATCCGTCGGAGTTCTCCATTTCCTTAAAGGAGCGTCCGTTCATTGATCGCTGGCTTTTGAGTCGTTTTCACAGCCTGATCCGACGTTACAAAGAGAATATGGATCGATTCGAATACACCAAGGTAACGCATGATCTCTCCGATTTTGTTGTGGAGGATCTCTCCAACTGGTATATTCGCCGCAATCGTCGACGCTTCTGGTCTTCCGAGGAGACTACGGATATCCGTTCGGTATTTTGCACTACATGGGAGATCCTTTTGGGAATTTCCAAGTTGATTGCGCCCATCACGCCGTTCCTTGCAGAGGAGCTCTATCAGGCACTGACACAGGGAAAAGCTATGGACTCTGTGCATCTGGAATATCTTCCCGAGGCGGATGAGGAGATGATCGATCCGATTTTGGAGGAGCGCATGGAGCTGGTGCGGCGCATCGTGAACCTGGGACGCGCATCACGGGAAGATGCCGGTATTAAGGTGCGTCAGCCATTACAGGAAATCCTTGTGGACCGGAGATATCAGGAAAAGATCGGAAATCTCAAGGATCTCATTCGTGAGGAGCTTAATGTCAAGGACGTCATCTTCTCGGATCAGCTGGATCGGCTGATGAAGATCCATCTCAAGCCGAACTTCAAAGTGGCAGGAAAAGTTCTCGGAAAGCATATGAAGGCATTTGCCGCCGCATTAGCCGATATGCCTGCGCATGAGTTTCTGGAAAGACTTCAAAACGGTCCCGTTGAAATGGAGCTGGATCATGAGAGGATTTCCGTACTCCGCGATTTTGTAGAAGCTACTTTCCTTGCAAAGGAAGGATATGATGTGGCGATGGACGGCAATGTCAGTGTCGTTCTGGAAACCTCACTCACTCCGGAACTGATCCGGGAGGGCCTCGTGCGGGAGGTAATCTCTAAGGTACAGCAGCTGCGAAAGGGCAGCGGATTTGATGTTTCTGACCGCATTACCTTAGACTTCCATGCGGATGAGGAGCTGAAGGCTGCAATTTTAGCAGGGCAGGAGCTGATTGCCGGTGAGGTTTTGGCAACAAAAATTACGGCATATGATGAGCTTTCCGGAGAGGAACTGGATATCAATGGTCATACGTTGATTCTTCGATTGAAAAAAGTGGAAAAATAATTGAAATTTGCCCGGAAGTGATCTGGAACCGCAAAATGCAGTGTCCACGCCTCCGGGCGTTTCTTATTGACAAGACGGAAATTCTTGCTATAATAACCACAGATTCTTTTTTTGATTCTGTTTGTTTAAAAATAAAATATGGAATATTCGGTTCTGTTTTCGTTCCCTCGTATTGACGGGGGCTGTTTTCGTGTGCTAAAATTACAAATTGCATAATTGTTCTATTTATGCTCTTATGAGCGATTTTTTTTGAATGCTCTTTTGAGCGAACTTTTCGGTATCAGTAAACAAGTGAAGGAGTACGGTCAATGCACAATCATACGAAGATGTATGGGAAAACAGAACGCCAAAGCTTCTCTCGAATCCCTCAGGTTCTGGAATTGCCGAATCTTCTGGCGATTCAAAAAGACAGCTTTGAGTGGTTCCTGAAAGAGGGACTTCGTGAGGTTCTGGAAGACATTTCCCCCATTCGCGACTACAGCGGCGGACTCATTCTGGACTTCGTCGATTATCATTTTGATGAGGAGATGGAGTACACGGTTGAGGAAGCGAAGGAGCGTGATGTCAACTATTCCCGCAAGCTTAAGGTGAAGGTTCGTCTCGTCAAGATGGAGGATGGCGAGATTATGGATGTCAAAGAGCAGGAAGTATATCTTGGCGACATTCCCATGATGACACCGTCCGGTACCTTCATCATCAATGGTGCGGAGCGCGTTATTGTATCGCAGTTGATCCGTTCGCCGGGAGTATATTACGCGAAGGATTATGATAAGTCAGGAAATACGATGATTTCCTCGACGGTCATTCCGAATCGCGGTGCGTGGCTGGAATATGATAATGATGCCAACGGAGTTGTGAATGTACGCATTGATCGCACGCGCAAGCTCCCTGCCACCACCCTGATCCGCGCCCTCCTTTTCGAATCCGATCAGGAGATGATTGAGGTTTTGGGAGACAGTGAGGCGCTGCAGCGCACCCTGGAGAAAGAAACTTCTCGTACACGTGACGATGCAAAGCTGGAGATCTACCGCAAGCTGAAGCCGGGGGATCCCGCTTCCTTGGAATCGGCGGATCCGCTGATTCATAATCTCTTCTTTGATCCGCGCCGCTATGATTTAGCGCGTGTCGGTCGTTATAAGTTCAATAAGAAGCTTTCCGTCTTTGATCGAATCCTGAATCAGCATCTTGCTGCCGATGTGATTACGGAAGACGGCGAGATTCTTGCCGACAAGGGGCAGTTTATCGATGAGAATTTAGCACAGACGATTGAGAATGCGGGCGTCAATTCCGTAGACATCATTTCTCCTTTGGATGAAGAGCAGACCGTTCGCGTGGTCGGAAACCATTTTGTCTCTTATCACGTATTTGAGGAAGAACTGGAGGGAGTGGATTTGGAATCCCTGCATCTTTCCGAAAAGGTCTATTGGCCTGCGATGCAAGAGATCCTCGAGCTTTTCGCCAATGATGAAAATGGGGAATATGCAACCCCGGAACAGAAGGAGGCGCTGATCAAACGCCATATGGATTCGCTTTGCCCGTACCATATTACCCCCTCCGATATTCTGGCAACGCTGAGCTATCAGCTCAATCTTTATGACGGCATCGGCAACCTGGATGATATTGATCATCTCGGCAACCGTCGCGTTCGCTGCGTCGGAGAGCTGTTGCAGAACCAGTTCCGAATCGGGCTTTCTCGCATGGAGCGCGTTGTTCGCGAGCGAATGACGACCGGCGATCAGGATTTGGCAACGCCGCAAAATCTGTTGAACGTGCGTCCGGTTACCGCGGCGATCAAGGAATTCTTCGGATCCTCACAGCTATCCCAGTTCATGGACCAGACAAATCCGATGTCGGAGCTTACGCACAAAAGACGTTTCTCCGCGCTGGGGCCGGGAGGACTATCACGTGACCGCGCCGGTGCGGAGGTTCGAGATGTTCATGATTCGCACTATGGCCGTATCTGTCCGATTGAGACTCCGGAAGGTCCGAATATCGGACTGATCACCTCTATGACAACGTATGGACGTGTTAACTCCTATGGCTTCATCGAGACACCGTATCGCCGGGTCGAGGAGGGAACGGGCCGCGTTACCAATGACATCGTCTATCTGACGGCAGACGAGGAGGATAAATATATCAAGGCGCAGGCAAATGAGCCTCTTGATGAAAACGGATATTTCCTGAACGAGCGCGTTTCAGGTCGAGGCATTAAGGGCGTCAACGACATCTACCGCCGCGAGAAGGTTCAATTCATGGACGTTTCTCCGCAGCAGATCGTATCTGTGGGCGCAGCCATGATTCCGTTTCTGGAAAATGACGATGCTACCCGCGCACTCATGGGCGCAAACATGCAGCGCCAGGCCGTGCCGCTCATTAAAACGGAGGCGCCGATTATCGGAACAGGCATTGAGCATAAAGCTGCGATCGACTCGGGCGTTGTGGTCAAGGCTGAGGAAGCTGGCGTCGTTACGAGCGTGGATGCGAATCATATCACCATTCGCGGGAAAAAATCCAAGAGCGAAAAGACTTATCATATTCTCAAATTCCGTCGTGCCAACCAGGGTACATGCTTCAACCAGCGTCCCATTGTGCGCGAGGGGGAGGAAGTAGAGGAAAATCAAATCATCGCCGACGGTCCTTCCATCGATCAGGGCGAAATCGCCTTGGGAAAGAATATTTTGATCGCGTTTATGACCTGGGAGGGTTACAACTACGAGGATGCCATGCTCATCAACGAGCAGCTCGTCATTGACGACGTCTTGACCTCGGTACACATTGAAGAGCATACCTGTGAAGCACGTGAAACCAAGCTCGGCGCCGAGGAAATCACGGATGACATTCCCAATGTCGGTGAGGATATGCTTCGCAATCTGGATCAGGACGGTATTATTCGTATCGGCGCTGAGGTCGGCGCGGGTGATATCCTGGTGGGAAAAGTGACGCCGAAGGGAGAGACGGATCCTTCTCCGGAGGAAAGACTGCTGCGATCCATTTTCGGAGAGAAGTCTCGTGAGGTGCGCGATGCATCCCTGAAGGTCCCTCATGGGGAATCCGGAATTGTCGTGGATGTCAAGAAATATTCTCGTGCCAATGGAGATGAGCTTGCCCCGGGACTCAACGAGGTGGTTCGCGTATACATTGCTTCGAAACGCAAGATCATGGTGGGAGATAAAATGTGTGGGCGTCACGGAAATAAAGGTGTCGTTTCCCGCATTCTTCCGGTGGAGGATATGCCTTTTCTTCCCGACGGTACACCGATTCAGATCTGCCTGAACCCGTTAGGCATTCCTTCCCGTATGAATATCGGGCAGGTTCTTGAGGTACACCTCGGACTGGCAGCGAAAAAGCTGGGATGGCATGTGGCGACACCGGTATTTGACGGTGCTTCCGATATTGATATTGAGGAAGCTCTCGAAGCGGCCGGATATCCGATCGACGGCAAGATTCAGCTCCGAGACGGACGCACCGGAGAAGAGTTCAATAACCGTGTCACCGTCGGATATATGTACATTCTCAAGCTGCATCACATGGTTGAGGAAAAGATCCATGCTCGTTCGACAGGCCCGTATTCTCTTGTCACGCAGCAGCCGCTCGGCGGAAAAGCGCAATTCGGCGGTCAGCGCTTCGGAGAAATGGAGGTCTGGGCTCTTGAGGCCTATGGCGCATCCCATACTCTGCAGGAGATGCTGACGGTCAAGTCGGATGATGTTACAGGACGCGTCAAGACATATTCCGCTATTGTCAAGGGAGAAAACATTCCTCAGCCGGGGATTCCGGAAAGCTTTAAAGTGCTGATCAAGGAATTGCAATCCCTGGCGTTGGACGTCAAGCTGCTGGATGATCAAAACCAGGAGGTAGAGCTCAGCGATGACCTGGATGATGTCACACGCTTCTCCCAGGTTGAGGATATGGATGAGCGTCAGCATCCGCAGGAGTCCCGTCGATTCCTTCGTACCGCAGAAGCGGATGACGATGAGGAGGAAATCGAGGACGATGAGTTCGATATGGACTCTTTAGAAGCGGAGCCGGATGATTTCGATGACCTGGGATATTCCATCGAAGAACTGGACGAGGACTGAGAGGAGCATTGCTTTGATTCAAACAAATACATTTGATGCGATAAAGATTCAGATCGCCTCTCCGGAAAAAATTCGTTCCTGGTCGCACGGCGAGGTGAAAAAGCCGGAAACGATCAACTATCGCACATTAAAGCCGGAAAAAGACGGACTTTTCTGCGAAAAGATTTTCGGACCGACCAAGGACTGGGAATGCAGCTGCGGAAAATATAAGCGCATTCGTTATAAGGGCGTGGTTTGCGAAAAGTGCGGCGTAGAGGTCACAAAATCCAAGGTGCGCCGGGAGAGAATGGGTCATATCGAATTGGCGACCCCTGTCTCTCATATTTGGTATTTTAAAGGGATTCCCTCACGTATGGGCCTGCTTCTCGACATGAGTCCGAAGGCTCTGGAGATGATCCTTTATTTCGCAAATTATGTTGTATTGGATCCCGGTGAAGCGCGCGGAGTGCTTTTTGAAAAGCAACTTTTAACCGAGAGCGAATACAATGATTACCGTGATGAATACGGGGACGGCTTTGAAGCGGGAATGGGCGCGGAAGCGATTCAAGAGCTGCTTCGCCGCGTGGATCTCCTTACCGAGCAAAAGAATTTGCAGGAGGAGCTGGAATTTGCTACCGGTCAAAAGCGTGTACGCTGCTTGCGCCGCCTTGAGGTGGTGGAGGCATTCCTTCGTTCCGGCAATAAGCCTGAGTGGATGTGCATGACGGTGCTGCCCGTTATGCCTCCGGATTTACGCCCCATGGTGCAGCTGGAAGGCGGACGCTTTGCGACATCGGACCTCAATGATCTTTATCGCCGCGTCATCAATAGAAATAATCGTCTCAAGCGCCTGTTGGACATCGGCGCGCCGGATATTATCGTGCGCAATGAAAAACGAATGCTTCAGGAAGCGGTTGACGCATTGATCGATAACGGTCGCCGTGGAAAGCCGGTAACGGGCGCCTCAAATCGTCCGCTCAAGAGTCTTTCCGATCTTTTAAAAGGAAAATCGGGACGCTTCCGTCAGAATCTGCTCGGGAAGCGCGTGGATTATTCGGGCCGTTCGGTTATTGTTGTCGGTCCGAGCCTCAAGTTCTATCAGTGCGGTTTGCCAAAAGACATGGCTTTGGAGCTCTTTAAGCCTTTTGTTATGCTGGAGCTTGTCCAGCAGGGACTTGCACATAACATCAAAAATGCCAAGAAGATGGTGGAACGCAAAAACGAGTATGTATGGGGACCGCTCGAGAAGGTGATCAAAGATCATCCCGTGCTTCTCAACCGCGCTCCGACGCTTCACCGCCTGGGAATTCAGGCATTTGAACCGGTATTGGTAGAGGGAAAGGCAATTAAGCTGCATCCGCTGGTTTGTACGCCATATAATGCCGATTTTGACGGAGACCAGATGGCGGTTCACGTACCGCTGAGCTCGGAGGCGCAGACAGAGGCGAGACTTTTGATGCTTTCCACCAACAACCTTCTGGCGCCAAAGGATGGCAAGCCGATCAATACGCCGACACAGGATATGGTTCTCGGATCGTATTACCTGACGACAGAGCCGAAGGACAAGGAGCCGAAGCACTATTTTGTCGATATCGACGAGATGATGAAAGCACTTGCCAATCACTATGTCACGCTTCATACACAGGTATCGGTTCGTGTGCGTCTGAATGAGGAGGATCGAGGCAAGGACGTCGTCTCTACGGTGGGTCGCTTTATTTTCAACCGCGAGGTTCCGCAGGATTTAGGATATGTGGATCGCAAGGCGGATCCCTATGCACTGGAAATTGATTCTCTTGTAGACAAGAAGATGCTCGGTGATATTCTGGATCGATCCTTCCGCAAGCATGGAAACATTCGCACAGCACGCCTGATGGACTATATCAAAGCGTTGGGATTCAAATATTCGACAATCGGTGCGCTTTCCGTTTCGATGAATGATGTCCAAATTCCGAAGGAGAAGGCGGAAATTCTGCATGAAGCGGATTTGGAGCTGGAAGAAAATGAAAGGATGGCGCGTCGTGGTCAGCTTTCTGAAAATGAACGCTATCAAAACGTCATCGATATCTGGACACAGGCCACAGAGGCTGTAGAGCGCTCCATATTCAACAATTTGAGCCCGACAAACTCGATTGCCATCATGGCGAACTCAGGCGCCCGCGGTTCCGTAAAGCAGATTCGTCAGCTGGCGGGTATGCGAGGATTGATGCAGACGGCAACCGGTGAAACGATTGAAATTCCGGTTCGCGCGAACTTCCGTGAAGGACTGTCCGTACAGGAATTCTTTATTTCAACGCACGGTTCCCGAAAGGGCCTTTCCGATACGGCCCTTCGTACGGCCGACTCAGGATATTTGACACGCCGGCTCGTTGATGTTTCTCAGGATGTCATCGTGACCGAAGAGGATTGCGGAACGGATCGCTATATTACCGTTTCCGACATCAAAGAAGGAAATGAACTGATTGAAAATCTGGAAAGCCGCATCATCGGCCGCACGAGCTTTGATGATATTCTCAATCCGCAGACGGGCGAGCTCATCGTTCGTCGCAACGATATGATCACCGAGCGCATTGCTCGTGAGATCGTGGATTCCGGTATCACTGAGGTAAAGGTTCGTTCGGTATTGCAGTGCAACACGACACATGGTGTATGTGCAAAATGCTATGGACGAAATCTTGCAACCGGAAAATCCGTCAACATCGGCGAGGCGGTCGGTATCATTGCTGCGCAATCCATCGGTGAGCCGGGTACACAGTTAACAATGCGAACCTTCCACTCAGGCGGAGTTGCCGGCATCGGAATCACATCCGGTCTTCCTCGTGTTGAGGAGCTTTTTGAGGCACGTAAGCCGAAAGGACTGGCAACCATTACCAAAAATGCCGGCACGGTTTCCATTCAGGACAATAAAAAGAGAAAGGATGTCATCGTTACCTCGGAGGACGGACATCAGGAAACGTATGCGATTCCGTTCGGCACAATGATTACCGTTCAGGACGGCGATGTGATCAAGAAGGGCGCGCGCTTGACAGAAGGTTCACTGAATCCTCATGACATTCTGGAGGTGCTCGGACCCAAGGCAGTACAGGAATATATCACGCGCGAGGTACAGAAGGTATATCGTCTCCAGGGCGTAGATATCGATGATCGTCATATCGAGATCATTATCAAGCAAATGCTGCAGCGCGTGAAAATCACCGAGTCCGGCGATTCGCGCTTCCTGCCCGGACAGCTCATCAATCACCGGGTTGTCGAACTGGAAAATTCTCGTCTGGAAAAAGAAGGGAAAGCACCGGCCGGTTATGAATATCTCATTTTGGGAATCACAAAGGCATCGATCGCTTCCGAATCTTTCCTTTCGGCGGCATCCTTCCAGGAAACGACGCGCGTTCTTACCGATGCCTCCATCAAGGGCAAAACGGATCATCTCCGCGGCCTGAAGGAGAATATTATTATCGGTAAGCTCATTCCGGCAGGCACAGGCATGAAGGTCTATGCGAACTCCGAGATCGACTATGACGGCATGGAAAAAGATCTCGCCCGTATTCAGGGCCTCAATGCAGCAGCTTCTGAAGAAACTGTATGGAATGAAGACCGGGAAAATGCAGAACTCATGTCTGCCGCGCCGAATGGCGCAGAGGTGGAAAAAGAGGATCCTGCTTCCGGGCTGGAAAGTGTCGAGGAGCTTGACGAATCTCTGCAGGGTGAGTCAATGCTCGGAGACGATGTAGAATAACAGGAAAACACAAAAAAAGAACCGCTGACCGGTCTCCGCATCAGATCTGAAAATCCGATGTGGAGACCGGTATTTTTCGGTTCTATTATCGATATCATTGATGGTTTTTTATTGAGCGGAATCCGGCAAAGGAGCGGAATGCCTTTGTTTCCATATCCACTGCGTCAGACCGAAGGTGATCAGCGCATGAAGAAATCCGGTGGGAATATCCAAAAAGACATGCTGTTTTACGAGTACGGTAGATATCGCCACCAGAAACATCAATACAATCGTTGTGAAGCGTACGCTTTTGCGGTATGGCAGCATCCAAAAATATATGGAGCAGATTGTCATATTGCAGACGTGTAAAGAGGGTGCGCCGCAAAAAGCATTATCTACTGTATAGGTTAATCGGATAAAGTTGGAGAAGAAATCATTCCCCAATCGATTGATGTCGTAGCGGGGAACCTCGGTTTGGAAAAAATAAAATATAAGATAGGCGGCAAGCTGGGCCATAAATAAATTGAAAATAAATTGTCTTGCCGAGATGATTCGGTGTCGGATTAAAAGGAGGCCGGTGAGTCCGATAAGAGGCATATAAAGCTGATAGATCAATATCATTTCTTTAATGAAGGGAATCTGATCATCGAAAGCAATTTTTAAAGACCGTACCGTTCCAAAGGGACGGTTTATCATTTCAAAAGTAACAGCAGCAAAAATGATAAAGACAAAAAGCCAGATGGTTTCTTTCGAATGCTTTTTCAATGTTTGATAAAAAATTTTCATTTTTCCTCCGATCTATACGGTAATAGAGTATAAACGAACAGATATCGAAAGTATATAAAAAATTTTTGTGTTTTTTGTAGAGGCGGAAATCCCGTAAGCCCGTATTGCCAAGCGTCAGCGATTTTGTCACTTTTTCCCCCTTGTTTCTGTCAGCGATTTTGTCACTCTTGGTCTGTCCCGGGGCTCTGCTCCGAACCCCGTCCAGCCGGAGGCAGGCAGCCCCTTTGGGCTGCCCCTCAACCAGGATTT
>JALFST010000019.1 GCA_022779285.1 Peptoniphilaceae bacterium
ATCTGCGAACAGTCGCTACCACGACTATAGCGGAAGGCTTCAGGCCCGCCTTGCGGCATTTAATATTGACAAATTTCTCCGCACCGAGATCTGCGGCAAAGCCTGCTTCCGTGACTACATAGTCGCCGAGCTTAAGCGCCATTTTTGTGGCGATGACGGAGTTACAGCCATGAGCGATGTTGGCGAATGGCCCGCCATGAATGAATGCCGGCGTCCCCTCCAGCGTCTGCACCAAATTGGGTTTGAGCGCATCCTTGAGAAGTGCCGTCATCGCTCCCTCCGCCTTGAGATCATGCGCTGTAACCGGGCTGCCTGCATAGGAATACCCTACGATGATTCGGCCAAGGCGCTCTTTAAGATCCGAAATATCTGAGGATAGACAAAGCACCGCCATAATTTCGGAAGCCACCGTGATTTCAAATCCGTCCTCACGAGGCACGCCCTGCATGCGTCCGCCCAGACCATCCACAATATGGCGAAGCTGACGATCATTCATGTCCACGGCACGTTTCCATGTGATTTGTTTTGGATCGATTCCCAAGGAGTTCCCCTGCTGAATATGATTATCAAGCATTGCGGCAAGAAGGTTGTTGGCAGCGCCAATTGCATGAAAATCTCCCGTAAAGTGCAGATTGATGTCTTCCATGGGTACTACCTGGGCATAGCCGCCACCGGCCGCACCGCCCTTTACTCCGAATACAGGCCCGAGACTCGGCTCTCGCAATGCCACAACAGCATTCTTCCCATTGCGGCGCAATGCATCGGTCAAGCCGACACTGGTTGTCGTCTTTCCCTCACCTGCCGGCGTCGGTGTGATTGCCGTCACAAGAATCAGCTTTCCATCCGGACGGTCCGGCAAATCCTTAAGCAGCTGAAGATCAATTTTTGCTTTCTCATGCCCATACTGCTCAAGATATTTTTCGTCGATCCCGGCAATATGCGCAATTTCAACAATGTTCTTCTTCCGGCACTCCTGTGCAATTTGAATATCCGTTTTGATTTCCACGCTTTCCTTCCCTTCGTTCACCGCCAATAGCTCCGACAGCTCTATTATACTGAAATAGCGTACTTTAAGGAAAAATGTTTGCGAAAGATGCTTGTTTCAAAGAGATTTTCGCATAGATCATAGAATCATCCCTCCGGAATCCGCATTTTCCGGATGGCTGTCCTTTGCTGATTGAAATTTTAGCAAAATTTCCTAAATGTATGCTATGGGAGGAATGCATAATCCGTTCCGAGTCCACACCTTCACAAATGATAAAACCGCTTGAAATCAGCATTTTATTGGGATTTTTCATTGGAATTGACAATGCAAAAAATATGCCCTGTCCCCGTTTTTGTTCTCACTTTAAAAATTCGTCTTTTCCATAACCCATGGAAAGTTTTTCGCACAAAAAAGGCGGAGAATCACTCCCCCGCCTTTTTGAGTTCTTGCCGACGTTCTACAATCAATCCTTCCAGCTCTTGGAGATTCTCTTCCTAAGCATGATTTCGGATGTAACTCCTTGCCGTTCGCAAATATCCCTGAACTGTTGCTTTCTTGCGATGCCTCTGTCCCCAAACTCTGCTTGCCCTCTTCCGGGCTTCACTCGTTTTATCAGCCATTTACTTCCTTCTGTTCTGAATTTGAACAACAAAGCTTCTACTGATTCCGGCAAATCATAGGCTCAATATCAGTTTCAACATGATCGGTTCGTAGTATACACATAATATCGCTGGGGTCTTGAGCCCCCTTTGGTTTGTGATAGCGACTATCATTGAGATGAAGCTTGCTGCGGCTCCCGATAATTATCGCGATCTATAAACATACGGGAATCGTCTTCCGAAGCCCTACCATCAAGCTCTGGCCAAGGCATATTTTCTATAAAACCGCTTGTTATAAGCATTCCCGCTTGCTTGTCTTGACCGGGCTTTTGAGACCCGTATATTTTCCGTCTTGCTTTATGCTATCGCAACTGTCTCCACGCTTCCTTTACGTTGTTCCAAAGCAAGGCTTTGTCTTTTTCGATTGCTTTTTTTCGATCTCTCTTTGCCGCCCAAATATAAGCTTCCGCTAAGCCCGTCCACTCCGAATTTTGCAGAATCTTCTTATAAGGTTGAAAATAAACCATTTT
>JALFST010000039.1 GCA_022779285.1 Peptoniphilaceae bacterium
ATTGTAATGTGATAAGACTTGTGTGACGCTATTGAAAAAGAGGTGCTTCTCTTGATGCAATGGGTTTGCGGATAAACACATTGTATCAGTGCACCTCTTTTATTTTGCTGAATAGTGTTGCATATGTTTTACTGCACGTCATCATCGAAGAGTTCCAATCCCTTTGTTGTCATCGATAAAGGGATGATGCTCACCAGCCCATACACAAGTTTCGCGGCTTTTTCTAAGGCGCTTAGGGAAAGGCCGTCTTCGGCAAAGATCCGGAATGGTGCCTTCAGCGCCGGACAATGAATTGTCCTCCGGTCAAGTGATCTTTCTTTTTTATAATGAAATGCTGTCGAAGGGGAATGATCCCGGAAAGCTGCTGAATCTTTTCTTCTTATTGTCCATCAAAAGCCGAGGCGTCCATAGCGCCTAAACTCATGAGTGCATGATAAATGCCTTCATGATCACAATCCTCCGTTGTCATCGTTGCAATTTCTTTGATTTCCGGAACGGCATTTCCCATAGCAACCGAGGTTCCGGCATATTCCAGCATTTCCATATCATTGAAGGAATCGCCGAAAGCCACCAACCCGGATGGTTCAATCCCAAGTTTTTTTAGGCCGGATGCTTTATTCACGCTTTTATTCACAAATTCAATATAATATGGCGAAGAGATTGTTACATTCACCTCATGTCCGAATTCATCATCGAAAAGCTGAAATTCCCGGTCGATGATCGCCGGCTCCACAATAGTGAGTATCTTTTGAATGCCTTGTTCCGGAATATGATCTTTTAAGCGATACACTTCTTTTAACAGAAAACCGCCGGAACGGGCTTCCAATTGATTCGCATTAAAACGATGACCATTGTATGTGACAACTCCGCTGTACACATCTTCCACGAGCATATATTCGCCGGATTCAAAGGTGACATTTACCGGATGATTTTCCAGACTTGTCAAAATTCGCATTGAGAGCTCATAGGGAATCGGCGTTTCAAAAAGGATTCTATGATATTTTACATCATACGCAAAACCGCCATGATTACAAAGAATTACGCCGTGAAAACGATGAAGCTCCAGCTCTTCAGCGTATTTCAGCATGCTTAAAATAGGTCTGCCGGAAACGAGAAACAAACGAATTCCTCTTTCCTGTAAACGCATGAGCAGCTCTTTTGTATGAGGGAGAATTTTTTTATTCGTACTTAACAATGTGCCGTCCATATCGACAGCGATCGCGTGTATTTTCCTCAAGTTTCTCTCCTTACTCGATTGGATGATGCGAAAACAATATCCACATATTTCGATAACAAGAAAACAGAGCGAATTTACGCTCTGCTTTCCTGTTTTCCTTTGCGCTTTCCATGAAACGCATTCCTTTGACTTTCCTCCAAACGGTATAAAACATTCTCCGGAATTCTGCTTGTTCGGATGTGATGGATTTCAGTATTTCACAGTTCTCCCGTAAAGTCCATAGGTTCCTGTGAAATCAAGCCTTTGCATGTCATAGGAGGGAATCATCTTGTCATATACAGCCATGCTTTCCCATTGCATTATGCTAAATCTTCTCCGTTCGTAGCAATCACTTTTTTGTACCATTCAAAGGAATCTTTTTTCGAACGCTTCAATGTTCCGTTTCCATCATTATCCCTATCGACATAGATGAAGCCATAACGTTTTTTCATTTCTCCCGTACCGGCGGAAACGAGATCAATGGGTCCCCATGTAGTGTAGCCGATGAGATCCACCCCGTCCAATTCAACTGCATCTTTCATGTTTTGAATGTGGTCCCGCAAGTAACGAATACGGTAATCATCATGGATCGACCCGTCTTTTTCCACAACGTCATTTGCCCCGAGACCGTTTTCGACAACAAATAGAGGTTTCTGATAACGATCATAAATTTCATTCAGCGTCACACGGAATCCGATGGGATCCACTTGCCAGCCCCAGTCCGTGTTTTTCAGATACGGGTTCGGTATTGTCGCCATTAAGTTGGAATCCTTATGATCTCCCGTATCGGAAGCGCTGACACAGCGGGTAGAATAATAAGAGAATGATATAAAGTCGACAGTATTCTCCTTTAACAGCTTTGCATCCCCTTCTTCCATTTTCGGCAGAATTTTTTTCCGTTCGAGTTCCTTCAATTTGTAATTTGGATACTCGCCGCGCGATTGAACATCCACAAAGAAATAATGTTTCCGATTCTCCTGCTGAGCAAGAAGCACATCTTCGGGCTTTGCCGTCAGCGGATAGGTAGTTCCTGCGGCAAGCATGCATCCGATTTTTAAGGAGGGATCAATCTCGTGCGCGATTTTTGTCGCCATCGCCGATGCCAATAATTCATGATGCGCCGCCTGATATTGAACCTGTTCCACATTTTCGTCAGGTGCGAAATAGAGTCCGGCTCCCATAAAGGAAGCGCCCAGAATCATATTAATTTCATTGAACGTCAGCCAGTATTTCACTTTTTCATGATAGCGTTCAAATAAAACACGAACCAATCGAGCGTAAAATTCGACCATTTTACGATTGCGCCAGCCGCCGTATTTCTCAACCAAGCCCATGGGACAGTCAAAATGGGTAATCGTCACAAGCGGTTGAATTTTATGGAGCAAACACGTGTCAATCAGACGATCATAAAACTCCAAGCCTTTTTCGTTCGGCTCTTCTTCATCACCTGCCGGGAAAATACGGCTCCAGGCAATACTGAAGCGATAGATACGAAAGCCCATCTCCGCAAAAAGTGCAATATCCTCCTCGTAGCGATGATACATGTCGATGGCTTCTTTCGCCGGATAGAATTGATCCGCTTCAAAAGCAAACATCTTTCGTTTGCCGGTGATGACGTCAAAACGAGCATCTCCAACCGGGCAAAGATCCACATTGGCGAGACCGCGGCCATCCAGGTCATACGCGCCTTCACATTGGTTCGCTGCGGTAGCGCCGCCCCATAAAAAGTCTTGTCGAAATCCCATGATTACACTCCCTCCGTTGTTGTATCAGCCGAGCTTATATTTTCACCGAGCTCCTGCGCATGCAGCTTGAGATCGTAAGCCTTGAAAAACGGGAAATAGATTGCGGCGGCAACAAGTGCACATGCAAGCGCAAGAACAATTGCTTTCCAGTCGCCACCTGTCGCAATAAACGCGCCGATTCCGATGGGAGTAGGCCATGGCTGCTGTGCTACGATCGGATGAACAATTCCTGACTTTATCGCCACATAAGCAAGGGTGGCCGATGCCATCGGAGCAAGGAAGAAAGGAATTGCCATGATCGGGTTGTATACGATAGGCATACCGAAAATGATCGGTTCATTGATATTGAACAAGCCCGGAACAAAAGCCGCACGTCCCAGCACCTTCAGCTGCTTGCTTCGTGCAAACAGTGCCAGCATCACGATCAGCCCTAAAGTTGCGCCGGATCCGCCCAGCATGATATAGGCATTGTAGAATTCACCGGCCAAAACATGATTTGCTCCGTTTACATTTTCTGCTAAGTTGACAAGAGTCACCGGAGCGACTAAAGAGGTGATAATGGTCGCACCGTGGATGCCTACGAGCCAGAGAGCCGAGATTAAGAAAAAGATGACCATCAATCCGAGATACGTATTCGCGATGCCGGTAACAAATCCGAAAGGAATCTGAACCACTTGGTAGATATCCGTGCCCAATGCGACTAAAATTCCATTCGCAATAATGAAGAATATTGCAACAAAAACCGCAGGAATCAGGGCGGAAAATGAATTGGCGACACCTTCCGGAACCGCTTCCGGCATCTTGATCATAAGATTTCTTTTTACGCAAAAACGATAGATGTGGACAACGAGGAAGCTGACCACAATGGAAGTAAAGATGCCGATTGCGCCAAGACGCGCAACGCCGTCGCCGCCGATGGCCCATCCGTTCAGGATTCCTTTTTCAGGGTTGTTCAGCAGCTTCAGCGTCCCGTCGTTCACAAACTGCGGGATCAGCATGAACATACCGAAAACGCTCAAAAGCATACCTGTCATCGGATTTAAATTCACGCCCTCCTCGTCACGAAAAATACGAGTGTATTCCCGAGAGATCACCAGCAGGAAGTAGAGAGCGATGATGCCCATAGAGGCTTTAAACGCTAACATGTAAAGGTCTGTGATTTTGACAAAGGTAGCATCAAACAGCGGCTGCAAAGCGGGAATCGCTTGCGGCAAAATGTTTAACACAAGGAACAAAGATCCGACAATCGTAAAGGGAATGGTTGCCACGCCGGCGGCTGTGATCGCACGCACGAAACGCAATTGCGAAAACCTCGTCATCGGACCCATTAAATATTTTTCGAGAAATTGAAACATGAGATCTTTCCTTTCCATTGAATTGGAGTTCTGCTGTTTTTCCGTTCGCAGATCCTTATTTAGAGAGCTCCCCTTCTACAAGAGCTGCCAGCTTTGCGATACTCGGTTCGACAGGTGCATAGGCTTCAAAAGGAATCTGTGCTATCTTTGCGCCATTCTCATCGGCAATTTTTTTCAGACGATCAAAAATCATACGCGCTTGCGGGCTTACTAAGTAAAGATCTTCTCCGTTTGCCTGCACCTTGCGTTCACCGTCAATAATTGTCGTAGCGGCAATTTCAATATCCGCTCCCTTGTTTTTGAGATATTCGGTCGTCTTCTTTGCCATAAATGAACTGGACATCCCTTGGTTACAAATAATCAATGCTTTTTTCATAATCGTCTCCTTTTTTTCCTTTCCTTTTCTTCATTTCATGAAATCGAGAGAAACCTCTTCCCATTCACCTTCCATCGGATTGAGCGACCCGAACTCGATTCAATTCTTCATAAATCTTACGAAAGCGGCGGGCGTGATCCAGCGTTAAACTCGCCATCGTGATGTGATCCTGTGCATGAACAAGGAAGATATTCACCTCATTCCTTTCGCCGGAGGCTTCTTTATTCAACATTCCGGTTTGCATTTCATGACACTGGATATATTCCGTTTTTGCTTGTTCGATAAGCCGATCAAAGGCATCAAAGTCATACTCCTCCAGCTTGTTCATCGCTTCTTCCGCCGTTGTACGAGCTTGTCCGGCGGACAGAATAATTTGAAAAATCAATTCATAATCTTTTTCGTTTACCTCAGACATTTTCCCTCCCCAAAACGATGTTCATAAATTCGTCTTTTGTAGAACTTTTCATAGACTGTTCAATGAAATTTCTTGAACTCATAAATTCCCCAAGCTTTTGAAAAAAGAATTCCATGTTCTTTTGTTGAAAACCGACATGTAACGATAAAATCAGGCGAATTCTTCTTCCGCTCCAGTCGATCGGACTTTTTAGGATCATAATGACGGCAAAGGAATCATCGGCCACCGGGGTCAATAGATGCGGAATTGCGATTTCTCCATCGTATGCCGTGGAACCCATATTTTCACGTTCTTCCAACAGATGAATCAAATGGATCGCCGGAACCCCGGTTCGCCTCTCGATAATGGAAGCAAGTCTTTCAAAAACCTCTTCTTTTGATTGGATATCGACATCTGTATAGAATTCCGAATTTTGAAAAACCGCTAAAAATTCTTCCATCGCATCCGATTGGAATTCCTTTTGAATTGCTTTGAAATCTCCCGGCTTCATAATCGGATCGACGTATACAACCGGGCAATCAAGCTTATTGGGAATGTCGAGCGTAGAGACCACAAAATCATAACGGGATACGTCCATCCCCTCCAGCTGCTCAAAATCCAGAGTATCGATATGATCGATATTTCCGCGAAAACTCTTTTCCAGCTGACTCTTCATGAGCATTGCCGTCGTTCGTCCGCTTCCGCACACAATGAGTATCGACTTTTTGTTCTCTTCTCTGTTGTTCATCGCTGTTGCTATGTGAAGCGCGAGGTAAGCAATTTCGTCCTCGGTCAACGTGGTATGGAATTCTTCATTAATAACGCCGGACGCAATCGATGCCAAATGAAAGGCGATCGGTTCTCGTCTGATATCTTCTAAAAGAGGATTCTTCAACGTCAGTCGATAACGAACACGCTCGATTAACGGACCGAGATGCATCCCCATATAGAAGTAGAAATCCAAATCCTTTCTCAAATCAATTTTTGTGGATTGATAGATTCTTTCCGTCATCTTTTCCACTAATTTGGAAATCTGTGGAGAAATTTTTTCAGCATCCGACACATGATTTTTCGTCATCCAATGCACGGTGATGTAGAGCAGCTCGGAACGTGGAATTTGCAGCTTGAGCTCATTTTCCAACCGGCTTACGATTTCTTCGGCAAGCGCGTTTTCTTTGTGCTGCTCAATTTTTGTAGCGGTCTCTTCAGGAATCGACAACGTTTGGCCCGCTTTCACACGGAGAATGGCAATATAGACATGAATGACCAGATTTTTAAAGGGAACATAAGGGAGCGGTGTGCCGGCTTTTTTGTTCACACCGTCAATGATGTTCTGCACCGTTTCGAAAAGATTCTTATGAGCCTCATCCTGGAGCAAGGACTCTTCCAATCCGAGCTCATTCTTGATGCATCGTCGGATATCGTGCTCATCGCCGACGACTTTCATTCCATAATAGGGCTTGGATTCCAGTTGCAGGTGGTAGTCCTGCAGAATGCAGCGAATTTGCTTAATGTCCTTATTGGCTTGTGATATGCTCACGTAAAATACATCGGCAAGCTCTTGTTGCTTAATGTAGGAATTGGAAAACAACAGCAGGCTCAGCATGTTTTCCAATCGAAATTGCCGGTTGTTAAAATCAGGCTGAAAGAATGCGTACCGGTACCATTCTTTTTTCAGAAACTGTTCAAACAGCGTCCGATTTTCAATGATAAAAATCGAACCTTTTCCCTTGATCGACTGCACGCTCGCGCCATGTCTTTTCAGGATTTCATTTAAGCCCTCGATCTCGGAACGAATGACTTTTTCACTGAGGCCCAGAGTCTCAGAAAGCTCCTTTGCCGTAAAATATCTATGCTCTGCAGTCAAACTGTCCATGAGCAGCTTCGCACGAGTTTCATACATGCCTCCCTCCTTTCTGAATTTAGAATACACATGCGGAAAATCCTTTTCCACCGCTTTATCTTCCGTTGGGCAACGGAAATTTGAACGGGGAAATTTCTAAAATGGAATTTGGGAAACCGGAAGAGGCTCAAAAAATATCAATATTTTTATTCCATTGTTTTTCCAAGCAATGTGAGACTGAAAAATAGAGCAGTTCTCAAAAAATTGAGTAAAACAAAAGCAGAGGCATGTTGGAAACAGGCTCTGCGAAATGACGGGAGGAAAAGACAATGAAAAGAATGAGGCAAATCGCAGGTTTTATTTTGGATGTAGTGATTATTTTCGGACTGAGCGGATGGTCAGGACAAGAAAAAAGAAGAAGCCACGGATCAATTCAATCAAGCGGTTGCTACCGTGAAAAAAAGCAATGAAGAGATTCAATCGTCTGTTACAAATTTACAAAATTTGATTGATTCAAAAAACTCACCTCTTGATACAAAAACTCTTGATGCCGCCACAACGGCAGTTACAGAAGCAAAGGCGAAAATTGTTGAGATTCCTGAGCTTCCATCCAAGACGGAAGAGATTCAAGCTGCTACGGAAAAGCTGCTGAAATCCGCTGATAACAAGTCGGCCTTATCCGATCTGCAAGCTGCGGATGATGCATTATCGAAGAGCATCAAGCAAATGCAACAAGTGACAAATCCGAAGGAAGCCTTTATTGTAGAGCGTTTGAAAGGATTGCCGAATGTAGCCGGATTGGAGGCTGTGACAGAAGCCAATGATCCCAATGGCCAGTTGAATAAACAAGGCGGTTATACATCTACAGTATATTTTGAATCCGACCTCATTGATCAATCTCAACTTTTTGGCGAAACAATTATAGAGAAAGGAATGGATGGCGGCGGTGCTATTGAAGTCTATGCCGCTGTGGAGGACGCGAATAAGAGAAATGAATATCTGTCCGCTTTTGATGGGGCAGGACCGATCAATAGCGGGTCACATACAGTGGTCGGTACGGTTGTGATTCGAACTTCCAATAAGCTTACCGGCTCGCAACAAAAAGAAATGGAAAAGAATATTTATAATAGCTTAATTGATCTCAAATAAAGAGGCTGAACTTGATATTAGCCTCATACGAGTGATCAATCCGGCAATGCTTGTCAGGTCTGTTTCTTGCGGAGCATTTTTGCAGCACCTCATAAGTAGAAGAGCTCGCTTGTCTCCAAAGGGGGAAGCCGGCCGGCGCGATTGCTTGGATGGTGGTGAACATTATTTGAGGTTGTCCGCAAACGCGTGAAAAGCCGCTGGTCATCATTTCTGAAATGATGACCAGCGGCTTTTGTTGTTGATGATTCCATAAAATCTTTCTTTTCCGGCCTCTCATCAAAGATCGCAATCTTCTTCATCCTCAAGCAGGGCCTGATAGAGCTCTTTTTCATCAAGAGTCAACAGCATTCTTGTCTTTTTTTGATCTTGCCCTAAGCGCATAATTTTCTCAAGAAGAGGAGGCAGTTTTTTGATTCCGATCGCTGAAAGGAAAAAGAGGAAATGAATACGATGGTTTTCCGGAAAAACTGTTCCTTTTGGCAAAAGAAGAAGGGACAAACGATCGTCATGCGCACCAAATTCTCTCGCAGCATGGGCAAGAGCGATTCCTTCTCCTAAAACAATATAAGGACCATAGGTTTCGATATTGCGAACGGCCTGATCCACATATTTTTTGCTTACAGTCCCATGCGCAAGAAGAGGTTGTGCGCTGAGCCGGATAGCATCCTGCCAGGGTAAAGAGTCCTCATAGCGTGCAATGTCGGAGGGATCCAGAAATTCCATAAAAGGATTCTTTTTTTTCTCAGACAGCAATGTGTGAGAAGAAATGTTTTGAGCAGCGGAGTCTTTGAAATCCCTCTGATCTTTTTTAATATTTTGTGCCTTGCGTTGAATTTGATCCAGGTCTTCCATGGTTAAAACGGCATGAACCTTCAGCCATGGTTTTGGGAAGGTATAGACCTGAATGGTCGACAAAACGAGATCTAAATGGGAATCGTTTTTCAGCTCATCCAAAGAATGAACGGCATAGACTCCCTTCACGTCAAAATCGAAATAACGCTCCACCTGCATTTCCAGATATTTTCCTGTTGCCATACTCCCCGGGCAAACAATCGCAACGGTTAATTTTTCCTCCTTTTCATTTCTCAAAAGAGAGACACAGAGATGGATGACGATGGATTGCCACATGGTTTCTTTGATGGCGAAACCAAGATATCTTTCCAGAATAGGCAAATGGCTTTTTGCGGATTCAGCGATAGCGAGATAATCTGCATATTCTGAGGATAAATTGGGAAAGTCATATCCTTCTTCCTGCCAGTTTCGCATGCTCTTAATATGCTGAACAAGGGAGTCAATCAGAATCGGGTCTTTACGAAGATTCAGCTGCAGATCTTGATCGATCAAGAACAAATAGTGCACAACAACTTCATAGAGCTCAAGCTTATCCATGCTTTTGATGTAAGAAAAAATCTCGTGTTTTTTGCAAAAAGACAGATAGCTGTCCAGCATCTCCCGGCTTACCGTTTTTTTTAATCGATAACCCACATATAAAAAGAGACTTTCCATAGTATCCGTGCTGTCTGCCTGCATTGTCTTTTTTTGCGGACGCTGCAGGACAACAAAAAAGTAGAGAATAAGGAGATAAAGTCTGTCCTCCACGAAGATTAAATTGTTAAGATTCAAATAGCTGAGCACATGCTTATAGACTTCGTTAAAGCTGAATTCCTGATTGAGAGGTTCCAAGACAAAACGCTGAAAGAAGCCGTCGCTGTCCACTTCTAAAGACAGATTGGAAAAACAGTCCACCAGACCATTGTTCCGCTCTTCCTCCGTCGCCTCCAGGAACATCCCCTTTCCTTGCTCGGAAACGAACAAGATGTTTAATTGATCAAAATACTTTTTGACATGTGAAACATCGTTTAAGATAGTCCCTCGGGTCACAGAAAGCTCATCAGCCAATTCCTGCATGGTTAAAGTCTCATCCTCCCACAGCAAACGAATGGCAATATAAAGCTGCCTTTCAACCGGACTGAAGCGATAGGTATAAGAATTCAAAGCTTTCCAGGGATTTAAATGAATGGCCGGATCAAAATCTTCCGTAACGAGAATCTGGCCTTCACTGGTGATCTCCAAGGGCTTTAAAGCTTTTCGCTCAAAAAATGAATTAATTTCCGCCACATCATTTCGAATCGTTCGAGAAGAAACTTGAAAGTGTTTTGTTAAGTCCTTTATTTTAAGCGAGCGAGTTTTGGCAATGTGACGCAAGATGTACTCTGAACGCTTTTGCATAGCACTCAATTCTCTTGGGAAATTTCTTGCAAAATCCTGACAACATCTTTTTCCGCCTTATCTTTGTTAATTCCCGAAATCAAGCCAAAGACACTGAGATAAGGTTTATTCAGAGGTTTTCGATAATTCGAGGTCGTGAATATGACATCTACCTCGGCTTGTTTTGTCGGCACCTCTGAAATGGTGGATTTTGAAATGGTAATCGGAATTTGATTGTCTTTCGCTAACTGAGCAATCATTTCTTGTGCTATTGTGGAAGTGGCAACTCCACTTCCACAAGCGACGAGTACACGAACGGTTTTCATATTTTTTTCCTTTCTTTTTTTTATTGTAATGTGATATTGAAGGTTTTTTCAATCACTTGCGTGATTGTTATTCTAAATTGGCATGTTGTTTCGCCATCTCATCATTCAGGTCTTTGTCTCCGGAGCTCAGATGCAGAACGAAGGCATCCAATAAGATCAGAAGAGCTTGTTCAAAAAGGCTGCCTAAAGGCTGAACGGAGGCCTTGGAAGTCTCAAATTTAGATCCGGATTCAATTCGCAGGATGGGTTCTTCAATGACACTCAGGCTGGAATCTTTTTGTCCCGTAATCGTGATGATTTTTGCTCCGGCGTTTTTAGCGGATTTTGCCGCATCAACGACTGAGGGAGTCTCTCCTGAAGAAGAAGCTAAAAATAGCAGATCATCTTTTTGGATGGAAGGAGTTATCGTTTCACCCACCACATAAGATGTAAAGCCTATTTGCATAAGACGCATGGCAAATGCTTTTAACATGAAACCGCTTCTTCCTGTCCCATAAACAAAAATACGAGGAGCTTTTTGAACAGCTTCTTTTAAGCTCTCATAAAAGTCGTTCGGCAAATTTTGAAGACTTTGCTCGAGCTCTTGTAAAATTATTTTTTCTTCCATTTCTTATCCGATCTCCTCTTCCAAAAATTTTCTTAAATCTTGCTTGGACAGCTGTTGAACCTTGATCAGATTCTCCTCTGATGCAAAAAAATCCATCAGCCTTTGCAAAACGCCCAGATGAGCGTTCGGATCTTTAATGGCCAGATTAAAAACGATTTCCACATCCAGCGCTTTCTGATCTTCATCCATACGGAAGAAAGTAACAGGCTTTTGAAGACGCAAAACACAAATGCCGTTATCATGAATACGATCTGATTTGGCATGCGGAATTGCCGTAGGAATTTTTGCTGGAAGGCCTGTCGGAAATTCTTTTTCTCTTTCCAGGCACAACTTAGCAAAATCTTCTTCAACCAAGCCCTCCTCCTGAAGGGCTTGGCCGCAGATCTGGATTGCTTCCTCTTTTGATTTTGCTGTAGCATCTACAATGACATAATTCGTTTTAGACATAACCTTTTTCCTTTGAATTTTCTTTTTCTGCAACAATCCTGATGGATTCACACGATCACCGGAAAAGCATATTCACGAAACATACGATGAGGTTTCCCGGATTCCAGCCAAAATGGGAGGCTGTTACTACGCCATCAATTTGGACACCTGTTACGGCCAACATTTGTGTCGCTTGAGGAGCAAAAAGGTTGGCAAAGAAAAGCGTTATTGTCATCATAATCGTCATGCTGATTAAACTGCGAACGATATTTCCTTTGCTTGTCAAAACACACATGGGGGCTAAGTAACACACTTCTCCCAGGATACCTAAGGGGAAAAAACGCATGCCGGGAATCAGAAAAGCCAGAAAAACAGTCACAGGAATCATGATAGCCGTGGCGGTAATACAGGCGGGATCTCCCAAACCAAGGGCAATATCCATGCCGATATAGATTTCGGCATCTTTGCCTAAGCGGCTGTGCATATAACTGTTGGCAGCTTGACCTAAAGGAGTCAAACCTTCCATCATGATGGAAACCATGCGCGGAATGAGAACCATTGCAGCAGCAAGTCCCATAGAAACTTTTAAACCGTTCCCTAAGGATTGTTTGGTCAGCAGGGAGAGAACGGCGCCGACCAGAAGTCCGATAATGGCGGGATCCCCTAAGATTCCTAATTTTTCTCCAATTTTATCGAAATCAGCGTCCAGCTTGTTTAACCCGGGGATAAAATCAATTCCCTTATTAATCAGCCTGGTGATCGGATAGACCCAAGCGGAAAAAGCCAGTGTGGTACAAGTCGTTCCTTCCAATCCAAAAAACTCGCCCCATTGCGGCGCCAGCTTTTCTGCAAAAAACAAGACAAGAATCCCGCAGGCCAAGGCCACCAAAAACCCTATGACTGCACTGCCGCTCAGGGCATAAGCAAGGGCCCCCGGAACTAAAAAGTGCATGAAATTCCAGATATCCACGTTTAACACTTTCGTTATTTTCAAACGAACAAAAAGGAGGTTGATTAAAATAATAGCCGGTACTACAAACACGGCAAAGGGCACTGTCCAAGAAGCGGCGCCAAGACTGGCAAATCCGATCTCTAAGACATCAAAGCCTGAGCCCAAGCCTTTATAAAATTCCATGACCGGCTGCATGGAGCTGATCATCAGATTCACTGCTAATACAAGCCCTTGAAATCCGATTCCCGTCATAAGTCCGGCCTTTAAAGCCTGACCGGGCTTCATTCGGAAAAACATACCTAACAGCAGGATAACAAAAGGCAGGAGCACCGTCGCCCCCAGATCCATAAACCCTCGAATGAAAGATAAAACACCTGACATTTTTCGCCTCTTCTCTTTTTCAGTATTCACTCATTGTTTTCGTTCAGCTTACCGTTCTGCCGCCATCCAAAATGATGGTTTGTCCTTGAATATAGGAATTTTCCGGATCGGCTAAAAAGATCGCTAAATTTGCAACATCCATAGTAGTTCCAAAACGTCTCACAGGAATGGTCGACAAAACCTTGTCTAAAGCCTCTTGAGTGGGATAATTGACTCGCATCATTTCTCCGGTATCAATAAGACGGGGAGCAATGCAGTTTACATTGACACCTTTTGGGCCCAATTCTTTTGCGAGACCCCGCATTAATCCATCTCCGCCGGCCTTAGAAGCCGGATAAGAAACCCCGCCGCCGGTTCCGCTAAAGTGAGAGGCGGAGCTGATGTAAACAATGGATCCTTTGTTGGTTAAAAAATCTTCATAAAAGGCCTTCACTCCGTAAAAGAGTCCATTCAGATTGATGTTGATCGTTCTTTGCCACTCATCAATTGAAATTTCATTGACCTTGTTTTTATAGGCTACACCTGCACATAAAATAAGAAAGTCTACTCGACCGAATTCTTTTATGGTTGCTTCTCGCACCCGCACATTGTCCTCCGGTTTGGATACATCGCAAGCTACGAAGATACTTGGAATTCCTGTTGTTTCCTCGATTTCTTTTGATGTCTTTTCCCCAAGCTCCTTATTGTAGTCAACGATAACCGTCTTCACTCCTTTTTTTGCAAAGGATAGAGCAATTTCTTTTGCAATTCCGTGAGCAGCTCCTGTTAAGACTGCCACCTTATCTGTCCATTGATCCATTTTGTCCTCCTAACTTCAGTTTGCATTCACAAGAGAATGGAAAGCCCGAAAGGCTTTTCCAGTATCGCTCTTAAAAAGGGCGCCTCCTACAACCAAAAGATCGGCTCCGGCATCTTTCACGGCCTGAATGTTCTCCAAATTCAGGCCTCCATCCACCTCAATCCGGATGGGGCGAGAGCCGATTTTTTCTTTTAATTTCTTCACTTTTTCCAAGGTTTCGGGGAGGAAGGTTTGACCTTCGGTTCCGGGATTCACGCTCATTAAAAGCACATAGTCCACATAATCCAATAAATAATCCAAAGTGGCTAATCCGGTTCCGGGGCAAAGCACCAAGCCTGCCTTTCGTCCTGCTTGCCGGATTTTTTGTAAAAATTTATTGGGATGGGGACCGGATTCAATATGAAATGAAATCATTTCTGCGCCGGTGTCTAAAACGGCATCTAAATGCTTCTCCACATCCGCAACCATCATGTGTACATCAAAGGGTCTGTCGCTCGCCTTTTTCAAAGCGCGTAATTGGGCAGGGCCGAAAGCAATATGCGGAACAAAATTGCCGTCCATCATATCCAGATGCCAAATTTCACATCCCTGTTCATCCAATTGCTTTATTTCTTCTCCAAGCTGCAATAGATTTGCGGCAAAGAGAGAGGGTAATATTTTTGCCATTTCTTTCTCCTTACATTTGAAATAATTCACTCTGCTCCGTCCGGACCGGACCCGGCTTTATGCCTCAGGTTTGTTTTCAGTATAGGAGCGAAAGAAAAGCCTCTCAAGCCGAAAAGCTTGCAGAGTCTCGGAAAAAAATTGACGTAGTCTCGAGAGTTTACAGGGGCAGGCTTTATCAAAATAAGCTGATCCATTGTTTTGCCTTTTGCAAGTCTGGAGGATATATGAATGAAGCAGTCAATTCGTTGGTTTATAACTCGATGCTGATTGTATAATAGTCATAGAACAAGAAAGGATTCGAAAGCGGAACACATGAGAATTTTCTCTTGGACAATTATTTAGACGAGAAAATAAACGCAATATGGCGGGTGAATTATGGGACAAATCATCGAGCTGCCGGAAATAAAAAAATTGAAGCAGGAAATCCGAGAGCTGAAAAAGAGCTTGGAGGATTTTGTTCTTGAACGGGATGAGCTGAAATTGGTGATATGTGAGAATATAAAAACCGCATATATGCTTCATTTTGGCGGCATTGAATACCGTGTCTATAAAGCATATTGTGAGTTTCTTCGTCTGCGAAGAAAAAAAGAGATGATTCAGGCGAAAAAAAATCATCAAGAAAGAATCTCCATGGATGCCATTGAAAATTGTCTTGACATAGAGTTTTTTGAGTATCAGGAAAAGCTAAATCATAAGATTACCGAAATGAACCGGGCGATGGAACGATCAAAGATGGAGATGCTGTCCGATGAGGAGACAGAAGAGATCAAAAAATTGTACAGAAGCATAGTGAAGAGTTTACATCCTGATATCAATCCGGCAGCGTCTGATGCGGAAAAAGAGCTCTTTTATCATGCGACACAAGCCTATGAGCAAGGAGATATCAGTGCTTTACAGGTGATTTTGCAGATAGCCGGGACGGAAGAGAATATGGATCTTGCATCATCCTCTCTCATCACATTGCGGAAAGAAAAACAAAGATTAACGAATTTAGTCGATCGGATTCAAGCGGATATAGAACGAATTAAAGAAAATCCGCCCTATACTTGGAAAATGTATGTGGAGGACGAAAAGAAAAAAGCGGAAAGATTAGATGACTTAAGAAAAGAATTATTTAGCTTTCAAAATGCGATACGCACACAGGAAGAACAAATTTATGAAGTAATGGGGCACGAAATATGAATGATTTGGTAAAAAAAGACCGGAATGAATTTGTTCCGTATCTTGTCGGGAAAGAATCTGGGCTTACTCTTCCGATACCTTTTGAGCGTGATATTTTTCTCTTCGACACCTATGTAGCGGGCACGACACACATTGATGGAATTGAAGCGATTAGCGCATCTCTTTGCGAAGGAGATAAACTTGTTTTTTATCGTGAGCCAGAAAATCCTCATGATCCGCAAGCAATTCGAATTGAAACGATTCAAGAGAAAAAAATCGGCTATGTCCCTCAACAAGACAACGTTATTTTTGCCAGACTCATGGATGCGGGGAAGTCTCTTTTTGGAAAAGTGATGGAGAAAGAGCTGCGAGGAAGCTGGCTAAAGATTGAAATTAAAATTTATCTTCATGAAAGTTAGAGGGAAATCATGTACTACAAGAGCGAATGGGTTTGGAATAATATTTGCATACTGGATAGTCATGACATGAACATCGAACCCCAGAGTGGTGATCATTGCTTCATCATTGGACATCATGTGAAGCATCAATCTGTCCTGGATCGGGCAGCGG
The DNA here is from genome assembly GCA_022779285.1 of Peptoniphilaceae bacterium. Lineage (GTDB taxonomy): Bacteria > Bacillota > Clostridia > Tissierellales > Peptoniphilaceae > JALFST01. Next base: position 16,175 of record JALFST010000039.1, read on the forward strand.
AAATTCTCATTACGGGTGGATTCTGTTATTTTAACATCTTTGGAGAACAAGCGGAATTGTGGGAAGAAGCCATCTTAAAAAAAGCTGAGAAAAAAGATTTGCCTCAAATAGAGACAAGCAAAGTGGCCAGAGAGGAAATGTCCTATAACCTGGCTATGCTGGCCACCTTGAAGCCGGGATCCATGAATTATGTATTTTCCGATGATGAATATTTTACCGAGTATCTCGTGCAGGATGTACAGGATATAGTATCCGGGAAATCCAAATTCACTCCTTATGACTGGCAAAAATTTAGGCGCGGATTTGAATTTAACTATCATGGAAAAGATGCGATCATCAGCATTAGCAATGGAGTTGTGGTCGGTTTTCTTCGAGAGGCAAAGTCCTTCAGGACGATTATGGAAGGCTTTCGATATGAGCTGTTTGATGGGAAAAGCTTCAATGAAATTTGGGAAGAAATCTCCAATACACCGTGAGAGCTCATTTTAAATAAAAACAGAACATAGAATTGTCGGATGAGTTGATTCAAAATACACTTTTATGCAGTCGGCTTCGGACGAACTTTTCAATGGCTTTCTTTATAGGAGAGTTTTCGTATCCGTCAGCATCTTCTTAAAAATTTTCATGATTTCTGCGAGGAGGTTCTCCTCCGGAAGGATTCAGGCTTAGTGGCGGTATCTTTGTTCTCCGGATTGTTCAAATACCCCCAAACGATAGACTGCATACCCCGTTTGTCATAGCGAAAGATGCTTGCGCAGTTTCCGTGGGTCGTGAGTAAAGAAGGGCATAATTTTTTATAGCAGCAGCGGCAATATGACAGAAGCACCTCTGAACCTTCATCGGCTCGGAGGTGCTTCTGTTTCTCAGGAGATTCTGGTTCTCTTCTGTAGGGATTTGCTCTTCTTGTTCATGTCATGGTCCACTCAAATAGAGATTTGCTTAAGGTTTCCCCAACGCACTCGACCATATGATCTGTGAAATCCTTGGCCATTTTGTCAGTCTGATTTACGTCGTTCATCATAATGCGTTACGGTCTTTCTTTGACGGCACGATTCCATTATTTCATGTAGTTTACAGAAGTGATACCAAGAGGCCGCGACCTTGACGGACTATGATATACTGAGTAAACGATGAAGAAGAGGGATATCGCAATCTGATGATATCTTACGTCTTCGCTTATACTTTTACTCGGAGAAAGCTTTCTTTAATTTTGTTTTACAGATTCTCTTTTTCCATTGAACTGTGTAACGTATTTTTACTACATGAGAAAACAGCATATGCAGGCGGCCTTTAAGATTGACTCATCTGTAGTATACACATGTGTTTGCAACAGTCATGAGGGTCATGAGCATGGTATTTAAGAAAACCGGTATCCAAACATTTCCTGTATGCTTATAAAAATACCGTGTAAAACAAGCCGCAATGCAAAGCGTCGGCACAAGAGCCATCAACAGAATACTTGATAATGCCTGATTTGGATATAATGCTATTCCCGTTGTAAAAAGCAGACCATAGTGAAATACCAAGTATAATACGATGCCCCCTGCAGCCTGCAGCATTGCATATAAATAACCCTTAAATCCTTTCATGCTTTCTTTGTTTGTATTGGAAAATATGGATACGGAAAGCACAAAATAATATAAGAAGAACGGTAGCAGATACGGTAATGTCTTCACAATGATATTGGGTTCAAAGGTTTTTATTGCAAAAGTCCAGATACGGAAATCCACCAACCAAATGGCATCAATCAGGAACAAAAAAGCATACCCTATAACCAAAGCAATCAGTGCTACCAAGAAGGAAGCGAATATTCCGGTAGCGCTTAACTGAAGCCCATAGCTGCTCAATACCAACCCGTTCCCGGAATTTTTGGAAAGCCAATTGATGCTCATGAGCAACAACATAAAACATGCGCTAATCAGAGCCCAATAAACGATTTGATTTGTCGTAGGAGCTGAAAATATCTTCAAATTGCTGAATGACGGCAATCTTGTTAGCAAAGCCAACCCTATACCGGACAACAGAACAATTGTGGAAGCTATTTTTTCCCATCCCTTATGGCTGCGAATGAGGCCATACGATCCTGCGATTGCAAATAAAATGCCAACCGCCGTTAACGTAATCATCGTGTAGGATGAAAAGTCTTTATCCATTAAGGCAGGGTATACAAGTGCAGGCAAAAGTATCGAAAACATTGTTACGAACAAATCACCCATTTTCTTGGCGGCAGACTGCTCGGAGCTCACCGTCGGCGCCGATAGGACTGTGACTGTTTTATCGAAGAAAGGCAGTTTTATCAGCAGCATAATTAGCGGGATAAACAGCAAGAAGAATGCTATCAATGCGATACACTCGAAAAGCTCTTTATACATCCATATCTGATTCGAACTGTTTATCTGCTTTATACTATCTGAAAAAGGTCTGAAAGCCTCCGTATAAAAATCAATTACATGCGATGTGGAGGTTTTGGAAAAGTGATTCCAAGGGTGGATCTCATATGGTTGATACACTATGCGTTTACCGCCGTCTTTTGTGTCGTACCACACATTCGGTTCCGGGTTTTCTTGTTCTAAAAAAATTTTACCTTCCTTGGTGGCAACATAATTTTTTTTAACGACAGTATTCTGGGTGTTTTGCTCCTCGTTGAAAAAGAACTCATCAAATTGGCCGCATATTTTACCCTGTATTCTTCCGCCCATGTTATTCACCGCAACCTGAGTTGTGATGCCCAGCGGCGTGGTTCTTAAATAATCCGAGCCCATTGTAAGGCAGGCGTATATTTTACGAAATCCATTTTCTTTAAAGGCCTGTTCGTCATTATAAATTGCCATGGAAGATGAAAATCCTCCCATAGAATGACCCGTGACTCCTATGATTCCATTAGCATTCTCATCCTTCAACACATACGGCTTTTCATACATATACTGTACAGCATCCCACATTGCCGTGGGCCAGAACTGCATAAATGAGCCGGTATATTCATCTATGGCTTTTGAATGTCCATGATCATACATATCTAAGGCCAGCACAACATATCCACGCCTGGAAAGCTCAATTGCATTAGCGTCCTGCATTTCGGAAGAATTAAGATACCCGTGTGTCACTATTATGCAAGGTACAGGATGTTTTTCCGATACGCCGTCAGGCATGTATAATATACCACTAAGCGTTCCGCGTTCCGTATCAAAAGAAATACGTTCCGTTTTTGTTTTTCCTAAAGCAGTATGGAAGATGCTTGCAAGGTAACTGCCGACAAATATCACAAGCAAAACTACGACAAGCATCACCGGATGTTTTTTATTTTTCACAATGCATTCCTCCTAAAAATTTCGGCCGATTCGGTTGTAAAATCAAGCTGAACATATCACGTGAAAAGACCATACAGCATCTCTTTAGTAGAATGTAGGCGTTCCATCAACATTCACAAAGAAGAAATCTCTATGGCTCACTTGCATTTTGCTACCACTGAACACAGGAATGACTGATTCGAGAATGAGTCGGAGCGGTTCTGTACCTGTGTTGCCCGATGGACGATTCCACTTTCAAGGTTCAATTTGTTATTGCAATGTCGACGGCGAATTGTAAAATCAAATGCCATAAAATTCAATGAGACCGATTTTCTCCTCTTAAAATCATTTTTATACCATCGCAACCTCCTTCGTTTTTATAAGCAAAACAAAATAATCCGATTTTCCATAAATCGGAAATCGTTTCCTCAATTTCTTTATATCCTAACAAATCCCGTGATGTTTCGGCTATAGTAATTTCGACAAAAATAGAACAGGGATTTGTAGATAATGCACAAAAAGCCTCTGAGAATGCATGGAACTGCTCCCTAATCCCGGACAACTAAGAAGAGGAACAGTTCAGGTTCTTTGTGAGCGCAAAAGATTGTTTTATTCTGCATTAGAAGAAGTAAGAGAAAAGGAGCCTTATCAGAAAACACCGACTCGCTTTTGCACCATACATCGCCATATTTCCCCAGAAGTTTTCCTTTCTATCACGGTGAAAGATTGCCGTCTAAAAGGGAAATGACGAGGAAAAGATGTGATCGTCGAGTTATGCGTCGTCTCAGAGATCCATTGGTCAAATCAATCCATGACCGGCCGCAAGACACCAAAGAGCGGAGTGTTGATGGGTAGCAAGAAATTTGGAGAGTTTTTAAGAATATCACTGTTGGCAAAGGCTTAACCTATTAGAAACAGAGAAAATAATAAAAACTTGGAAAGAAGGGAATTCTCATATCCAATACGAAAAGAACAGGACAAATAGCCCTTTATGAGCGTCTAAGTCGTAATGATAACCAAGGGTCAGACCCTGAAATGCAAGGAGAAAGCAATTCCATCACCAATCGAAAACAGTCGCTTGAAAGTTATAATATTATAAATATCGAATATTTTTTACTTTGTGGAGGATTATGTGGCTCACATTAAACATTACACTTTTATGATTGGAATCGTTTGTTTTGTAATGTTTCTTTCAGCTTGCAATAATTTGAATACCTCAAGGAATAATCAGGATGAAATAAAAAGAGAAAATCATAATTCCATTCATTCAGCAAGAACCTCAGAAGTACAAGAAGCGGTTGATTGGAAAGAAGTAAATGAAAATGGTGTTGATGAAGCTTTGCTCATAAAAAGTATAGATGAAGAAATTCTCACATAGATAGTTTAACAATTATAAGAGGTATATAAAGAAATTGATGAAACGGGACAAAAGGATAAAAACTATTAGCTGACAGGAGAGTGATATAACGATGTAATAATTTCTAAACAATATAATAATGTCGTATCATTGGCTGAAAAAGCAATGAAACCATTGTTCCTAATAATATAGAAAAGCGACAATGCCGGAATGCATGTGCGGGTTTGCAGGAAAGCGTTAACGGAAATATCCGGGTTTGATTTCTCAAAAAAATGATGGTGCAGGATGGAAAAATGCTAAAGAATTTTTAGAGATGTTTATCGACAAAATTATTGAACAACGAAATGAAAAACTCCCGGTTTGTAGACATGAAGAATATGAAATTACAGAGGCGAGAGAAATGAAAAAAATAAGAGAAATGTCAGCCTGCTTAATAGTAATCACTTTTGTTTTTTATGTGTCACCTTTTTTCATTAAGGATACAGGAAGCGGTATTTTGTTCTTATTGATTTTCAATCCGATTATTTGCTTTTTGACATCTCTTATCTACGGAATCAAACATTCTTTTCATTTAATATATTCATTGCTAATTATGGCACTCTTTATTCCGGCTATATTTATATTTTATAACGAAAGTGCAGCTATTTATGTATTCATATACGGTATAATTACAATAATAGGAAATTTTTTAGGAAGCTTACTTAAAATTCAGTAATTAAGAAATAAGACTTTGCCTTACCCAATAGAATAATTTCAGAAACAGCAATCATAGTGAACGGCACCTCCAATTCCGGACAACCGGGAAGGGAGGTATCGCTCATTTTGAGCGGCTTTTTATTATGCCGGCGATCGCTCATCATTGCCGGAATCCTGAAGGAAACTCATGGCAGGGAGCTTCGAGATTCCCTTCTACGGGACTTCTTCTGCAGAGCTTTTCCACAGTCTTGGACACGAATCGACCATTCGGTCAAAGAACATAAAATTTGCAAGATGACTCATCCCGTTTTGATCAATATTTCTATCAAATGAGTTATTCTCCGATGACCTTGTCCAATATTTTCCATCCAACTTCAAAGAGGTTAAAAATTCCATCAAACACGATTGTATTGTTTTTTTTAATTTGTACCCGTGCCGCAGACACACTCATGCTATCCTGATCGACAGGTTTCCCGCCAATCGTCTCCCATTCAACGGAAATATCTTCTTTAGAGATTTTTTCTTCAGTGTCAATCACAATTTGATTCGGTTCATCAAATCGATCATCAGAATAGGCATTGATCACAATACGCCTGTTCTGTTGGTAAATATCGATGTGGCTAAGATGAGCATGATAAGATGCTACTAACTCATTTTGACTGGTGAAAACGTGTGATGGCAGGTGTTTTTTTATGAGAAGCCCTGTTGCGGTAATGAAAAGTACTACGCCTATAAGAAAAAAGAGGACGCTGACAGGCTTGTGATTTTTGTTTCGATCCATGTGCTCTGCCTCCAAATGTACGATACCGGTTCATTATACATCCGGATGGCGCTCTTCAATCATAGAATTGCTGTCAAAATAGGTCTGAAATGCAAGCGGGCTTTTATTCGGAATGTCAGATTGTCCATCAGTCTCGCAGCGATGGTTGCGCTCTTTCTTATTTTCATATCCACAGCCTTTCCGGTCAGATGCAGTGTCATGGATAAAACGGCGCAAATATGATAAAGTTACGCCGAAAGGTGAGGAATGTTGATTGCGATTCGATCCGCTTCCGATTTATGCAATAAATTCACGAAAATGAAAAGAATTCAGAAAGGTGCGCCCATCATGTGCCCCGGAATGAACAGGAGCTTGTAAAGAGAACCGGCACAATCATCATACACAAATCTGGGAGGATTTTATGAAAAAAGAGAATAAAATCATATCGACATTGATCGGTCTGGGCATTATTTTTTTCGGAGTCTTTATTTTCACTAAGCCGCTTGCCACTCTTCTCACCATCATTTCCTACATGGCGTGGGCTGTTTTGCTGAGAGGCTGCTTTTTTCTATATGATTGCTATACGATTTATAAAAGGGAGAAAGATTTTGACAAAGGAGAATTGATTTATGGCATCGTTTTATTGATTCTCGGTATTATTTTTTTATCGAATCCCATGTTCACAAGTGCACTTGTGTTTTATGCGGCCGCGATCTGGTTCATTATTGACGGGATCACCGGAATCTATTCTGCATTAAAACAAACAAATTTCATGAAATGGCCGGGAGTTCTATTAGGAGCATTATTGGTGTTTTTCGGACTTTCCATAGCGGTAGAGCCGTTGAGAGCGCTCTTTGCATTGAACACCCTGATCGGAATGTCGATTGTGACAAACGGTGTCCAAATGATCGTCTCACAATTTATTAAAAAATAGGAGGGAGTCCGATCGTGGAGAGCAAGACATAAATAACGGAAAACAGGAGGCGGGACCGCATGAGCGCAGCCCATTTTCTTGAAGGAGCGTGCGCTGCAATCGATGGAAAGCATCGGATAATCCGGATGCAATTCTCAAGGGAAAAACGCGTATAATATGAGATGAGCTTTTGCTTGCCCCCGATTTCGCAAGGGCGCTGTGGAAGGCTCAGGAAAATGATGATCTAAGAACGGATGCCGCACGTCTTGTCAATTCCGAAGGGATGCCGGGTCCGCTTCAGGAAGGAAAGACTATGGAAAAAGAAGAGAAAATGAAACCATCCGATAAAAAAAGACGCCGGCTGATGCGATGGAGCTCGTCCAAGCTTTCGATCATCGGATTTACCGGAATCGGCATACTTTTTCTGATTGCCGATGTCATTCTTACTTTTGTAATCAGGAATCGGCTTGTCACGATTTACATGACTGCTTTTTCTGTGGTTTATCTTCTGATCGGACGTGTTTTTCTTCCTTATGTCAACAAAGCGGTTTCAAAAGGACTGATTTCCTATCCGGTATCGGAGCAGAAATGGGAGAAACCTGACGTTCTTGCGGCAGCAAAAACGATTGAGGAGGAAATGCCTCATCTGCAGGTTTCGGTCTGCGACGAATGGATCGATGTGACTTTAAATTGGAAAAATATATTGGGGATCTATTTTACGGGGATGATTCGGGAACAGGAAAGCTTCCAAAAAATGTTTCTGCTTTCCGATCACTATACGTATCAGGAATTGGACATGGAAAGCATCGGCACCGTTCAGATGGATCCCGAACACAGTCTTTTTATTTCGCACAAAGTATTTTATGGTCATACCCGGCAGAAAAAAATCTCTGTCAATTTGGCGGTCGATATGAATACGGGGGATCCCGGGCTCATTCAAAACAGTCTGGATACCGATGAAATTACCAATTATATGCATAAATGGTTTGCGGATAAAGGATATGCGTTAAAGGAATAAAATCCGATCAGGAGCCGGACAAAAAAACACAGGCAGGAGGCTTCCTGCCTGTGTTCGTCTTGATCGCTCGACCGATGGTCGAGTTTTTTGTTATTGGAGCCTGAGCTTCGCTTCCGCGACTTCCGATGCAGGAAGATCTATAAGAGCTGTTTACTCCCGGATCGTTTTCTTATGACATCGTCCAGCCGCCATCGACGGGCAGCGGATGTCCGGTAATGTAGGCGGCATCGTCGCTGGCAAGGAACAGCGCCGCATGGGCAATATCCTCGGGCTGACCGAAGCGCCCCAGCGGGATCGGCGATAGGAAGGCATCGGCGGCAGCCTTGTCATTTTCCAAAAGATCGCGTGTCATACCGGTGACTCCGGTGCCCGGACAGATCGCATTGCAGCGCACGCCGTCCTTGGCGTAATCGACGGCGATTGCACGTGTCATCGCTACGGCAGCTCCCTTTGTCGCTGCGTAGGAAATTGCTGCCGGGAATCCGATCAGACCCGCCGCCGAAGCGGTGTTGATGATGTTTCCCTTGGTTTTTTTCAAATAGGGCATTGCATATTTCGTGCCGGCGAAAATACTGACCACATTTACGCCATAAGAACGTTCAAATCCGGCGAGGTCCACGTCTTCGACATTGCCCGGGACATAGATGCCCGCATTATTGAAAAGAACATCAATGCGCCCGAAGGCCTTGACAGCAGCCTCCACGAAATTTCGGCAATCCTCTTCCTTGCTCACATCGGCACGCACGGAGATGGCTTCACCGCCCTTGTCCGAAATCATTTTTGCGGTCTCGTCCGCCGTCTGTTCGTTGTAATCCACGCATACAAGCTTTGCTCCTTCTTCTGCAAATAACAGCGAGGTGGCGCGACCGAAGCCGGATCCCGCACCCGTAACAATTGCTACTTTTTTATCCAGTTTCTTCATTGTTTCCTCCTATTCTTCAGAGGGGCGTTTCCCCTCTCTCTCATGATAGTCATTCCTAACAGAAAATCAAAATTGTTTCCGAGAGGAGGGGAAAAAGAGCTCTGTTTTTCATTTTTCGGTATTTCTTGAGCTGCGAAAATCGGAAATTCTGAAGCGCGCAAGAATCCGGATCCGGTACAACTATGATATAGTTTTTCTGTAGAAACGACGGCATAGCCGAGCACCCTCGGGCCGCTGCGGCTGTGGGACGGATGTTCGGAGATTCGATTGAATTTGGGGAGGAAAGCATGCGGTATGCACTGGCGGCTATCGGTTTTATCAATGGAGATATCGTCTTCAATCAGGCGGCGATCATTCAGACATTGCGGAAATGCAGAGGAAACGCCGACATGGTCATTTTCGGAGAGGCGTTTCTGCAAGGATTTTATGCAATCAATTTTGACGTAAAGCATGATCAAAATGTGGCGATACCGAAGGAGAGTCCGCATATTGAAGCGATCCGATCGGCTGCCGGGGAATGCTCCGTCGGCGTTTCCTTCGGATTTATCGAGAAAGAAAGGGATGTTTTTTACAGCTCGCAAATGACGATCGACCGGGATGGCCGAATCCTCGATTTGTATCGGAGAATCTCCCCGGGCTGGAAAGAGCCCTTTGCAGGCGTGGCCTACCGTGAAGGCAAAAATCCGCACGAATTCATTTTTATGGGAAAAAGAATCGTGGTTGCGCTCTGTGGCGACTTATGGTTTGATGGCATTCTCAAAGATTTGAAAAACAGAAAGCCCGATATGATCTGGTGGCCGGTCTATACGGATTTTACCGGCGGGGAATGGAATCAACGTGAGAAATATGCATATGCAAAAAGGGCAAACGAAACCGGAAAGCCCGTATTTTATATCAATTCCTTCTGTATCGATAAAGCGGAGGAAGAGCAGACAGCAAAGGGCGGCGCTGCATTTTTTATGGAAGGAAGGATTCAGAAAGAGCTTCCTTCCGGCAGTGAGGGGATTCTGACGGTCACGTGTTAGGTCCGCCTTCTATGAAATGAAGCCGGATGGCAGGAGAAAAAGCATTGCTAAGGCTTTTTCTCCTGCCCTTCGGCTTTGATCGCGGCGTCTTTCGATGCTTCTCCGATTCCGTTGAGGATCTATCCGGCGGAAACGAAATAGCCGAGCATAAACATGCAGACTGGCTCAAACCCGACAAAGAAGCCGGAAACGGCATCTACATAGTCCTGTGCAAGCTGCAGCCGAACCGTTCCCGATGACGACGAACAGCATTGCAAGGCAAATCAGTGTGACGAACAGAGAAATTCTTCCAATCAGCTCTTTACGATATTTTCCGGATGATTCATATTGTGTCCTCCAAATCCGAGAAATCGAACACATCTTCAATTGTCAGCTTGAAATAATGCGCAATCTTATAAGCCAGTGGCAGAGATGCGATGTATTTTTCCGTTTCAATGGATGTGATCGTCTGCCGCGTCACGCCTACGGCCTCGGCAAGTTCTCCCTGCGAAAGCTTCTGCGCTTTTCTTAATTCAGGAATTCTTGTTTTCATGGTTTCCCCTTTCAGCAAAGCTCACTTTGCAAATAAAGAATAGTTTACTTAGCGAAATTTATCAAGCAAACTTTGCAAAGAAGAACGCTGAAATTTAAGTGCAAGAAGAAAACGATCTTCGGTATCGTAGGTAAGGGAGCTTTTCGAGTTTTCAGAGTATTCCGGATTATATTTTATAGAGAAAGCTTATTGGCACAGGAGCGGTCTATTGCATCATGTCCGGCCGAACGGAGGCTTTTCTCTCTGCTCTTGACGATAGAGCGAAAAACGTTTTTTTTCTTTCGAGGAGCAGTAAAATATATAGAGAAAAATCATTTGTGACGGGAATTCTTCAGGGGATTCCTGCCGGATCGTTCGAGGCGAGGCTTTCCGAAAAAATGAACTTTCCTGAGTGCTTTTTTCACAGATTGAATACACATAGCACATAATCCATGGCTTCCGATGCATGGATGAAGGATTATGAATTGAGAAAGGATGATTTCATGCTGTACCCGAAATTAACAGAATCAAGAACGCTCATAGATTTGGACGGAATGTGGGACTTCAAAACGGATGACGGCCATATATCCGTCGGAGAAAAATGGAAGGATTCCATTCGCATGACGGTTCCCGCATCCTATAATGATCTGACGGAGTCCGTAGAGTTGAGAGATTATGTCGGCGTTGTTTATTATCAAAGGGGCTTCCATGTTCCCAAAAATTTAAGAACGGAAAGAATTGTACTTCGATTTGCAGCGGTAACTCATAAAGCGATTGTCTATTTGAATGGAAAGGAAATCACAAGACATAAGGGAGGATTTCTGCCTTTTGAGGTGGAGATTACCGATTTCATCCAATCCGGAGAGAATCTCCTGACCGTTGCGGTGGACAATATCATTGATAAGTCCACGCTTCCTGTTGGAGATGAAGATGGAAATGGAATGCTTGCGCTTTTTGGAACAGGAAACACAAAGAGCGGTAAGAAAAAGAATAATCCGAATTTTGATTTCTTCAACTATGCGGGAATCATCAGGCCGGTCAAAATCTATACAACTCCCAAAAACTATATTGAAGATATCGCGCTTGTTTCCAAAATCCATGGTCGGGATGCCGGGATTCAGTATAAAGTCCGGACGGTCGGAGCCGGGGAGGTCAGAATTGAGGTCTATGATCAGGAACAAAAAAAGGTTGCTGACGCGATCGGACCCGAAGGAGAATTTACAATAAAAAATGCGCATCTTTGGAAGCCGCTTGCCGCATATTTATATGATGTGGTTGTAAAATTCGGGGAGGATACCTATACGGAAAGATATGGAGTCAGAACGGCAGAGGTTCGAGATGGAAAATTTTTCATCAATTCCGAGCCGTTTTATTTTAAGGGATATGGAAAACATGAGGACACATTTCCCAATGGAAGAGGATTCCATCCGGCCATGAATCAAAAAGACATTTCACTGATGAAGTGGCAGAATGCCAATTCCTTCCGAACCAGCCACTATCCGTATAGTGAGGAGATGATGAATCTTTGTGATGAGGAAGGCATTGTGGTCATCGATGAGGTGCCGGCTGTCGGAATTCACTTAAATTTCGGAGGACGCGCCAATTTTAAGGCCGGAGAGAAGGTGGGAACCTTTGCTCCGACGGAAAAGGGCGGGATCAGAACCTTTGCACATCATAAGGAAGTACTGAGAGACGTCATTGCCAGAGATAAGAATCATGCCTGCGTTGTCATGTGGTCCATTGCCAATGAATCCGATTCCTCTGCAGAGGGGGCCTATGAGTATTTCAAGCCTCTCTATGATCTGGTGAGAGAGCTTGATCCGCAGAAAAGACCTCGCACAATCGTCAGTGTGCAAATGGAAAATTACAAGGAGGACGTCACGGCAAAGCTTTCCGATGTCATTTGTCTCAACCGATACTATGGATGGTATTTTTCAGGTGGAGATTTGGAAGAGGCAAAAGAGGCGATGGCGGAGGAGTTTGGGTACTGGGACAGCCTTGGCAAGCCGTTTATGCTCACGGAATACGGTGCAGATACGGTTATGGGACTTCACGATACCGCTCCTACCATGTGGACGGAGGAATATCAGGTGCAATACTACAAGATGAATCATGAGGTCGTCGATGCATGCAGGAACTTTTGCGGAGAGCAGGTCTGGAATTTTGCGGATTTCGCAACAAGTCAGGGCCTTATGCGAGTTCAGGGAAATAAGAAGGGACTCTTTACAAGGGATAGAAAACCGAAGCTGGCAGCCTATTATTTTAAAGATCGTTGGGGAAAAACGGATAAGTAAGTCCATCATCAATCGGACGCACCGTGCTTGGATACGGTCTGCTCTTTTGAGGCGTTTTCAAAAGCAACGGATGAACGTATCCGCTGCGAACCGATGAACCGGCCCGGTTCAAAATCAGTCTGTGAAAACCATTGTCGTCATCGGAAAATCATGGACAGGAAAAGCAACCGGAATTCAATTCTCCGGTTGCTTTCTTTTTGAGCTCCGTTCTATTTTCCACAGAGCCTTGACGACGCTCCAAGGGCATGGCGGATCTCGCGGCTTCCGGTGAACGGTTTTGAATCATATGGCCGGGGTATGAGGTAAAATGACTTTTCATAAAGCGATGTTTTATGGAGGAAGAGGAGGAAAAGAGAACACCGGATTTTTGGATTTGGAGTGAACATCGGGTATTTTCAAGGGATTTTGAAATGCCGGAGGTCATTGCAGGGGCTGCCCAAATGCCGAGTGTTTTTGTGGAGAATTGTGAACAAATTTAAACAAAAAGCAATTTATCGCGCCACTCTTTTAACGGAATCGGTCACGTGTTAAACTATAAACGTAGTAAACACTATTATATTATTAAGGAGGAAATCATGGCTGCCAATCGTATTGTATTAAACACTGTTTCGTATCATGGGAGCGGGGCAATCGGGGAAATTCCGGGGATTGCGGAGCGTGAAGGCTTTACCAAGGTTTTTGTGGCAACGGATCCGGATCTGATCAAATTCGGTGTTGCCGGAAAGGTAACGGATTTGCTTGAAAAAGCGGGCATTGAGTATGCGCTGTATTCCGACATTAAGCCGAATCCGACGATTGAAAATGTACAAAACGGCGTCAAGGCGTTCAAAGAAGCGGGCGCTGACTCGATTATCGCCATCGGCGGCGGATCCTCGATGGATACCGCAAAGGCGATCGGCATTATTATTGAGAACCCTGAATTTGAAGATGTTCGTTCGCTTGAGGGCGTAGCGCCGACAAAGAATCATGCGGTCAAGACCATTGCCGTCCCGACAACGGCAGGCACGGCAGCAGAGGTTACGATTAACTATGTCATTACCGACCCTGAAAAGGAGCGCAAATTCGTCTGCGTCGATGAGCATGATATTCCTGCTTATGCTGTTGTCGATCCGGATATGATGAGCTCAATGCCGAAGGGCTTGACGGCGGCAACGGGCATGGATGCTCTGACACACGCCATCGAGGGGTACACAACGCGTGGCGCCTGGGAGCTTACCGATATGTTCCACCTGAAGGCGATTGAATTGATTTCCAAGAACCTGCGCAAGGCCGTCGAGAACGACCCGGAGGGCCGCAAGGGCATGGCATTGGCACAATACGTTGCCGGCATGGGATTTTCGAACGTAGGCCTCGGCATCGACCATTCGATGGCGCATACGCTCTCCGCACATTATGACACGCCGCACGGTGTTGCTTGCGCAATGTTTTTGCCGATTACGATGGAATTCAACCGCGATTATTCGGGCGAACGCTATCGTGAAATTGCACGCGTAATGGGCGTGGAAGGTGTTGATCAGATGTCTCAGGAGGAATATCGCGATGCTGCGATTAACGCCGTAAAGCAGCTTTCGAAGGATGTCGGGATTCCGACGGTAAACGAGAAGATCCGTGAAGAAGACCTGGATACGCTGGCAACCGACGCATTAAACGATGCGTGCTACCCGGGAAATCCGCGCGAAGCAACGAAGGAACAGGTCATTGAGATGTTCCGTAAATTGATGGCATAATCGAATCGTTTCAGAGCCGGCTGCCGAAGGCCGGCTCTTCTTTCAATGAGAACCTGTACATTGGAGAGATATATGATCCCTGAAGAGCGCTTTCAAAAAATCACGGAGCTGCTGAAACAGAAAAAAGCAGTGACCAACAAAGAAATCATGTCTGCGGTTTACGCTTCGCTGTCTACGATTCGACGCGATCTGATCGACCTGGAAAAGGCCGGTGTCGTACGTCGTATAAAAGGAGGCGCCATGCTGGCCTCATCGACGACAGCCGAGGTATCGGGGCTGGTGCGGTTTCAACAGAGCAAGGCGGAGAAGCAGAGTATTTCAGCCATGGCCGCCGAGTATTTAAAAGACGGTCAGGCAATCTATTTGGACTCCTCGTCAACAACATACTACCTTTGCAATTGGCTGAGCGTGCGCAAAAATATGGTAGTGGTGACCAACTCGATTCGGGTGCCGATTGCCTTGATGAATGCGGATTCCGTCCGTGTTTTTTGTGCAGGAGGACTGCTCAAGCACAATTCGCATTCGCTGATCGGATCGGATACGGCTCAGTTTCTGATGAAATACCGCGCGGAGATTTGTTTTTTTTCCTGCATGGGTCTTGGTTCGGAGGGACTCTTTGAAGCCGATGAGCAGCAGGTGGTGATTAAATCGACGATGATTCGCAATGCGAAGCGCTCCATCCTGATGGTGGATCATTCTAAGTTTTGTTCAGAAGCGTTCATTAAGCTGGCGGATTTCAGTGCGGTGGATCTGATTCTCACGGATCGTCAGCCGGACAACTGGGAGGAATTTGATGCCGAGACGCAGGCAAAAATGCGTTGGCCGAAAACGGAGAGCGAGTTGAACGAAACTGAACGAAACTGAACAGATATCGCGAGTTTTGTGAACGAATTTCAACTTATTTGTTCATCCTTGCGGGGCTTGTTGTTTTGAATTATATTAGATTTGAACAAGGATTCGTTTTCAAGCGGTTTGCAAGCACTTGGAGAAAGGTGACCGGGATGCCAAAATTCCCGGTTATTTTCGGAAACTGAAAAAAACGATTGCACAGAAAAAACAGCCCTTTGATCACGAATCGGAAATAGAGGAGAAAGGAGGTTGCGTGAATAAAGTTTTAGCAATTGACATGGGAGCAACATCGATACGCGGCATCCTGGGATGGCTGGAAAATGACCGTATCCGGATGAAGGAGGTCATGCGTTACTCGCATAGCATTGTCGAGAAGGATGGGGCCAGCTTCTGGGATTGGGATGGGCTTTTACGGGAAATCGTCAAGACCATCCGGGAAAATCCGGATGTAGCAAGTGTCGGAGTGGATACCTGGGGTGTGGATTTTGGACTGTTGGATGAGAATGATGAGCTTATACAGCCGCCGCACAGCTACCGCGATCCGCGTTTTACACAAGGGTATCAGGAACTGCTGCAGGAAACGGACGGCTATACGCTGTTTCGTCAAACAGGCAATCAGCTGCTCGCGATCAACTCTCTTTTCCAATGGAAAACCATGCAGATGTTGGAGCCGGATATTGTCGAACGGGCAAAAACGTTGCTTTTGATGCCGGATCTCGTGAATTTCTACCTGTGCGGAGCCAAGCGCGCTGAAAGAACGATATCCTCCACAACACAAATGTATGACCTGAAAGCACAGGAATGGAATAAGCCCTTGGTAGAAAGGCTGGGACTGGCATCCGCGATTCTTCCGGAGCCGATTGATAATAAAATGTGTGTCGGCTCGACGGCGAATTCGAGGCTTGAGGCATTACGCCGAACCGATATCAATGTTCTGTCAGTCGCAAGCCACGATACGGCAAGCGCCGTTTACATGACCAAGGCCTATGACGACGAGGAAACGCTCTTCTTGTCGAGCGGCACGTGGTCACTGATGGGTTGCTTCTCCCGAGAGCCGGTGCTGACCGAGGAAGCCTACGCGAATTCCTTAACCAACGAAACCGGCTACGCCGGTCGCAATATGGTGTTTCAAAACATCACCGGCCTCTATTTAATTGAGAAGCTGCGGCATGCATTCGAAAAAGAAGAGGGGAGAACCTACAGCTTCGATGAAATTGCGGCGCTGGTCGAAAATACCCCGGATACCGTGCCGCTGATCGATGTGAGTGATCCGCTGCTTGGGCAGGAGTCGGACGATTATTTCGGTGATTTGGAAGCGCATTTAAAGAAGAACAATCAACCGGTGCCTGAAAAGAAAACGGACTATTTTAAAATTATTTACGCTTCATTGGTAAAAACATATGCGGACCTGAGGGACGTGCTGGAGAAGGTGCTGGGACGTACTTTCCGCCAAATTCATGTTATGGGCGGCGGTTCGCGCTCGAAATTGTTCAACCAGATGATTGCGGACGGCATGCAGATAAAAGTACTGGCAGGACCGTCCGAAGCAACGGCGCTTGGAAATGTCTTATCCCAGCTGGAAGCACAAATGAAGGAAGACGACGCAGCTCGTCTGCGTGAAATTGCAATGAAAAGTGTGGAAATCGAAGTTTATGAAGCAAAAAGGAGGAATTGATGAGCTATCCGAAGATTGGTATTCGTCCTGTGATTGATGGTCGATGGGGCGGCGTACGCGAAAGCCTGGAAGAACAGACCATGGGAATGGCGCAGCGCGCCAGGGAATTGATTGAATCCAAATGTTTTTATGCGGATGGAACGCCGGTGCAGTGTGTAATTTCCGATACCACGATCGGCAGTGCGGCAGAGTCGGGCCTTTGTCATGATCAATTTGCGACGGAAAACGTCGTGGCGACTTTGACGGTTACCCCCTGCTGGTGCTACGGAACGGAAACTATGGATCTGGATCCGCTGACGGTGAAAGCGGTCTGGGGATTCAATGGGACAGAGCGGCCGGGCGCTGTTTACTTAGCTGCGGTTATGGCTGCATATGCACAGCGCGGATTGCCGGCGTTCTCAATTTACGGCAAGGAGGTACAGGATGCCGATACGGAAGAAATTCCGGAGGATGTCGAGGAGAAGATTCTTCGCTTTGCTCGTGCCGCTGTGGCAGTCGGCGAAATGAAGAATAAATCCTATGTCAATATCGGGGCCATTGCAATGGGCATTGCCGGATCGGATGCCAATGCGCTCTTCATGCAGCAGTATCTTGGGATTCGTTCGGAATGGGTTTCGATGGTTGAAATTTTACGCCGTATGAAGCTTGAAATTTACGATGAGGAAGAATTTCAGATTGCTCGCGAGTGGGTGAAAAAGAACATGAAGCCCGGCTTCGACAAGAACAAGGGCAAGGATTTGATGGATATCGTCAAAAA
>JALFST010000016.1 GCA_022779285.1 Peptoniphilaceae bacterium
CCGTTCGTGAGTGCTGCCAGGACATTGACTTTTTCAAGTTGTTTTCTTGTCAAAGTAATCATAGCCTTTCTATTGTATCTCAGGGGGTGACAAAATCGCTGAAGTTTTCTACTATGACAATATCGCTGACGGTTAATAAAATTTTTGTTTTCGGTTGACAGCACCGATAAAATCTCCTAAAATATATTCGTTATTCGCTGTCTTAGCTCAGCAGGTAGAGCGCAGCCATGGTAAGGCTGAGGTCACCGGTTCAATCCCGGTAGACAGCTTTCGCCGTCAGGCGCTGCAGTTTTGTTTTTCAAAGCAGGACTTGAAAAAGGCGGCATCAAACGCTATAATATTTCGGTATTCTTAACCACCCTTAGCTCAGTTGGTAGAGCACCTGACTCTTAATCAGGGTGTCCAGAGTTCGAGTCTCTGAGGGTGGATTCAAAACCTCTCTGTTTCCGGTCGAATCAGAGAGGTTTTCTTTTTACACTTGCTGGAACACTGCTTAAGATGACCGGCCGATGACCATTGTTTTCTCGGATCGGATCCATCGAAAAAGGAGGATGCATATGGAAATGATCGCCATTATGGATCGCAACAATGCTTTGGGCGCCGGCGAGAATCAGATCGTAAAAATCAAGGAAGATCTCCGGCATTTTCTGGCTTTGACCCGGGGCCATATCGTAATCTACGGACGGAAAACCTTGGCCTCGCTGCCCACGCCGCAGGGTCTGCCCCATCGTGAAAATTGGATCTTAACACGTTCTTCACTGAAAATTCCCGGCATCAGAAGCCTTTCTTCATTGTCTGAAGCTCTTCAGGCGATTCAGAATGCCGAGAGGGAGGGAAAAAAGGTTCTGATCTGCGGCGGCGGAGAGGTGTACCGGCAATTTCTTCCCTACGCGGATGTTTTGCATCTCACCATAGTCGATGCCGTCTTCCCTGAGGCGGATGTGTTCTTTCCGGAAATCTCCGGCGCATGGAAATTGGAAAAAGAAGAAGGCCCGTTTATCGCGGAGGAGCCCCCGCACTATTCCTATACATTTTGCACATACCAAAAAAAATAAAGAAAGCCCGGCAGAAAGGATTCTCTTCGAGCAGCTCCGATTCCGCTAAAGCGGGAACGGTTACGATATCCTTTCTGCCAGGTTTTTATTCCTCACGCTCCATCCAAAGGAGAATTTCCGTCACAATATAAAGCTCCTGCAATCCGTTACATACCAGTCCGTTTCGATAAAACAGCTCATTGAACTGCTTTCGGTCGACAGCTCGGCTTTTTAATGCCATCTCCGCAACTCTTTGCAGTTCCCGGTATCGCGCCCGGGTCAAATCGGCGATGGTCGTCGTATCCTCCCATTGTGTCATCAAAAAAAGCGTTCGATCGTCCGAATCCTTTTGTTTTTGAAAAAAAGGCACGGCAATTTCCACCAGCGGCTGAAAGCCCTGAATGACCACCTTGCGAATGCTGTCGGACCCGGAAGACCAATAGGACTCGGAGCCGTCGGAAAAATCGGCTCCGGAAAAGCCTTTTTCCATTTCCTGAGTCATGGTGCCTATGACAGGACATACAAAATCAAAAGGAATCTTTTTTTCATAAGCACAGGCAAGAAGCATCGACTGAAAAAATATTTCCTTGAAAAAGCGCTCTCCGCCTACGCGGTAAAGAGCAGCTTCGGCAGGCTTTGCCATCTCGCGGAGCTGCTGTAAAGAAGAGGCTCTGGAAAAATCGACATCGGTAAAAGCATGCTGCAGAATTTCCATGCCTTGCAGGATTGTGTAAAAATCCGTTCCTTCCCTTGCATCCGCCCGGTCAAAGACGCAGCTTCCATATCCGTGCTCCCTGCCAAATGCCGAAAGCGCCGCATATAAAAACATTTTGGAAAAACGAAGAGGACGGGATCCCATAGAGATATGCAGAGATGTGAGGCTCTGGATTTCCTGTTCCGTCAAAAGGGGCGTATCATACGGAAATGCCACATAGCGTGCGGATTCCACGAGATGAATCTCCCATGCGGAAGCCAGTATATGTTTCTTTCTCAGGCTTGCGAGATAACTGCGAACCACATTGCGAGATTCCCTGACTTTCAAATAAAAAACCAGCCCTTCCTCCGTCACGGTATGCCGATAGCTGATCACATCCAAATCCTGAAGCAGCTTGAAGAATCCCGTGACTACAAGATAATAAGCAGAAGGATTGCGTCCTTGATCTGAAGCGGCATGAACCGCAAGCCGAATCGTAACCGGCTGTTCTCGAAGCCGGCTCACTCTTCCCCATTGCTGGTACACCCTCTCTCTGCAGATAATTGTCGATTCCATCATTTTTCTCCCTGACACCCTGATCCGTGAAGCGCGTTGCAGACGATGCCTGAATTTACTTCTTCAAACGGCCTCTCAGCACCTCATACATGATGATGCCGGCTGCCGTCGATGCATTGAGACTATCCAGTTTTCCCTGCATAGGAATGGAGACCAGAACATCACATTTTTCCTTTGTCAGGCGTGACAGTCCCTTGCCCTCATTTCCGATCACAAGGCAGACGCCTCCGGAAAAATCCGTTTCCCAAATTGTTTGCTTTGCCTCTCCCGCTGCTCCGTAAATCCATATATTTTCCTTTTTCAGACGATCAATTGTCGCATTGACACTTGCGATTTTGGCAACTCGCATATAGGTCGTCGCACCGGAGGATGTCTTATGCACTACGGAGGTAACGCCGGCAGACCGATGCTTCGGAATCAGGACGCCATCTGCGCCGGCACATTCCGCACTGCGAATAATCGCTCCTAAATTGTGGGGATCCGTGATTTCATCAAGGAGGATCACGAAAGGATCGTGTCCCTTTTGTTCGGCATTCTGCAGGATTTCATCCAAGGTGGAATACGCATAATCCTGCGCCATGAGCACCACTCCCTGATGATTTTGCCCCTCTGCCAATCGATCCAGCTTTTTGGCATCCGCTTCCACCACAAGAAGTCCTCGCTCCTTTGCCAGCGCAATGATGCGGTACATAGCTCCCCGCATTTGTCCTTTTTGAATAAAGAGCTTTTCCGCCTCCTGGTCCGTTTTCAAATACTCGATCACAGAGTTGCGCCCAAAAATATAATTATCCATTCCTTCTCCTATTCTCGTGACCAAGTCACACCGGTCGGAGTATCCTTCAATAAAATTCCTTTTGCTTTCAATTGTTCACGGATTTCATCGGCACGTTGGAAATTTCTGTTTTTTCTTGCTTCGCTGCGCTCGGCGATGAGCCGCTCAATCTCCTCATCCAGCACGGCTTCACTGCGATCCTCCAGACCCAATACTCCGAAAAGCTCCATAAAGATTTGATAAACCGCATTCACCGCCGCCTTCCTGCTTTGTTCATTCAGGCTTTGATTGGCAATACGAATGATTTCATAAAGCGCCGTGAGTGCATCCGCGGTATTCAGATCATCATCCATAACCTCCCGGAAGCGCTGACGATGTCCTTCCACGGATTGAAGAATCTCCTGCTCGGCCGCGGAGACGGGATGCTCCTCCGCGTTCTCCAACAGACGCTCCATATTATGCTTTCCGTTTATCAGACGCTGATATCCGTTTTTCGTCTGCTCCATCACCTCTCTTGAAAAGTTGATGGGCGAACGATAATGCGCAGAAAGAAGCCACATGCGCACCAGGATGAGATCATAGTCCTTTTCAATATCCTTTAACATGAAGAAATTGCCCTTGGATTTCGACATTTTTTCTTTCTGTCCATCCTTTGCCGAAACGGTGATCATGGCATTATGCATCCAATAATGAGCAAAGGGCTGTCCGGTAAGCGTCTCCGACTGTGCAATTTCATTCTCATGATGCGGAAATTCCAGATCCGATCCACCCGCATGAATATCCAGAGTGGTTCCCAGAATTTCCTTTGACATTGCCGAGCATTCGATATGCCAGCCCGGTCTTCCGGGTCCCCACGGGCTGTCCCATGCAGGCTCATTTTCCTGCTTTTGCTTCTTCCAAAGCGCAAAATCCAACGGATTCCGCTTCTTTTCATTAACCTGAATTCGCGCGCCCGACCGGAGGTCCTCAATATTTTTGCCGGAAAGCTTCCCGTAATCCTTGTCCATGCTGACACGAAAGTAAACCGCATCCTCCGCATCATATGCCGCATCCTTGTCCACAAGCCCTTGAATAAAATCAATAATCGGTTGCACCATATCTGTTGCTCGGGGATGAATGGTTTCCGCTTCCAATAAATTAAGCGAACGAGCCTGCTCCTGAAACGCCCGGATATATTTCTCCGAGATCTCATGGAAATCAACGCCCTCCTCGTCGGCACGACGGATAATCTTATCATCGATATCCGTAAAATTGACCACATAGCGCACATCATATCCCAGCCAGCGCAGATAACGGTGCATGACATCAAAGACGACAAGCGGACGGGCATTCCCGATATGAATATAATCATATACGGTCGGACCGCAAACATACATACGGACCTTTCCCTTCTCAATGGGTTGGAATTCCTGTTTTGTTCGACTCAGTGTATTATAAATCTTCATTTTCCCTCATCTCTGAACTTTTTTCTTATTATGATGATTACATCCATTCCTTTTGTGCGCGTTTCAATCGCGCCAGGGTCTCCGTTTTTCCTAAGATCAGCATCGTCTGTCCGAAATCGGGACCGGACGTCTCTCCCACTACCGCTGCGCGGATAGGAAACCAAAGAGATTTGCCCCGAATGCCCGTTTCTTTTTGAATCTCCTTGACGACCCCATTGGCAAAATCTTCCGTCATTTCATTGGCCTTCAGTTTTTCCTCTAAGAGGGAAACCGTCCGAGCCGCCTCCGGTGTGCTCAATGCCTCCCGGGCTTCCTCCTGATATATCAGCTCCTCAGCACTCACAAAAAGGTGACGCATCATATCGGGAACCTGTTGAAAATATTCGATTCGATTCTGATAAAGCGCTGCTGCGCGCGCAATCTTTTCCGGGTCTGTCGTATCATCAACAAGCTGAGCTCCTCTTAGGAATTTCTCGACCTGCTCCGCAGCGTCCTCCGGCTTCATCCTCTTGATATATTCCTGATTCATCCAATTCAGTTTTTTGACATCAAAAATTCCGCCCGTATTGGAAACTCTGTCAAAATCAAATTCCCGTATCAGATCCTCACGGGAAAGCAGCTCCTGATTGCTCTTCGGAGACCATCCCAGCAACGCAATATAGTTGATCAACGCATCTCTCAGATATCCCTTTGCCACATACTGCTCTACGCTGGCATCTCCGTTGCGCTTGGATAATTTTTTATGATCCTCTCCCAGCACGGTCGGCAGGTGTACATAGGTTGGAGCCTGCCAGCCGAAGCAACGATAAAGAAAAATATGCTTCGGCGTCGAGGTAATCCATTCCTCGCCGCGCACAACATGCGTAACTCCCATAAAATGATCATCGACCACTACCGCAAAATGGTAGGTGGGGAATCCGTCCGATTTGATCAAAACCTGATCATCCATCTCGTCCGTATTGATCGTGATGTCTCCTTTGATCTGATCATGAAAGGTGATATCCTGACCGGCGGGCAGTTTCATGCGAATCACATACGGCTCGCCTTTCGCTGCCCTTGCCCTCGCTTCTTCCAATGTAAAATGACGACAATGTCCATCATAACGAGGCGTCTCATTCCTTTGCTTCTGCGCTTCACGAAGAGCATCTAAGCGCTCTTCACTGCAGAAGCAATAATAGGCCTTGCCCTCCTCAATCAGCTGCTCCGCATAACGGCGATAAAGCCCCGCATCCACCCTTTCTGATTGAATATAAGGACCGTTTTCTCCGGTCTGCTTCAGGCCGTCCGGCGTCAGAATGGGGCCTTCATCATAATCCAGGCCTGCCCACTGCAGCATTTGAATCAGATTTTCAAGCGCTCCCTCAACAAAGCGCGTACGATCTGTATCCTCGATACGCAAAATGAATTTTCCATCATAATGACGAGCGTATAAATAGTTAAAAAGCGCTGTACGAAGTCCTCCGATATGAAGATATCCCGTTGGACTGGGTGCAAAGCGTACGACAGGCGTTGTCATGCCTTCCTCCTTATATTATTATTTGTCTTAAATTCGGTTGTATCATTATACCACGAACCGGCATTTCCCCAACCCGATTCCCTGAAAATGCCCCACAATGCATACAAATCTTGCGTTTATACTAAATCTACCTTTAAAGAAAGAAGGGATGAACATGTTTTTTGGAATTCTGCTCTTGGTTTATGGCGGCCTGCTCCTCTTAAGTGAGCTGTTCGGATGGGATTTTGCTGCGATTTCTTCAAGATATTGGCCGATTTTAGTGATCTGCTACGGAATTGTACGGCTGTTCCGAAAGAAAAAAAGTCGCGGATTTTCCTGTTTTCTCATCGTATTCGGCATTCTGATTCAGCTCGTGCTGCTGAATATTCTTCACGGAAATGTGGGTGTGATCCTGTTCAGTCTCTTAATGATTTTCATCGGACTCAGCTCGCTTCTCGGTGCGAATCGACACACCTTTATGCAGAGACCCTCGACGGAGCATGAATCCGATGTCTATATCAATGAAAATGAGTCGGTCTCCTCGAAAAAACGCAAAGCCTTCTATGAGGATCGCGATGTATTGGAGGATAGCTTTCTTTTCACCGAGGAACAGCGCATCTATCGATCGGACACCTTTTCCGGCGGAGAAATCAGTGTCGTCTTCTCCACAGTGGAATTGGATCTGCGCAGCGTTCTGACACTCGAATCGGAGGTGCACATTCGTACAAGCGTTCTTTTCGGTACATTGACGATTGCCATCCCCGAGGACTGGCACGCCATCGTCAACGGAAAGCATTATTATTCCGCAGGTCAAATGAACGGTGAGGTTCCCACACGCACCAATCTGATCATCGATAGCGATACCTTTGCAGGAACCTTGCGAATCATATAGTTTTCATTTCTCTTGACAAAAAACCACAAGAAAAGGCGCCCGAAGGCGCCTTTTTCTTATGGAGACACAGGCTCCGCAGGCGAGGCAGGCGGCTCTGCCACCTGTATGCTGATATCCGCCTGCACCGTCCGGTCCTCTTCATTGACCGGACGAATTCCCTCAGGAAATTCCAAACCGATCGAATAGGTTCCCTCCTTGGTGACCGATGCCCGATCCAGCGGTTTGGTCTTGATCACCGTTATGGCGTCAATATCCGCCACCGGCCCTTTGATCAATACCGTTTTGGGTGTGAGCTTGATATCCTGAATCGAAATTGTGGGAAGTGCCGTTCCCTTCAGAGTCATCTCCAGCGGTACGCTTTTTTGCTTGGAAATCGATGCCGCCACATTGACCGATGAAAGAGAAAGCTTCACATCTGTAACCTCTTTTCCCTCCGCATCAACCGGCACCACCTGCAGATTCGACGAGGTGTCCCGATTCAAGGTGCTTTGATCCAACATGACACGCAATTCCGTAACCTGATTCACTTTAGATTTCGGTCCTGATACAGTAATGCTTTCCGGAGTCGTGGTGAGCTTTTCCAAAATATAATTGCTGTCCAGTGTTCCCGTGGTTGTTACGACAACCGGGCGATCCTCCTGAACCACCTTTTCCACTACAATAGAAATTGACGTATCCGAGGTTGCGCCGATCAGCACAGCCGATGGAACGTTGTAGTTGATGGTCACGGTCTGCTCCCCCTCCGTCAGATCTCTCGCATCAATCGAAGCAACAATGTCCTTGTTTTGTAAATTGGCCAGGGCGCTTCGCTTTCCTACCACATTGACAGTCAATTTATTCGGCTCATAATGAGTGATTTGCAAATTGCGGTCCGCCAAGCTGTCCTGATTTTCGAATGCGACCGCAATATTCGAAATTGTCGTCGACTGGGAAGGATTGACGCCCGCTGTAATATAACTCCATAAAAGAATTCCTATAATGAAGGATGCCAGCTTCCATTTCCAATTATGCTTGAGTATCTCCATGGGAGCCTCCCTTCTTAAAGCTGCCGAAGAAGCGATCCAGAAAATTCAAAGGCTGATCCGCGGTAAAAAAGTCGTTGAGCATGTCTCGCAGGGTCTGTTCATCCAGATGCCTTACGATCTCTCCATTCGAGCAGATGGAAATCAGCCCCGTCTCCTCTGAAACGACCACCACCAGCGCATCCGATCGTTCACTGATGCCCAAAGCGGCACGATGGCGTGTGCCCAGCTCTCGGTCTAAATTGATATTTTGCGTGAGAGGCAAAAAAACACCGGCTGCCAACACCTTGTCATTCCGAATCACGACCGCACCGTCATGAAGCGGCGTATTCGGAATAAAAATATTGATCAGCAATTCCGCTGTCACATATCCGTCGATTTCCGTACCGGATTCAATGATGTCATTCAAACCGGTATTTCCTTCCAATACGATGAGTGCGCCGATTTTCTGCCGCGAAAGCGACATGCACGCGCGTACAATTTCTTCTATGCGCGAT
This sequence comes from Peptoniphilaceae bacterium, assembly GCA_022779285.1. Lineage (GTDB taxonomy): Bacteria > Bacillota > Clostridia > Tissierellales > Peptoniphilaceae > JALFST01. The sequence goes on from JALFST010000016.1 coordinate 8,428, forward strand.
TCCGTTTTTTTATCTTCATTGTTGGCAAAATTCAACAGCCAGCCTCGAGATCTTCCCAGACGCTCAAACGCTCTGCGCAGCTCGGGCTGGAACACTACGATAATCAAAATCACCACCACGGTCATAAGATTTGACAGCACCCAGTGCACCGTGTATAAATTTAAGGCTTCGCTCAGCTGCGCAAAGACTAAAATCACAATAAAGCCCTTGATCAATTGCTCCGCGCGAGTTTCTTTAACCAATAAAATAATGTAATAAACAATAACAGAGATGACCAGAATGTCGATCAAGTCCGTTACCTGAAACGTCGTAAGCAGCGAAGTTAAATTGCGAAAAAACGTCATAGGCACCTCCCTTCCGATATTGTAGCATGAAATCGGGCGTTTTTTTGTTCCAAAATCCCCGCGAAAAAATCCCCGAGAAATCTCTCGGGGATTCAAAGCCTGTTCAAGCGGGTTCAGATTTGAAGGATCTCTTCGGTCAGATAGTGATCCAGACGCTCTGCGGCATCCTTTTCATCCTCTCCTTCGATACGGAGAATTACGGTCGAATCCCTGCCGGCGCCCATACTTAAAATGCTCATGATCGATTTTCCATTATAGATTTTATGGTCTCTTTCCAAATAGATATCGGAAACAAAAGACCGCGCCAGTGAAATGAAATTTGCCGCCGGTCGGCCCATTAAGCCGACAGCATTCTCCAATTGTATCTTCCGCTCTTCCATAAGATCCCCCAATGTCTACCCAGTATGCCTTGCGTAATCAATTAATATGCAACGAATTTGGAACCATCCGTCCCGCAAATCGGGCACTTTCCTTCATTGGACAGTGCTACATAACCGCAGATCGGGCAAAGATAAACCTGATCCTTCACCTCCAGATCTTTTCCCTGATCCACAGCATCCTTTGCGATGCCGAACATCTTGGCATGAACCTTCTCCGCTTCGATTGCAAAACGCATTGCACGAACCGCACCCGCTTCTTCCTGCATCTCCGCTACTGCGATATAAGCTGGGTACATCTCCGTAAACTCAAAGGTCTCACCGCCGATTGCGCCCTCGAGATTTTCGGATGTGGTGCCTACGCCGAAGCCGGCAGCGCTCGTAACATCAAAATCCCCGTGAACATCCTTAAGGGCATTGAAATGAAGTGCCGCATGAATGCGCTCCGCGTCTGCCGTAGCATTAAACAATCTCCTGACATTCGGAAAACCTTCTTTTCCGGCAACTTCAGCCCAAATATTATAACGATTGCGTGCTTGAGATTCTCCTCCGAATGCCGAGCGCAGGTTCGCTTGTGTCATCTTTTTCATACATACCTCCCATTACTGAATCCGTCAACATCTGTCCGAATCCATAATTTTTCGATTTATGAATTCATTTCAATTCATTCTAATCAAAAACGGCAAAAATGTAAAGGGGGTATTGAAAACCTTTTCAGATTTTTCAATGCTTCCATGATTGATTATCCTCGAAGACGCGCTTTTCGTATGGTACAATAACAACTCAGGAGGATATATGTCCAAATTACCCGATTCCGAAAAAGAGCTTGTGAAACGAATTCAAGAAGGTGAACTGCGTCGAAGAAAACGCCTTGCTCAAATTCGTCATACAAAGAAAATGCGCCGAAGACGGCGCCTCGCTTTTTTTATTTTTGCTCTGCTGGCTGCAGGGCTTATTTGGGTTGGCGTACGCTGGATACGTCGCACCTTTTTCACCTCCGTTCCGGATAGCATTCCCTCTCTGCGCCAAGAAGCCAACGAGCATGTGTTGGATGCTTTGGCTGTCTCCGACACCTCCGGGCGCGGCTTATCCAAAGCCGAAAAACAAGCCGATCTGGACCGGCTTGTGGAAATGATTCTTCGTGCGCCCCGCATCAATTCCAAATCAAAACAGGACGGAACCTTTTCGCAAACGCTCAACACTCTGCGCAAGGAAGCGTTAGAAACCACAAATGATGATGCATACTTTGCCGCGCTGGAAAAAATCATGAATGCACTCGGAGATCCGAAATCTCATATGATTACGCTTCCGGAATATCGTCTTCTGGAAAAAAATGTCGGCCACGGCTTTTATGAAGCCGGCGGTGCCTATGCCGCCGCCATACAGAATCCGCGTGTACAGGATCGCTATCAAAGAATGAGCCTTCCCCAAAACGCCGATTCCGAGAACGCTTCCTCCGAGCAAAGCAGTACCGAGCAGAAGCCCGCCTCGGAGAGCAACCCGTCTTCTGTTCCCACTCTGGCCATCCAGGCCAGCAGCCATTCCGCCGTGATCTCCAATTTCAGCTTTGAGGATCGTGATCTAATCGAGCATCAGGCGCTGATTCGCAATCTATTTGAACAGGCCTCTCAACAATCCACCATCATTTTGGATCTGAGAAATACGAGCGGCACATCCATCGAGTATTGGACACAAAATATTCTTCCCTGCTTTGCCAAGGGCGCTGTAGGCGCCACAACGGAAATTTATTTTCCCATGGGCTTTGATGATTATATTGATTATCTCTCATTAAAGGAAACCATGCCTCATTTTGATCTGGAAGATCGTCGAGCGGCGATTTCCATGCTGATTCCTCAGGCGATTCAAAATGCCGTCTCGGACCTGGCCTACAGCAAGCGCATTACCGTCTCCTTTGATTCTAAGGATGCGATTGCCGCTCGTCCCGTGCAGATTCAAATTGATGAAACCACAAGCGGTGCGGCTGAAACCTTTGCCGATTTTTGTCAGCTCAATCACCTTGCCACAATCATTGGTTCCAAAAGTGCCGGCGGAGGTTGGGATATTCCTCCCGTACTGATCCCGCTTGAGCACTCAGGCTTTCTTTTCGCCTTGGATATCACGGCATCGCAAAATCCCGCCGGAAACTCCATGCAGGAAACCACAGGTGTTGTTCCGATGCGATAATCAAAATCCTCATAGATGCGGTTCCCCGCAGTCTATGAGGATTTTTTTACTCCGGAATACGGGTGAAAATCATCTTTCCTGCAGACGTCTGCAAAACGGAGGTGACCACCGTATCCATATTTTTTCCGATTGAATTTCCGCCGTTCTCAACCACAATCATGGTGCCGTCTTCCAGATACCCCAAGCCCTGACGCGGCTCCTTGCCTGCTTTGATGATGTTGATCATCAGATGCTCGCCCGGAATGACAGGCGGCTTCAGCGCATTAGCCAGGTCATTGACGTTCAAAACACGCAGGTTCTGAACCGATGCCACTTTATTCAGATTGTAATCGGTCGTAACCATCGCACCGCGATATTTTTTCGTAAGAAGAAGCAGCTTCAGATCAACCTCCCGCGCATCGCGAACCATAGAAGATTCGATGATCACCTGCGAGCCGAATTGCGCCTGCAGCTCATGAATTCGATCCAGTCCCTTCCGTCCGCGCTCTCTGCGAAGCACGTCCGAGGAATCGGCAATGTGCTGCAGCTCTTCAAGAACATAATGGGAAATGATGAAAGGGCCGTCCAGAAAGCCGATTCGAATCACCTCAAAAATTCGTCCGTCAATCAACGCGGAGGTGTCCAGAATTTTCGGAATGGACTCTATATCCAAATCCTCTCCTGCATCCGCGTATTTTCGCAGCTTTCTCTTGAAAGCTCTCGATTCCGCTTTTTCGGCATGAGAGTCCGTCTCTTTTCGGCGCTCGCCGCCGTTTTTTACGATGGCATCCTTTAATTGATGGAAGGTGCCCAAGATTTCCTCTCGATAGGAAAGCGCCAGACGCCAGCCCATCGATCCCAGAAATATGTAAATCAGCACCGCAAGGATGACTCCGATAGCATTTCCCAAGTGTATAATGCTCAGCTGTAAAATCGGATTGCTGATGATGCCGGCAATCAGCAGTCCTACGATCATCCCGGTTGTTCCGATAATTACCTGATCCAACGGAACGGTTTCCATGCGTCGCGATGTCGCGTCCATTAATTTTCGCATTCCGCGGAAGATGGATGGCGCAATCAAATAAAAAAGAATAAATCCGATAATTCCCGAGAAAATATAGACCGCCACCACGTACCCCGGGGAAAGAGCTTTCAGCAAATCAAGACTCTGTAGGATGGCGATTGTCGCAACACCCAGGGCGACTCCAATCACGCTAAAAAGCGCACGTATCAGTGTCCTCATGAAAACCCTTTCAACTTTCTTCCTCGTCGGATATAATTTCATCCTCATCCATGGTGATCGCTTCATCAATGAGCGTGCTGGCTTCTTCTACAGACATTGAGCCGGCAATGATCAACTCCGAAATCAGCATTTTTTTGGTCTTGCTCAGCATCTTCTTTTCCGATGCCGAAAGACCTTTTTCCATATCCCGAATCTGCAGGTTTCGGATAATTTCCGCCATTTCAAAGGGATCTCCTGATTTGAGATTTTCCATGTTTTCCCGATAGCGCTGACTCCAATTCTCGGACATATGCGTGGATTCCGAGCGCAAAATTTCAAGCACCTTCCGTCCGTCCTCTTTGGACATCACCGGGCGTATCCCCTTGCTGTCAATATTCTTGACCGGGATGGAAATCCGAATATTGGCAATGGGCATTTGCAGAATGTAGAACTCACAAATCTGTCCGTAAATTTCTTTTTTTTCGATCGCTACAATCTTTCCTGCGCCCTGCATAGGATATATCACGCGGTCCCCAATTTTATACATGGATCTCACCCCCTATTAATCATTATACTTGAGTGAACTTTTTTTGACAAAACACTTCTTGAACCGTGGAAGCGCAAATTACCTCAAGCTGATATGTTTTTTCTATTTTTTTTGCAGTTTTTTCATGCTCCTTCGCAATCACCACTTTATCAAACCCCAGACGAGCAAGCTCCATAAGACGTCTTTCCATATCCGCAACGCGTTTCAGCTCTCCCGTCAGTCCGACCTCTGCAAGAAAAGCACATCCCAAAGGAATGGGCTCCTTTCTTGCAGAAGAAACAATTGCCGCCAGGATTGCTAAATCACACCCTTTTTCACGAATGGAAAGACCGCCTGTCGCCTTGAGCACCACATTTTTATTGTATAAAGCGATTCCCGCCTTCTGTTCAAGGATGGCAATGAGGGTATTCAAATCATCTCGCCGCAAGGTGTCTCCGATGCGTATCGGGTAAGGCTCTCTGCTATCCGATACCAAAGCCTCGATTTCGATTGGAATCAAGCGGTTTCCTTCTTTTTGCAGGGATACCGCCGACCCGTCCACCGGATTTTTCCTTTTTGTCAAAAACATCGAATACGGATCCTTCACCTCTTCAAGACCGAGATTTGTCATTTGAAAGAGGCCGATTTCTCCGGTATAACCGAAGCGGTTTTTTGTGGAGCGCAGCAGTCTCAAGCCCTCGTCCGTCCCTTGCTCCAGATACAATACCGTATCCACCAGATGCTCCAGGGTGCGAAGACCTGCCATTGTCTCATCCTTTGTCATATGTCCCACAAGAAAGCACGCCATAGGCTGCTCGGCATCCTTGCAAAGCTCGACGACCGCCGAGGTTACCTGTACCGTTTGTGTAGGAGAGCCCTGTCTCTGAGGAAGCTCTTCCAGACGCATCGTCTGTACGCTATCCAGAAAAAGGACCGCGGGATGCAGTGTCCGGCACTCCTCTGCCACCTGATCCATAGAATCCGTAGAAATCAAATAGATGTTTTCGGATAAATTTTTCAGGATACGCTCCCCGCGAGATTTGATCTGTGAGGCGCTCTCTTCTCCGGAGGCATACAGCGTGCGAATGCCGCGGGATGCCAGCTCTCCGGCCACCTGAAGAAGCAGAGTGGACTTGCCCGCTCCCGGTCTTGCCGTGAGCATCGTTACCGAATCAGAAACCAGTCCGCCGCCCAGCACACGATTCAATTCCTCCATGCCCGTGTCCAGTCGCTCAGAGTGCTGATGGGAAACCTGCGGAAGGGAGACCGCTCTTTCCACAACACGTGCTGTTGCACTTTTTTTGGCCGCTGAGGCGGACGTGTCGTAGACCGTTTCCTCCATAGTCCCCCAGGAGCCGCATGCGGAGCAACGTCCCGTCCATCCGGTCTCCACATGGCCGCATTCGGAACACACGTATCGTATTCGTTTCGCCATAGCCTCTCCTTATCCGGCGAGTTCCTCCGCCTTCTTTTCTTTTTCGGACGGCTCCGTTTCCTGTTGCATATCCCGCACTACGATTTTTTCTCCATCCATCTCCAAACGATATGCATGCTCTTTACGGAGCTTGCCTCGCAGCATCTGATCGGAAAGCAAATCCTCCACCTCTGTGCGAATCTGTCTTTCCAGCGGACGTGCTCCCATCTCCGGCTGATATGACTCTTTGGCCAGATAGTGCGCTACTTCCTCTGTAAAGCTCAGAGCATATCCAAGCTGATGTACACGATTCATAAGCTCATTGAGAAGCAGCTTGCTGATCGTGTCCACGGTATGCTCGCTCAATTTATGGAAAACGACGACATCATCCAGACGGTTTAAAAACTCCGGACGGAAGGTGCTCTTCAGCTCCTCATGCACAATGTCTTTCATCCTCTCATATTCGTCCTGCACCACATCCTCTTCCATTCCGAATCCAAGGCGATTGCTTTGATTCAGTCTGGCAGCTCCTACATTGGAGGTGAGAATGATCACCGTATTGCGGAAATCCACAGTCCTTCCCTGGCTGTCCGTGAGCCGTCCGTCATCCAGAACCTGCAAAAGAATATTGAAAACATCGGGATGAGCCTTTTCGATTTCGTCAAAAAGCACAACCGAGTAGGGCTGTTTGCGAACCGCCTCCGTGAGCTGTCCCCCCTCCTCATATCCGACATATCCGGGGGCGGAACCGACAAGGCGGGATACCGAATATCGCTCCATGTATTCAGACATATCGATGCGGATCATGTTTTCCTCGGAGCCGAAAAGCTGCTCCGCAATTTGCTTGGCAAGGTAGGTTTTCCCGACTCCCGTCGGTCCCACAAAGATAAAGCTTCCGATCGGGCGATCAGGCGCCTTCAGTCCGACACGCGCTCTCTTAAGCGCCGAAGCGATGGTGTCTACAGCATAGTCCTGTCCGATCACCGCTTTCTTTAAATTATCGGCCAGATGCAGATATTTATCGGTTTCCTTTTCGGTCAGCTTCGTAATGGGCACATGAGACCACTGCGATACAATGGAAGCAATGTTTTCGAAATTGATCTCCGGCCACTCGGACTCCTCTCGATTGTTCTCCTCCTGAAAGGCCCGAAGGTTCTCTTTGATTTGAACAATCTGATCGCGCAGCTCGGCGGCACGTTCAAATTCCTGCGTCAATGCGGCTTTTGTCTTTTCCTCCTCCAGCTTTTGCAGCTGTGCTTCCATTTCCCGCATTTCCTCGGGGACCACAAAAGAGTCCACGTGGACTCGTGCCAACGCCTCATCAATGACATCGATGGCTTTATCCGGCAAGTAACGGTCCGTGAGATAGCGATCTGTCAGATCTGTTGCCGCTTCCAATGCTTCATCGGTAATATGCACATGATGAAATTCCTCATACTTCGGACGCAATCCCCGTAAAATCGCGTTTGTGTCCTCCTTGCTCGGCTCCCGTACCACTACCGGTTGGAAACGGCGTTCCAGCGCGGCATCCTTCTCGATACGCTTGCGATATTCATCAATCGTAGTCGCTCCGATCATCTGCAGCTTTCCCTTGGACAATGCCGGCTTTAAGATATTGGAGGCATCCAAGGATCCTTCGGAGCTTCCTGCACCGATAATCGTGTGCAGCTCATCAATAAAGACAATGGCATCATCCCGCTCCAGCAGCTCATTGATGGTTTCATTGAGACGCTGTTCAAAATCGCCGCGATATTTTGTCCCTGCCACCATCGACGCCATATCGATGGAATATACGGTTTTCTTTCGCATAATATCCGGAATCTCTCCCGATACAATGCGCTGAGCAAGCCCTTCCGCAATGGCCGTTTTGCCGACACCCGGCTCTCCAATGAGCACAGGATTGTTTTTGGTGCGGCGAGAAAGAATTTGAATCACGCGATTGATCTCCGTATCCCTGCCGATGACCGGATCGATTTTTCCCTTTTCCGCTTCTTCATTGAGATTCTTTCCGTAGCGCTTGAGATTGGATTTCTCATCTGTTGACTTGTTTTTCTGCATGGAATTGACCAGATTCTGATAAATCACTTTTTTGTCAACATCGGCAATCGTCAACATTACGGAAGCAAAGCTGGACCGGTCGTTTAGGATTGCAAAAAGCACATACTCCGCATAGAGAGTCGCCTCTCCATTTTGTTGGGAAATTTGCCGCGCCTGATCCAACAGAGCTCTCACGGACGAAGAGAGATGCGCGGGATGTGTGCTCGTCTTTTCCACATCCTCATTATTCATTGCGATCTTGCACAAGGTCGCATAATTGGCTCCTGCCTTTGTCAAAGCCTCGGTTTCTACGCCGCCGGTCTTCATCATCGCCATAAGAATATGCTGAGAATCGATCACCCCCTGATTGAGGGAAAAGCTCTCCTCAGCAGCTGCCTGCAGGAGCTGCTGTACGGTGGTTCTGTTATACTCCATACGGATTTTTCCTTTCATCGTTGAGGAGGATGAGTTGATCCCCCACGTGTTCGATTTCATCACGCAATTGTGCGCACAGTTCATAATTTTCAGCCGATAACGCCTCCTGCATACGCAGGGAAAGCTCCATTTGTTTCTTTTTCAGCTGCTGCCTCTGCTGCTCAAAGGCATACTCGCGCGCACTCTTCGACGGTGCCTTTTTTTCCTCCGTGATATCGCCTCCGGAAAAAAGTTCACCCAGCTCTTTGCCGACGGTTTCATTAGACAGCAATTGCATCGAGGCGCTTCCCGGATCCGTATTTTTCAGCAGCTCGCGGATCTGTTCGCCCATCGCCTCATCCTTAAGAATTTCAGGCAATTGATCCATCATTTCCGTGACGCGTTCTTTATAACACTTGGAACAAAGATGTATCTTTTTTGTCTCACCGTTTATGATCATTGCCAACTCAATATTGGCATCGTTGGAGCAAAAATCGCATTTCATAATATTCTCCTTTCACCGTAAAAGAACAATGAGCATATTCTTTAAAACATCCGCTCGCACAGAATTTCGCGTTTCCTGAGGGATCGCACGAAAAGACCGGTCATCTACCGCATGACTCATAATGTGATACTCCCGCTTCTCCAATATGCCTTGCTCGTATAAACTGTGTAATAGGCTTTTTGCCTTGTCTGAGGTGATTTCCGTATCGACCGCAGATTGAATCAAGTCTCCAACCGCTTCCTCGGGAGAACGCTCCAGACGAATAATGCGGATGTATCCGGATCCGCCACGTCTCGACTCTGTATAATAACCGTTATAAGGTGTAAAACGAGTCGTTAAAACATAGTTGATCTGGGATGGGGCGCACGAAAATCTCTGAGCGAGCTCATTTCTTCCGATTTCAATCATTCCCTCGGCATTTTCTTCCATCATTTCCATTAGAAAATCGGTAATCCGATTGGTTAATCCTGCCATTGTTTTCTTCTTTCTATTGCGCGATTGCTGATTCTTCTTTCCTTTTACCCACTTGTTCGCCGCATCACGCAGCTCTGTTTTGACTTACTTTGACCTTTACTTGTAAAAGGAAATCCCACCGATCCGTCGATGGGATTCCTTCTTTATTATACATGGGAGAGGGCGCTCTGTCAAAGCCCTTCCGTTTCGTTTTCCTACTCCGCGCTCTGTGCTTTTTTCGCTTCCGCGATGATTTCCTCCGCAACCTGCGCAGGCGCTTCCTCATAATTCTTGAACTCCTGGGTAAAGAATCCTCTTCCCTGCGTCATAGAGCGCAAATCAATTGCATATTCGGAAACCTCCGCCATCGGAGCCTCCGCATTCACGACCTGATCTCCGTCCTCATTCTGTTCCATACCCAGAATCCGTCCGCGGCGTTTATTCATATCCCCCATGACATCTCCAAGAAATTCATCGGGGATGACGATCTTCATGCTGACAATGGGTTCCAGCAGGATGGGATGCGCTTCCTCCATTCCTTTTTTGAAGGCAATCGCCGCCGCAATCTTAAATGCCATTTCATTCGAATCCACGGGATGATAGGATCCGTCGTAGAGAGTCGCCTTAATGCCGGTAACCGGATATCCCGCCAACGGACCATGATCCAGGGACTCCTCCAATCCCTTTTCCACGGCCGGATAATAGTTTTTCGGCACGGAACCGCCAAAAACTTCCTCTGCAAACTCAAATCCCTCTTCGATCGGCTCAAAGCGCACCCATACATCGCCGAACTGTCCGGCTCCGCCCGTCTGCTTCTTATGACGCCCCTGAACATCCGATTTTCCTCGAATGGTCTCACGATAAGGTATCGTCAGAGGCACACGGTGTACATTTACGCCGTAATAAATTTTCAGCTTATCCATCATCGATTCCAGCTGTACATTGCCCAGCCCGTGAATCAAGAGCTGCTTGGTTTCCTTGTTGCGCTCCAAGATGAAGGTGGGATCTTCCTCCTCAAGCTTTGCCAAGGATTGACTGAGCTTATCCTCATCGTTCTTAGAATCCGCGGCAATCGCATATGTCAGGGTCGCGGATGGGAATTTAACCTTCTTGTACTCAAAGGAATACCCGTTTGCCGTCAACGTATCTCCCGTTTCCACGTCCTCAAGCTTGGAGAAGGCGCCGATATCGCCTGCCGTGATTTCATCGGTATCGATATGCTCTTTGCCTCTCAGGAAGAACATGCCTGCCGGCTTTACCGTGCCGCCCTGCGAATGCTTGAGGCTCTCCCCTTTTTTCGCGGTTCCCGTCACAACCTTGACTAAGGAAATCTTGCCCACAAAAGGATCGACTGTCGTTTTAAAGACTACCGCACTCATCGGCTTCGAGGCATCCATCTGCACCGGCTCCCCTTCAACGGGGCGGAATCCGGAATTGGCACGCGGATCATTCGGTGCCGGCATGTATTTGACGATGCAGTCCATGAGCAGATCCAAGCCGGCTCCGGAAATTGCCGAGCCTGCAATCAGGGGCACTGCCGATCCGTTGAGCATGGCTGTTGTCATGCCTTCTGAAATTTCTTGCTGAGTAAAAGCTTCCCCATTAAAATATTTTTCCATCAAAGCATCATCTGTCATGGCGATCAGCTCTACAATTTCATCATAGGCCACATCCACCTCGCTGAGGCGTTCCTCAGGAATCGGGATCTCGATCGCCTTGTATCCGTCATAACGAAAAGCTTTCCGGTCAATGATATCGATGAGTCCTTCAAAGTTTTCCCCTTGTCCCAGGGTAAGTGTAAGAGGTACAACCTTCTTGCCGAATTGCTGATGCAGCTCCGACACGCGCAGATTAAAGTTTACGTTGGGCTTGTCCATTTTATTTAGGAAGATGATACGAGGCAAAGAAATTTTTTCCATGTACTTCCAATAGATTTCTGACCCCACTTCGATTCCCGCGGATGCATCGATGACCATGAGCGCCGCTTCTGCCGCACGCAGAGCGACGAGCACCTGTGCTTCAAAGTCAAAATATCCGGGAGCATCCAACAGGTTGATCTTGTGTTCCTTCCATTCCGTGGGCAGAACACTCAATCCGATGGAAATGCCGCGTGCGATTTCCTCTTTATCGAAATCAGAAACCGTATTCCCGTCTTCGATGCGTCCGGGACGGTCAATGGCCTTCGTAAGGTAGAGGAGCGATTCCGACAAGGTTGTTTTGCCGGAACCGCTATGCCCGACGAACGCCAAATTGCGGATGTGCTTCGTATCATACTTTTTCATATCTTCCTCCTGTTTTTTTACGTTATCAAACGTTTATAAAACGTTTTCACCCATGTTAATAATTATTCCACGTAACGCCTCATTATGTCAACCAGTTCTTTCGTGGACCGGACCACCTCTCCGTTTTTCTTGATTAAGCCGATGACATAGAGGTTAATATAGGGAAATTGGCTCTCCGCCACCTCCCGCAACGCCTCGATTTTTTCCGGAACATCCGCTCCCTGCTGGCGAACATCAGTAAAAAGACCCAGGACAGGAATTCCTTTTGCATACGCAATTCCGATCTCCGCTGCAACGCCGGAATCCAAGGACAAGCCGTCCAAAACAGCGATCATCAGGTCACTTGCCATCACCTGGTCGGTGTCAACCTGAGCGATCATTTTACTGTCTGCATATTTTGTTTTATCATTGATCTCGTCCTGCTCCTGCGGCACATACATATCCAAGTCGGGATAGGCCTTGCGAATCGCTTCCGCCAGATATGCATTGAACCGCTGCTCTCCTTCGCTGAAAAGCGGTGCAGCAAAATATACTTTCATAATACCCCCTTTGATTTTCTTTTATTATAACAAAGTGATACAATATCAGGGCATAAATCCATTGCGTCTTGTCGCCATAGCTCAGCTGGATAGAGCACACGCCTCCTAAGCGTGGTGTCAGAGGTTCAAATCCCCTTGGCGACGTCAAAGAGAAAGAGCCGCTTCCGCGGCTCTTTCTTTACATTTTTTTCAAAATTTTTTCGTCAAAAAAGCGGTCATGGCAAATGACCGCTCTCGAAACCGCCTTCTCTTAAAATAATGAAGTGACAAAAATAAAAATCTGAGAGGCGGCACGTTGCAGACGCGTAAAGAGTCCCGCTCGAATTGTTTGATCCTTCGCAATAATCGGAATTGTGTCCATCACCTCGCCGTCCTGTGATACCGTGATTTTTCCGTATTCGGTGTCCAGCGTCGTGGGTGCCTTAATACCCGGTGTAATCTCATAATGTACCGTGAACTTGCGATTCGCATAGGTAAAGGTGCTATAAGAACGCTGCGGATACAGCACTACGGATTCCTCCGAGCCGTTCGGAATTTCATACTTGGTCACGGGCACCGACTCATCCACAACGATACGATTGGTGTATGTACCGGCGGCCAGATCCACCAGCTCCTTGGTTGTTCTCCAACGGGCATCCTTGATTGCGGCACCCATGAGCACCGTAACAATTTCAAATGTAGAGCCGTCCACAGTGGATTTCACCTCAAAAAGTCCGGTAAAGCAATTTCCCGCTTCCTCTGTATATCCCGTCTTGATGCCCTTGGTTCCCGGGAGCTTCTCAATAAAATCCAGGTAGGACGATGCGTGAGAATACGAGCGTTCCGGCTCATCCAGACGTTTGATCGCGGAATAATCCTTGACCTCCGGAAATTTTCGCACAATATTCGCTGCCAATAAAAACATATCACGCGCTGTGGAAATATTGTATTCCCCATTTTCCGTGATCCCGCTGGAATTGATGAAATGCGATTTCGTCATGCCCAATTCCACGGCAGTCTGGTTCATTCTCGCCACAAACTCCTGCTCGGATCCGCCCCCTGCATTTTCCGCCAATGCGATTGCCGCATCATTTCCGGAGACCACCATGAGTCCTGAAAGCAATTTTTCCACGGAATAGCTTTCCCCTGCTTTGAGCCCGTAATTGGAGAAGCCCGCCTCATTCATCGATGCGGCATGTGACGAAATCGTTACGGAATCGGTCAACGCATATTTTCCTGCAGCGATATCCTCCTTCACGATATAGTAGGTCATCATTTTTGTCATGGATGCGATTCCGCCGGGAATGTCGCTTCCTTTTTCCAAAACCACCTTACCGGATGCCGGATCTCCGATCAAAAAAGATGGCACATTATCATAATAGGTAAATGCGGAGCGATGCTGCTCCGCCGTGTCTCCCGCATATTCGGAAAGAGTAATCGGAGCATTTTCCTCTGCTTCTGCAGCGAATACGGGACTGACCGCAAAAATTCCCGCGAAGAGTGAGAATGCCAGTAGCCAGCATGTGATTTTCTTCATCTTGATTCCTCCCATAGTGTCCGAAAATGCTGCATAATCGAGACGTCCATCTTACGCGGGTATGTAAAATCTCCCGTTTCGTCCAAACGAAGGCCCGCCCTGCGAAAGAGCATACAGGACTGAAAGAGTGCATCCCAGATGCGATCAATATCGGAGAAAGCATAGGAGCGCATCAAATGATCATATTCCTTTGCATCCATATATGCCTTCAGATTCCGATCATCGGGGCCGAAGTTTAAATGATATTCCGCTGTCGATGCCACCGCCGCTTCCGTCATCTTGATGAGCGGCTTACGTGCGCGATCCAGCGCTCGCTGTGCGGGCAAAAGCTCTCCCTCTTGCAAGGAAAGAGCCACATCCGTGACCTCCTTGAAAAAGGTGGCGCACCAAAGCCGATATTGTTCCGGTGTGGGTCGGGCAGTCCGGTGCGATAGATCCGTCGGCTGCGTCTCCACATTCAAAATCCCGTCCTTATCAAATCGTATTCGCATCAAGGTATCCCGCTCAATCAGACCCGCCATCTCCTCCGAAGATACAATTGAGATGTCGATCCGCGTGAGATCATCAAAGAGCAGGCGTATCTGAAGCGGCTCTCCTCCGACGCTGTCCTTCTGTAGAAGAGCCGTTTGAAAAACCTGCTCCCAATCCGTCTCCTGCACGAAGCTTTCCGGCTTTGTCACTCCAAAAGTCAGGCAATATGGGTCTGATGGGTATAAAACTGCCGCCTTATTGACCCGCTCTCCTGAAAAGGCAACTGAGCGCACACGATCATCTTGCTCTGCCCATTGGCACAGAAAAGACACTCTTGCATTTTGCATACTCGTACTCCTCATTCCATCATTGTATAGCTGTTCTTATTTTAGCCGATATCCATGAAATTGAAAACTGTCCCAAAATATGCATAAAAAAAGAGCCCTTCGGCTCTGCTATGCGGGAAAAGGGACTCGAACCCCCACACCAAAGGTACTAGATCCTAAGTCTAGCGCGTCTGCCAGTTCCGCCATTCCCGCAAAAGAATCAAAAAAAGGGTGGATAGAGGGATTCGAACCCTCGACCTCCAGAGCCACAATCTGGCGCCCTAACCAGCTAGGCCATATCCACCACAAATAGACTAAAATAGTATAAAGGACGATTTCTCATTTGTCAATCTCCGAATCCTAAAATTATTAACCGTCAGCGATATTGTCATAGTAGAAAACTTCAGCGATTTTGTCACCCCCCTGAGATACAATAGAAAGGCTATGATTACTTTGACAAGAAAACAACTTGAAAAAGTCAATGTCCTGGCAGCACTCACGAACGGACTTTTGACCAACCGACAAGCAGCACAAATGCTGCATCTCAGTGTGCATACCATTCAGCGTAAGAAGAAAGCTTACCTCACCGAAAAGGAACAGGCGATCATCCACAAAAACACGGGCCGGCGCCCTTCCAATCGAATTCCGAATGAGATCCGTACACAAATTGCTCATCTTTTGACTACCGACCTGCAAGGTTACAACTTCGCCCATGCGAGCGAAATTCTGCAAACGGAATCTGCCCTCTCTTGCAGCGAATCCTCCGTACGCCGTGTTGCCAACGAATTCCGGCTCTCCGCACCCGGCAAAAAACGACGAAGCGCTCGCCATCCTTCCCGAAAACGCCGCCCCTGTGAAGGAGAAATGGCGCAAGCGGACGCCTCGCAGTATGATTGGCTCTCCACGGGGAAAAACAGC